>CAYGPO010000260.1:0-2518 GCA_964351665.1 uncultured Gammaproteobacteria bacterium | reverse complement strand
TTGCGTCAGTCACTGAGCTGGTGGTTGCTCGAGACGGTGTGAACCAATCCATTCAGTGGTCCCAATAGTTGGCGACCGCCGGGGTCGGCGTGCAGATTTCCAATGGGTAATATCAACCGCTGAAAACCCAATTTAGCGTTGTTGATGCTGGGCTAAAAGATTCGGATCTCGCGCTAAAGGCTAAACCACACAGTTGCGCCATAATCATTAGCAGCTCAGCACGATGTTAGTTTCCATGGATCTTAAACAGGCGTCTAATCTTGTCCGCTTCATCAGTAGATTCACCGTTTACTAGTTCAATGGCTCGCCTGCCTATGCGATCGAGAGCATCCGGGTCTGCACCGCCTTCCAAAAGCAGCTCTACCGCCTCAATGTTTCGATCTCGAACCGCTACATGTAGCGGCTGAAACTGCCCATCACCGGGTAGCTCAGTTGCGGTTTCCAGTTCAATGAGCGAGCCAGCCAATGTGAGTTTGTTCAGGGTGATTGCACGATAGAGCAACTGTGTTGGTGTCTTGGGGTCTTTTCGTAAATCGATGCCGCTTCTGATCATCAGCGCTACCGCGTCATCAAAGGAAGTCTCAATTAACTCCCATGCCACGTTGCGCATTTTAGCTCCTGTTTCTTGCGCCAACCGAATTAGCTCGCTGCCCTGGCTGGTTGGAAAGCCATCGGCATCCATGTGTTCGCGATACGCCAGCGCCAAATACAACTTGGCCAACGCCATGGAGATACTATCGGTCCTGTCCTTCGATTCCAGATGTGCAATCGCGGCTGAAAGATCCCCGTCGGTATCAAGCTGCGTTGTGGCATAGGCCTCGGCAACGGTCCTGCTGATCGACCCCTGGCTAATGGCATTGCTTAAGGCCTCACCAATTTCCGCTGCAGTTTCTTTTGAATAGTGATATTTCATTAGTGAAATAACGGCAACAGAGTGAGCCATGGGGTGAACGTCAGTAAAGGTTCTAATGTAGCTCTCTATCGATGCCTGACGATTGCCTAATTGCAACTCAAGATGACCCAGGTAGATAAAGAGAAAAGGATAGTTTGACCTTCTTGCTATCGCCTGCTCCAGATAGGTCCTGGCGACATCAAAATTCTCTAGATTGAACTCCACATACGCCAATTCAATCGCTACGTCATCCTGATCCGGCAGCAATTCCAGAGATGTCTTTAAATGCGCACGAGCTATTTCCAGCAGCTCCACGTCATATCTCTTTAGAGGCAAGCCTTCGACGTCATCACCCTGCCATACTTTGAAAAGCATGGCTATTCCTCTGAGCGCATGGGCGCGAACATTGGTGGGGTCAAAGGTGATAACCCGTTCCATATTCTCCATGATACGGCTTGGTGAATACGTAGAGGTTCGGTCGTAACTCATTATTGCTTCAGCCTCGACAACAAGGGCTGCTGCTTCGGCTGACGTCTCGACCTTAATTTCCACCGGCTGTTCATTAAACGCGGCAGCTGCCTCGGCACCGAACACCGCTGCGATGACGTTGGCATCGGGGGGAAGATATTTCAGCAGGTGGCTCGATGCCCTGCGTAAGTTCCAGGAAACGATATACGTGCCATATCGATTGAGATGTTGCAGAAGCCCTTCGACCTTCACCTCATTCAGGAACTGGAGGTAGGCTTCCAAGTCGGTGTCACTGACATCACGAAACATTCGCCCTAAATACTCGCGACCCATTTCGTCATACGCCTCATCGGGTACGCCAACACGGTCGTGGTATGACGACTGCATTTCCGGCTCTTCGGGATACTGAAGGATATGAAGATACATTTCATCTGCCGCATCCCGAACATTGATATGAAAAAGCATGTACAAAGGTGTGCGCGCAATACTGGATAAAATGTTTGCCCGATCCTCATGAGGATCAGGGATTGCTAATTGCCAGTAATTTTCAGCTTTTGATTGTTCTTGGAATTGACGAATGGCTTTGGCTATTTCCACACCAGATTCATCATATTCAAGCCAGTCAATAAGCAAAAGGACCGTGGGGGTATAGTTCAAATTGGGGGTTGTGTCAGCGAACGGCGTTTCGATACAAGACGCTGATGCCTTTGACCAATCAGCCTGAGCCTCAGGCACAAGCACGTGTAAGGCCCTAAAAGTTGATTCCCAAACCCCGCGATGCAGGGCGCTAAGGTCCTCAGCCACTCCCAGCATTCCCACCAGTTTCTGCCATCGCTGGATGGATTCTTTGGGCGCATCGGTGGCTTTGTCACCGCAGGGCGCTAATTGAGGTATTCCCGGTTGAGCGAAAACCGCGGTGTTGATCAATGCGCAAAGCGCGAAAATCGTCAGTCTAAACATCAGAGTCCTACCCCGTAGCTTTTAAAGGTGATGGCAACATCTAACGAAGATGATTATGGCAGGGGAAATGTCCCGATGCTAGTGGATTCCAGTGCCTGGAAGATGTTGGTCTTATGGACGACGAAATTACAGGGGCAGTGACAAGGGCTAGGAGTCTGCGCGGTAGAAACTTTCGACGGCGAAAATTCGCGATCGCCA
>CAYGPO010000259.1:0-2570 GCA_964351665.1 uncultured Gammaproteobacteria bacterium | reverse complement strand
TCCGCCACAGGCCTCGCAGGTCTCCATGTCGATATGGAACACACGCCGCAGGCGCCGGGCCCATTGGTCAGGATGACCCGGTGCCGCGAAGCACAGGGATGTGCGAGGGCGGCCAGGTCATGGACTGCCGTGGGCGAGCAGGCTCTTGCTCGGGGTCTGCCGTCGGATCGGAGCGCCCGCCCCTGCCGCGGCGCGCCGGAGTGATCTGCCCCCGCAGCTGGCTCGAGGGCGCAAACACACCGTGGTAGCGCGTGAGGTTAACCCGCGGGCGAGGCACCAGCGCCGCGAGGCGGGCCAGAAAGTCCATGGGGTCCAGCACGACATGGGTGGTGCCGTCCCGATAGGGCGTCTTAAGCGCATAGCGAATGTTGCCGTTGGGCGTCAGTGAAATCCGCTGATCTGCAACGGGCGGGCGGGTGATGTAGCGGCACAGGCGCTCAAGCTTGTCGCGTTCGAAGGCCTGGGCACAGACACCAGCGTGTAATGAGAACCCGTTTGCCTTAGCAAGTTAGGGCGGGTCGTCATCGTCATTTACGAGCAGAGGCGGAAGGGTCTGCAGCGTAAAGGCCTTCTGACCTGCCCGGGGACCGACCGCCACGCGGTAGGTGATGGAGTAGCCCAGGAGTGCATTCATGCCGTCGTCCTCGTCCGGGTCGAGGGTCAGTTGGCTGGACTCAATGTCGCGCTCCAGCAGTCCCTTGCGCTCCAGATGGCGGCCCACGCGCTGGCTGATCTGGTGCACCAGCACCTCGAGGGCCTGAGTTTGTGTACAGTCATGCCCAGTGCACTCCCAGATTCAATCCAGAGATGAACGTGACGATTGATCTGAAAAATCTCGCCAAATTGAAATCAAGGGGATATCGTATGGAAAACATCATCATGATTGACGACACGCCAGAAAAACTGGCCAGAAATTACGGGAATCTGGTGAGAGTGCTCGAATACAGAGGTCAGATCGATGATGATGAACTGAAACGGCTGATGCATTATCTGCCGACGCTGAAATCTGTTCCGAATGTACGGACTGTCGAAAAGCGGGGTTGGAGAAATCGAAACGTCATCTGAAACGAGAACACACCCTGCCCGAATCAAATGGTGGTTCTGGTCCTGGTACGGCAGTTTCAATCCCTCGCGCACGGCCACCCGACGCGTGATCGGGATGTGTTTGATCAGCGGGCTGGCATTCTGTCTTCTGAGCCTTTGGGAGAGGGATGCCATATGGGGCGGGGTACTGATGCTGGGTTTGGCCGCCATATTTGCTCACCTGATTCGACTCGGTGACCGGCACGCGCTCTGGTCGGATCAGCGAACCGACGACAGCCAGAACGGTGACGCATCCGGCTAGAAGTCTGAATCGGATTCGGACTTCGGCTCTACCCAACGCATGGCATTCATGGTGTGCCTGCACCATCAGTTCGCAGTATCCTGTTGTCCATTCTTCTGTCCGACTTTAGTGGAAAACTCTCTGGTGAAACCAAGCTCACCCACAAGCAGCTCTGCGAAAAGCCGCGTCCGAATGAATAAGAGACATCTTCATGCGACCTGGTGTCTTTAGAGTCGATGGTTCATCAGCAAGCCCGGTGCATGGTCGTGTGGTCTGGGCACCTCTGAAATCAATCTGGATCACGGTGTGTTGTCTGGGGTTTGTGATTGGCGTCTGGTTCGCGACCACCTGGAGCGCGGTGCTGATGTTCCTCGTGTTGACCTATGCAACGCTGTTGCTCGGACATTCGCTCGGCAGGTATTGCCAAGTTAACTGGGCCTCGCTGGTAGAATCAATGGATGAGCACATACAAACGCCACCGGTTTCCGCCTGATGTCATCAGTTATGCAGTTTGGCTCTACTATCGATTCAATCTTAGCCATCGCGACATAGAAGATCTACTAGCCGAGCGCGGTATTACGGTCAGCCGGGAGGCAATCCGATTGTGGAGTATCAAATTCGGTACTCTGTTTGCTCGAAGATTGAAGCGTAAGCACCGTGGTTTTGGCGACACGTTCCATCTTGACGAAGTTTTCGTCAAGATCAATGGGAAACAACACTATCTTTGGAGAGCGGTTGACCAAGATGCTGAGGTGGTGGATGTATATCTCCAGATCAAGCGGGACGGGGCAGCAGCCAAGCGGTTCTTTAGACGCTTGTTGAGGAACAACGGTAGCGAACCAAGAAAGATTGTGACCGACAAATTGCGGAGCTACAGTGTTGCCCATCGAGAGCTGATCCCTGAGTCAATTCACGACCGTGAACAATATGCCAATAATCGGGCTGAGTTGTCGCATCAACCTACCAGGGTCCGAGAACGTGTAATGCGCCGGTTCAAATCGGTCCGTTCGGGACAGCGTTTTCTAAGCGCACATGCTGCAGTCCATAATTTGTTCAATCTCGGTCGCCATCTAATTGCTGCTGATCATTTTCGTAGTCTTAGGACAAGTGCGTTCGCTGAATGGAGTAGGGCGGTAGCTTAATTGCGCAGCAGAGACTTTGCAGGTATCACAGAGTTAACTTGGCAATACCCGTCAGACGCTAGTGGGCACTGATTCGACGACACGCTGGTCCGGACCGCTGGCCC
>CAYGPO010000258.1:0-2649 GCA_964351665.1 uncultured Gammaproteobacteria bacterium | reverse complement strand
CCGAGCTGTTCTTCTACTCCCATCATCACCGCCGGCCAATACACGCCAGCCCGAATCACGTCCATTACCGGTAGCCCCATCACCCGCACCAGAACGTCCATTTCGTTCCAGGTGGACTGGCAGTGAAATTTCATGGGGATGCCGCTGTCGGTGCCCACCAGAAATACCACGCCGGCTTCGCGCAGCTGGGCGATTTTGCGCTTCAGGGTGGGTTTTCGCAGCGGCGTCAGGCGGGTATAGCCCAGCTGGCCAGGCTGGGCGATGGAGGCTTTGATGTCAGCGATGGTGTCGGGCTTCAGCCCGCGCTCCCAGCAGGGGTCATCCAGCTTTTCTGGGTTGGCCACGGTGCGATCAAAGTTCCAAAGGCCTTCTACCGTTGGCGTCCAGTACAACGGGCCGCCGGCGACGCGACCAGTGGCGGTGCGCTCTTTCAACGCCGTCATGATGTCTTCCGGATACTCCGGCGCGGTAGTTAGTCCGGTATGTTCAAAATTGTCGATGCCAATCTCGAGCCCAACCCGAATCTCGTTGGGCCGGTGGGAGTGCCCCACCACTTTCATCCCGCGCTTATGGGCTTCATCAACAATGGCCAACGCCACTTTGCGGGGTAGCTTATCTTGATCGATGAGTTTGACGATCACCATGCCGGCTTCATCCAGTGTTGCGACCTTGGCCCGGGCATCAGCCACCGAGGTTACCGCCCAGCGATAGCCCTTTTGCCAGTCTTCAACTTCAGCCTGCAGAAAGGGCCCGGACATGAATAGCCGGGGGCCGGGAATCTCACCGCTGTCGATTCGGTTTTTGACGGACTTAGAGGCTTCCAGGGGGGCGCCCAGGTCTCTGGCTGAAGTCACTCCGGCCAGCAACAGATGTGAGGCGGTGGCAGGCATGATTTCATCCGCCATTCGGTCCAGATAAGTGGCCTGCCAGTGAGGGTAGTCAGCGTGGCCGCTGAGCATCAGGTGGGCGTGGGATTCCCACAGGCCAGGGAGCACGTCCATGCCCTGGGTAGAGATCACCATATAGCCAGCGGGTACGTCGAGGTTATCAACACTGCCGACTTGGGAAATGGTGTCACCGTCGATCAGGATAACGCTGTCGTGAATCGGTGCGTGGCCAAAGCCGTCAATCAATCGGCCGCCAACCAAGGCGGTTTTATCAGCCGCTAGGGAGATTGCGCAGGCGCTGGATAGCACTACCCCTGCGGAAATTTGCACTAAAAGGTTTTGATACACGAGCTGGTTTCCAGGGTTACATTGGCTGAGCCTACCTGTAACAATCCTGGGGCGCAAAAAAGCCTCGCGTTTGAGAGCTAAAGTGGCGTTCCTACACATCATGGGTAAGGTAGAAAGCGCATGATGATAGGGTGCGCTGCACAAGTTTATCCAACATATCAGGGTCTGCCGCAGGCGCCAGACCCTGACTTTTTGACCACATTTTGAAAGCTCAGTTTTGCACTGGTTTCATTGGGGCGGCTATGAATCCCGAACTTGACGATCTTTGGTTTCTACCGCTGGGTGGATGCGGAGAAATCGGCATGAACATGAACCTGTATGGCCATGCTGGAAGATGGCTGATGGTTGACTGTGGGGTCACCTTTTCGAGGTCAGACGAAACGGGCCCGGACATACAGATGGCTGACCCAGAGTTTATTGAAAATCGCCGTGAGCGGCTGGTTGCCCTGGTTGTGACCCATGCACATCAGGACCACGTCGGGGCCGTGGCGCATCTGTGGCCGCGGCTGCAGTGTCCGGTCTACTGCACCCCTTTTACCGCCGAAATCCTGGGCCAACAGCTGCGTCGCACCGGTCTGGCCGGACTGGTCCCCATCCATATTGTACCGCCCGGGGGACGCTTGGAGCTTGATGTTTTTACCATTGATTGGCTCAATCTGACCCATTCAACCCCGGAATCTCAGTCCCTGCTGATTCACACTGATGCGGGCGTGGTCTTTCATACTGGCGATTGGAAAATTGATCCGGAGCCGGTGATCGGCCCCGCCTTTTCTTCCCGTCGCTACCAAAAAATGGCGCAGCTTAAGGTCAAAGCGATGGTGTGCGACTCAACAAACGCAACCGTTCGCGGCCGTTCGCCCAGCGAAGGAGCGCTGTTTCGGGGCATTTTTGAACAGGTTCAGGGGCAGGACGGGCGAGTGATTGTTGGGTGTTTTGGCAGCAACATCGCGCGGCTGGCTACGCTGGCCAGGATTGCTCAGGAAACGGGCCGACGGGCAGCGCTGCTTGGCCGCTCTTTACAGAAGTACCACGCGGCGGCTCGTGCCGCCGGCGTATGGGACGAGGGTCTGAAATTTATTGACCCCTCTCATCTGGGGTATTTACCACCCCATGAGGTGTTAGCCATCGCCACCGGCAGCCAGGGAGAACCTCGCTCGGCGCTGACCCGACTGGCCAACGAAACCCATCCAAATATGCTCGTCGAGGCAGGGGACAAGCTGCTGCTTAGCTCCCGGGTGATTCCTGGCAATGAAGAAGCGGTTGAGGTGCTCATCCATCGAATGCGTAAGCTGGGTGTGACTATCGTACAAGATGGCCTGGGTAAACCGATTCATGCCTCCGGCCACCCTGCACAGGCAGATCTGAAAGACATGTATGGCTGGGTCCAGCCCACCGTCGCGATCCCTGTTCACGG
>CAYGPO010000257.1:0-2661 GCA_964351665.1 uncultured Gammaproteobacteria bacterium | reverse complement strand
GGCATGAGCTCGTCCACCTGCGACGCCGGGCAGTTGCCGAGGCGCGACAGCGCGGCTTCCAGGTACGCCAGCGGGTCGATGCCCGACGCCTTGGCGCTTTCCACCAGCGTGTAGATCGTCGCCGCCGCCTCGGCTCCCGCCGGGCTGCCTGCGAAGAGCCAGTTCCGCCGGCCGATGGCTACGGGGCGAATCGCGCGCTCGCAGGTGTTGTTGTCGATCGGGACGCGCCCGTCGCGCAGAAACTGCAAGAGTCCGTGGCGTTGGTTCCGCGCGAAGGTCATGGCCTCGGCGACCTTGCCCCTCTGGCTGTAGGTCTTGCGCCAGCCGGAGGTCAGGCGCAGCAGCGTCACCACGATCGGCAGCGACTCCTGCCTGCGCAGCTCGAGACGCGCCTCGGGGCCAAGGTTCTCGGCGGTGGCCCGCGCCTCGACCTCGTAGAGCTTCGAGATGTCCTCCAAGAAGAGCGCCATGGCTCGCGGAGACTCGGCAAGAGCGTCTCGAAACTTCCGCAGGAGGTGTGCCCAGCAGCAGGAGTACTCGACCCGCAGCCCCGCTTCCCGGGCTCCGGATCGGTTCGCCGCGTATCCATCCCCGACGAAAACCTCCACGCCTGCGACTTCGACGCGGGGCTTCAATAGCCCTGCGAGGTCCGAGGTCGAGCGACCGATCGTAAACTCGAACAGCACGCCGGTTACGTCAGGATTGGCAAAGGTCCACAGGTACGACTGGCGGATCTTGTCCTTCCCGCCGCCGGGACCGGGGCGTTTCACCTTGATCGGCGTGTCGTCCAATTGCAGAACGGGACCGGCGCGAATCGCGCGGGCGATCGCCACCGAGATGGGGTGTAGGGCAAAGGCCGCCTTCAGGACCCAGTCGCAGAGGGTCTTTCGCGAGAGGCGTACGCCCAGACGCGCGAAGGCGTCCTCCTGCCGGTAGAGCGGCAGGTGTAGCACGTACTTCTGGCACAGGAGCCAGGCCAGGAGGGCCGCCGTCGCGGTCACGCCCTCGACGGCAGGCGACGGCGCTGGCGCGGTCAGCGGAGAGACCTTGCGCTCCTGCTCCACTTCAGGCGGAAGGCCGTACACGACCTGGTGGTGCTCGATCAGGAAGAGCTCCGCAGAGCGGTAGTCCAGCTCGGTCGTGACCTTCACATCGACCTCGACCAGCTCGACGCCGGTCTCGGGGCAGCGGCGTTCCTCCGCGGTAAGCTCAATGCGATGCACCTCACGGCGCAGGTTGGACTCGTCGCGCTGGCGCTTCTTGCGGTCTGCGGTCTTCTTGCGCTTCGGCTCAGGCTCCTCCGCGTCGGGGATAAGCGAGTCTTCAGCGCTCAGTTCCGCGATCGGCTCCGGCTCCGGGGCCAGTATTCCTTCGATCGCCTCACTGATCAGGTCAGCCGTGTCGGCGAAGAGCAGCGTCTGCCCAGGCGCAATCGTCGGCGAGAGCCGGCTGTTGCCACGCATGTATCGCTTGAGCTGTTGGACCAGTTCGGATTCGCGTTCACGCAGGGTCGAGTTCTCGTCGACCAGCGCAGCAACCGTCTGCTCGAGATCACGCTTCTCCCTGTCGCTCTTCCGAAGCCTCTCTTCGAGCTGAATCTTCTCCGAGTTCAAACGCGCGTTGAGCAGCGCGGGGGACGGCACGGACGAAGCCATGCACAGAGAATGCCTTTCACCGCATTACGGTCAAGTCGGCAGCGCTGAGTTTCTATGCGGACTGGCCGCGTCGCGCCCACTGCCGCGACACGAGGTGCTCTGCATCCATTCCCCCGAGCAGTAGCGTCAGCTCTTCCGTGCGGTACTCCACGGTGGCCGAGGCCGTGGAGTCAGGCCAGGAGAACGTCCCCTTGTCGAGGCGCTTGGCTAGCACCCACGCGCCCGACTCGTCGTAGAGCAGGACCTTGAGCCTGTTGCGCAGCCGGTTGGTGAAGATAAAGAGATCGCGGGAGGCTGGAGTCGCCCCCAGAAGCTCCGAAGCAAGGCCCGCCAGGCCGTTGAAGGACTTGCGCATGTCGGTCGGCCCGACCACGAGGAAGATCCGCTCACCGCCAAAACTCAGCATTGCTCGAGAACGGTCACGACCGCCGCAAGCGTGGCGGAATCGAAGCCGCCCGGTACGAGCACCGATCGGCCCCCGCGAACGCGCACTTCGAGCCGCTCGACTTCACGTGTTGCCAACGGCTGCGCCACCCGCACGCGAACGAGGCCTGGCGGTGGCGCTGCGCCGCTCGCGCTGCTGACCAGTCGGCGCTTCCAGGCGTAGATCGTCTCCCGTGAGCAGCCGAGCAGCTCGGCGAGCGCCGCGACCGACGTGCCCTCGCGCGCCGCCTCGTCCAGCAGCTCCGCGTACCAGGTGCCGAGTTCTTTGCGCCCCGACGGACGGGCTTTGAGTAAGGCTTCGAGCTTCATGCTCTGAGCATTCGCTCCGTCGCAGATGATGTGAAGCGCCTGCTTGCGCTCGTTGTCGGACGCTTACGCTACAGTTTGGTCAGTAGACCGCCCGGTCTGAGGGGGCGAATGTGGGGGGCCCCAAATAGGGCCCCCTTTCGCATGCGTAAGCGCGACGCGATTGCAGCCACCGAACGGGCTCCTTCTCTGAGTTCAGAGCCCTAGCAGGCTGCTGAAAAACCATCCATTCGGGTGACCGAGTGGCCGTCGGCAA
>CAYGPO010000256.1:0-2671 GCA_964351665.1 uncultured Gammaproteobacteria bacterium | reverse complement strand
GCTGGGCGTTGTTGCAGCTTCGGGTAAAGCCAACGCCAAACACAATGCGCGGCCCCTCGGTGTTTAGATACACGATGCTGTTACGCAGCTCAACGGTGGACAAGGTGTCATCAGCCCACAGCGGGGTATCGTTGTTGTTAACCACGGTGGAAGATCCCATAAACAGCGCGCTTTCACCCACAACCTGCACCGTAGTGGAGTCAACGCCTGCATCACCATTATCGGCAATCAACAGATTTTCCAGCGCAACATCTGCCCCTTGCTCGCGGACATAGACTGCGGTTCCTGCCATTCCTGCAGTATTGTTGCGGATGGCGCTGTCAGTGATGCGGGTAAAGGTGCCGCTGGCGGACGAGTCGAATCGGGTAACGTAGACGCCACCACCGGAGTCGGTGGCTGAATTACCGTCAATAACACTGCAATAGTCATCAAACGTTAGCGCCAACGGATCACAGGTGGAAAAGTCTGTACCCAGGTCAAGGTCAGATGAGTTGTTATATATTCCGCCACCGTTTTCGTTAGCCATGTTGAAGTTGAAGCGGCTGTTGCGCACAACCGTAGGGGTAAACCACACGTAGAGCCCAGCTCCAAAGCGTGCTTCGTTGCCGAGAAACTCCGATGTGCTGATCACCGCTGCGTCAACGCTAACCATATACAGCCCGCCGCCGCTGCCGCTACTCACGTTGCCGGTGAATTGGGAGCCTGCAACGCTAACCGAGTCCGCCGAGCTGATATATGCACCTGCTGCTAAACCAGCGGTGTTTAGATCAAATTGCGTGCCGTCAATTTCCACCTCATCAGCCGAACGGACCACCAGCCCGCCTCCAAGATTGGCGGACCGGTTCTCGGCAAACGTACTGTTGTTGATGGTGATGCGGTCAAGCTGTTGTGTATACAGGCCGCCGCCACCCTCATTGGTCTGAAACTGGGTGGTGCTGTTGTCAGCAATGATGGCCTGGGACAGGGTTAACACCATAGGTTGATTGTTGGACTTATTGAGATGAATTGCGCCACCGCTGAGTCGGGCCGAATTACCCTGGAAGCTTGTGCCGGTGATTGTCATGGTGGTGGAAAAAGCTCTGATGGCGCCCCCCAGCCCTCGACCATTCGCCGTTGAGGTGGCGTCGTTGTTCACGAACGAGCCGCCGGTGATGTTGATGACATTGGTAGCGTTTCCGAGAACATAAAGTCCACCGCCATCGTCGCCTTCGTTGTTGGCAACGGTGGCATTTTCAAGGGTCAGCGAGGTGCAGGAAAAGCAGTAGATTCCGCCGCCGTTGCTGCCGGCCACGTTATTGATCACACTGCTGTTTTCCAGCGTCAGATTGCGCCAAATCATCAACGCGCCGCCGCTGCTGGTGGCCGTATTACCCTCCAGCACGCTGCCACCTTGAACGATAACCTCAGCAGTTCCCCGACCGTAAATGGCGCCGCCGCTGTTAAGAGACTCATTGTTGGTCAGCGTGACGCCGTCAAAAGTACCCGCAACGTTCAGCAGGTGCACTGCGCCGCCACCCGCATTGGTTTGAAAGGTTGTTGTAGCGTTGGCGTCCATCACCACGTCGGTGAGCGCCAAGCTGGCGTCGCCTTCCTCAATAAAAATGCCACCACCGCTGAAGGTGGCGTTGTTGTTGCTGATCACTCCACCGCGGGCAATCACCGTTGTGTCTTGAGCGTAAATCCCACCGCCAGAGTTTCCGGCCTCGTTCCAGATGATTCGAGCCTGGTCTGAGGTCAATTCGATGCTGGAACCCAGCGCATAAATGCCGCCACCGTTGTTGCCCGCGGTGCTGAATCCGTTGTTACTGCTAACCCCAACGTTGCCATCGTCGATGGTAAGTAGGCTGCCAAACAGCGCTATGGCGCCGCCGTCGCCGTTGGCGGTTGTGCCACGGTAAACGCTGGCATCGTTGATCAGCTCCAGTGTGCTGGACTGGCTGCCGGCAATCACGTAAATGTTGCCGCCAGCGGCGCTGGCCTCGCCGTCCGTCACCAGCACGTCATCCAAAATCAGGCTTGAACCGTCGGTCACCGCAATAACGCCGCCGTTGGTAGCGGTGGCGTTGCGCAGCCACATGTGGCGGAAGATGACTTTGGCGCTACCGGTCACCTCCACCAGCCCGCCGGTACCGTCCGCCGACTGACCGTTGGCATCAATAATGACGTCGTTGCTGTCAGCACCGGCGTCTTCCTGGGCACAGTTACTACCAGGCAAGGCGGGAACAAAGGTTAGGGAAAGGGAGACCTCATCTAACACATCAATGTAGGTGCCATGACTGATCAAGATGGTGTCGCCGTCGCTGGCATTAGCAATGGCCGAGCTGACATTGAAGAACTTGCAGTTGTCACCATTGATCCCAATCGACTGCCCGAAGACAACCGGACTGACAGCCAGTACCATCAATATCTGAAACAGCCGCACCCCGGTAGCACTGACCTGTAATCTGCCCATCACTTTTTCCCGATCACTTTTTTGCTGAGATCTGCAGCCTAGTCAGGGGCTCCTCGGTTTACGTGACTAAACTCTGACCATTTTCCAACGGAAAAATAATGTTCATGCAAATCAAAGTGATAGAACGATGACTGCCGACTAGCCCGCAGTCGTTTTCTCCATCGGTCCTGATTCCCAATGCTTCGCGAGACGATCCGTCCAGGCAAAGCAATCCAAACC
>CAYGPO010000255.1:0-2737 GCA_964351665.1 uncultured Gammaproteobacteria bacterium | reverse complement strand
GAATCAGAACTGGCATAAGCTTGCTGTCGACAAAGCACGGATGCGCCTGACATGAACCTTCGAACCCAAGCTCTATGCCTGGGCCTGATTGCTGGCTTTGCGGTGTTTTCGGCGCAGGGTCAAAACGTATTACTCATTGGCAACAGCTACACCTCCTACCACGGTCTTCAGTCGATGCTGCAGAGCATGCTGAGGGAAAACGATGATCAGAACCCGGCCCAGGTGTATCGAATTACCCGGGGTGGGGCCAACTTTACTGACCACCTGGCAAACCTCGACGGCAGCAACGGCGATACCACCCTACGTCAGTATTTGATTACCGACCCACTGCCCCTGGATATGGTAGTGATGCAGGAACAAAGCCAGACCCCAGGGTTCTACGACGCTGGCAGTATCTATACCAATAGCCTGAACTCCGCGGTCACTATCGACCAGGCAATTGCCGCTGCGGGTGCACAAACCGTGTTTTTTACCACCTGGGGACGGCGCAACGGTGACAGTCGCAACACCTTTTTCTACCCGGATTATCTGACCATGCAGGGCCGGCTCGACGAAGGGTACGCACGCTATGTGGAGGCCACCAGTTCCCCGCTGCGACCTACGCTGGCCGCTCCGGTAGGGTCTGCCTTTCAGGTGATCTATCAGGCTTATATCGGAGCGGGAATCGATCCAGCCGAAGACGATAGCAGCGACTTTTACAGACTCTACGCCAATGACGGCTCACACCCCAGCCGCCGAGGCACCTACCTTGCCGCGTGTGTGATCTACGCAACGCTGACCCAGAATGACCCGCAGCAACTCACCCTTACCACGACAGATTTTTCGCCCAGGGAGCACAGACTTCTGCGAGCAGCAGCGGCCAATGTAGTGCTGGGAACGCCATCGACGCAAACCGTTAATCGCCTGATATTCAGCGTGTTTGCTGACGGATTTGAGTGATCGCCGTTGCTCGCCAGCAGCAGCGCTGGATCACCCGCCTATGGGTTTCAACTCCCGCGAAGTTTGCACATCCAGAGGCCAAGGCAAAACAGCAATTTCGGATTTACACTCGTTGATGGTGCGAATCTCTCCAGCCAGTGTGACTAGATCCACACCTAAGCCATGTTCGCATTGCTCTTTCACGTACCGATAAGCGCCATAGGGATCAGTCATGACGTTGAAATCACCGACCCCCCGAATCACTGGATTTCCGTTCAGGGGTTTTGTGCATCGGTCCTCGGTGTCCAGCTCGATGGCATCGTCAAATGTGAAGAACCCAAAAGTACCATCACAATTAGATTGCAAGACTGGCATTAAAAACGCCGCGCGAAGGACACCCCCTTCACGGGCATCGGGTTCTCGTTGAGTTGCCTCGATACCAAGCTTTGAAAACCACGGCAACATCTCACTCCAGCGGTCTATGCCCGTCTGAGTCAAAATACTGCTGACGATTTTCAACGCTTCAGCGCTTTTTGTCCCCTGAACGGCGTCGTCGAAATCCTTGGGACCAAAGGCCTTCGTTCCCGGTTTAAGCAGATGGCTACGCCAGAGGGCAAAAATATCGTGGCCATCGCTTTCCAACCCAGCGATCTCCAGCACATGGTTCAGCACGTAACCACAGTCGTAACTGGACATATCGGTTACCGGTTCGTCCAAACCATCCAGGCGGCGCCCTCCCAACCCCATTACACAAGCGCTTAGTCGCTGCCCAAACTCCGCTGAAACCTCATGCCCAGTAAGCCTGGATCGGTCGGCGATATACTCCGTGCTGCCTTCGTGCAGCCAGGGTTGCTGATTCACCACTTCGCTGACGAAATGTCGGCCGATCCAAAGGTGAACCAACTCATGAGCCAGGGTATTGATGATGGTTTTCGCCAAGTCGTCAGTCAATGGTTCCAATGAAATATTGCGAAACCGCATGGTCATCACGCTGCGATCCAGCGCCCCACCCTTGTGACTTTGCCCCTGGCCCAAACGGCTGCTGGTCAGGTATAACGTCGGACTTGTCTCAAGGGTTACGCCCGTAGCTGCCGTCATGATGCTGATGGTAGTGGAAAGGTTGCTCCTCAAAAGGTCCAACACCCCCTGCGGTATTTCCGGCCCCGCGATAATGTCTATGGCTTGATCAGAACCGAAGGGCCTTCCAATAAAAATGACATCGGTACTTTGGTCATCCAGTGAAGCAAGATACTGCTTGCCAACAAACCCATCGCCTATACGCAGTGTCACATCCTGCTCAAATCCATCAAGGCTGATCTTGGCCCGAAAATCCACGGGTAAAAGAGCTGGAAGATAGATTAACCACCCGCCATCACCGATGGGGTCCAGGGCTACATATTTCCGGTTAAAAAATTGCTTGTCGGGACGCAGCGTGAGGCTGGCCTGAACAAACTCGTCGCCGTCTTTATGGGATATTTTGGCTCCATCAAACACCAGGCTCTGGTCATTTACCGACCAGTTTTGTTGCCGCTGAAACCTGTCATCTTGGTTAAATTGCAACTCGTGCCTACTGTCTTGCCACCGGTATGTTGCGATCAAGACACCCTTTTCCTGTCCAGGAGATATGGTGATATCCAGATCATAATCATCCGCGGATTGCTGCCCGCCACTCACTCCCCAAAGTAGCAGTAAGCAAAGGGCGATTAGACAGTTCTTTGAGGCAGTCATAGGGACGCAGCCTTTTCTATTCACTCAAATCCGTCAGAAAAAATCCGCGGACCAGCTGCGCGCTGGCTGGTGTACACCTGACCAAAAAACT
>CAYGPO010000254.1:0-2825 GCA_964351665.1 uncultured Gammaproteobacteria bacterium | reverse complement strand
GTCAGAAAATCGCGACCGGACGAGGCGCTGATAGACGAAGCCACTGCTCGAACCCCAGCGAGGCCTTGCCCCTGTGACCTTCACCTCAGTTTAGGGAGCCTCTCGTTCCTTTCCGCCAGCCCAAGCGCTTTCCTCGCGCCTTGCCCTGGCTGTGCAAAAACTGCGCCGGAGGCTGACAGAATTGCATCAGAGGTTGCTGAGCCTTTGCTGCTCCTGGAAATCTGCTATCGTGCCGCCTCAGGCTGTTCGGACCGCGCTTTTGAATCACCCAGACCCCGCTTCCTCCGCTCCATCACAAGCTGCGTCAGACCTCGCCCGTGAGGGGCTGACTGCCGCCATCGTGGCGTATCTGCTGTGGGGCTTTATGCCCATCTATTTCTTCTGGATGGTGCAGGTGCCGGCGTTTGAGATGTTGGCTCACCGGGTGCTTTGGGCGGTGCCCTTTGGGCTGCTGATCGTTGTGGTCCGGCGTCAGCTGCCGCAGGTGCTGGCGATCTTTAAAAATCCCCGACATTTGCGCTGGCTGTGTCTTACCGGTGTGGTGATAGGGATTAACTGGCTAACCTACATTGTGGCGGTGCAGCGCGAAGAGGTGTTTCAGGCTTCCCTGGGTTATTACATCAATCCGCTGCTGTACGTAGTGGTTGGGGTGTTGTTCCTGGGAGACTCTCTGAGCCGGGCCCAGTGGCTAGCGGTGGTGTTGGCCACCCTGGGTGTTCTGGTGCTGGCCGTCAGCGGCGGCAAAGTGCCCATTTTAGCCTTAGGCCTTGCGCTATCGTTTACCGTTTATGGGGTGGTGCGTAAGCAGGTGCCGGTGGGGGCGATGCCTGGGCTGCTGGTGGAGACACTGCTGCTGGCGCCCTTTGCCCTGGCTTATTTGCTCTGGCTATATCTCAGCGGACAGATGCTGTTTCTTAACACCTCATCGAGCCAGAGCATCGGCATGATGCTGGGTGGACCGTTCACCGTGCTGCCGCTGCTGTTTTTCTCCATTGCGGCTCGCCGGCTGACGCTATCGTCCATCGGGTTTTTACAGTTTATGGCGCCCACCATCCAGTTTGGCCTGGCCTTTTATTTTGGCGAGTCCCTGTCCACCGCCGCGTTGATCTGCTTTGTGTTGATCTGGTGCGGCGTTGGGGTGTTCGCCTGGGATGGCTTAAGTCAGTGGCGGGCCAGTCTTCAGGTGCCGCAAAAGGTTCGGTAGTGGGGCTGGTTGGGGTCCGGCAATTGCCGCAGCCATGCGTTGGAAGAGGTTGCTTCAAAGGGCGACTGTAACGCCTCATGCAAAACAAAAAATGCCGTTAGGTCTGCGTCCTGGCGGGCCGCCGTCAGGGCGGCTTCCAGATGCTGGTTGCGGGGGATGACGGCGGGATTAACCCGGTTCATGCGCTCCACCACCGCCTGCGCTGGGTGGGTGCCTTGCTGGCTAAAGCGCTGCCGCCAGCGCTTTAGCCAGGCTGTCCAGACGTCTGCCTGGGACTCGTCCACCTGGGCCGGCAGTGGCTGCTGATCGCTTTCCTGGGCGTAGTCGGCCAGGCTGCGAAAGGTGTTGGTGAAATCCATCTTGCCGGCTTCCATCAGCGCCAGCAGATCCTGGATCAGGGCATCGTCAGTTTCGGTCACGTTGTCCAAACCCAGTTTGGCGCCCATCGCAGATCGCCAATGGCCTTGGAACAGGTCCGGGTATTTGGCCACCTCCTCGTTGGCGATCTCGATCCCAGCATCCTGATCGTCGTCCAGCAGGGGTAGCAGGGTTTCGGCCAGGCGGGCCAGGTTCCATTGGGCGATGCCAGGCTGGTTGGCAAAGGCGTAGCGTCCCTGTTGGTCAATGGAGCTAAAGACCGTGGCTGGGTTATAGCTGTCGAGAAACGCGCAGGGGCCGTAGTCGATGGTCTCGCCGCTGATGGTGCAGTTGTCGGTGTTCATCACTCCGTGCACAAAACCTAAGCGCATCCAGTTCGATACCAGCAGGGCCTGGGCATTGGCCACGTGGGCCAGCAGCGCCTGGGCGGGATTGTTGGACTTGCTTAAGTCCGGGGCGTGGCGCCCGATGGCGTAGTCGGTGAGGGTTTTCAGGGCCTGGATATCGCCCCGGGCGGCGAAGAACTGAAACGTGCCTACGCGAATATGGCTGGCAGCGACTCGGGTGAGCACCGCGCCCCGCTCGCGGCCGGTTTCCCGCAGCACCGGCTCGCCGGTGGCCACCGCCGCCAGGGCCCGGGTGGTGGGAACGCCCAGGGTCGCCATAGCCTCGCTCACCAGGTATTCCCTTAGCACCGGGCCAATGGCGGCCAGCCCGTCGCCGCCCCGGGAAAAGGGTGTCCTGCCGCTGCCTTTTAGCTGAATGTCTTTGCGCTGGCCGGCGGCGGTTACCAGCTCGCCCAAAAGCAGCGCCCGGCCATCGCCCAGCTGGGGCACAAAATGGCCAAACTGGTGGCCAGCGTAGGCCATGGCCAGTGGCTGGGAGTTGGGATGCACGGTGCGCCCGGAAAACAGCGCAGCCAGTTCCGTGTCGGACTGCTTTTCCCGGCTGATTCCCAGCTCTGCGGCCAGCTCATCGTTAAATACCAGCAGCGACGGCGCACCGGACTGTTGGGGCATCTGCTGGGCGAAGAAGGCAGCGGGCAGCTGACTGTAGGTATTTTCCAGGTGGTCGAACACGGCGCTCTGCTCAAATGGGGCTAGTCGCGATAGGATACCCCGATGGAATCCCTTTGCCGTCAAAAACCCCTTGATAAAGGCCAAATCCATGGCCAGTTCCATGGCCAGTTCCATGGCCAGTTCCATGGCCAGTTCCATGGCCAGACCCGTGGCCAGACCCGTTA
>CAYGPO010000253.1:0-2862 GCA_964351665.1 uncultured Gammaproteobacteria bacterium | reverse complement strand
GGTGCTTAATCCGTGGCGATCCGTCCAGGCGTCCAGCGACCGACGCCCAACCCCGAGGGGACTGAATGCGGGATTGGGCAACGCGTTTTCTCATCTCGCCGCTCGAACCGCGTCTCCGACGCCCGAACGGAGAGAGGAAAAGCCCTTTCCGGGCTGAGGAACTAAGACGTTTGCAATTCGCGAACCCTCCCAACGTTCCTATGTTTCGCCGGTCGCGATCAAACCCGGTCCGACCTCAAAAGGCCCGCCGGAGGCCAAACCCGGCTGAGAATTGATCTAGGTGGATTTTTACCTTTCGCGGTACGATCCACGTTCATGGAAGGCGTCACTGCCCTTTAGCCCATAAAAAAACCCCGCGATCGTTGGTAGCGATCCGGGGCGGTGTGAATTGCTCAAAGCAGCAGTTCGGGTAGTGACGGGTCAGCGTAAACTTGGGAGTTCAACCCGTCACATGCAATCTACATCGTCTACCCGCCCGAATCAATCTGAATCTGTTTCGAAGCGTGAAACGCTTTTTCAGGCGATCGCAGAACTGACCCCCGTTCCAAGTAACACGGGGGTCCATAGTAGTCAGGGCAGTGAGAAAAGCACGGAAAACGTGTGTTCGTCGGTGGCGGGTGACGACGCTGGACCGTCAGACGCTGGCGGGTGCGACTACCTGGAAACCTCCCACTATGGGGGGTGGGATCGCAGCAAATTTGAAGAGCTAGCGAGACACCTAGACGAGAAAAAAGAAGAGACCCAACGCCTACGGCAAACCCACGGGAAGGGCTGGGCGGTGTTCGAGGCTCCCGAAGGCGAATTGATGCTCGTCGAGCCGTTCGGAATCGCCGGGGGTTGTCCGTGTCGTTGGGTTCTCAAGATCCCCGGACAAGTCACGATCAGCATCGTTGACCGGCCCGAATACATCGAAGGCAAGCCAAGCGTTCGCGTGTCGATTCCCTCGGCCCCGTGCATGGCACACGGTGAAGAGAACATCCTAGCCCGTGTGAATTGTATTCTCCGCTCCCTCGGGTTCGAGGAAGTCCAGCCGTCCGGATTGTCCCGCGTCGATGTTTGTGTTGATCTGGCCGGAGTCTGCACCGATGAAGTCACGCGAGCGTTTGAACGTGGCGAACGGATCAAACTGGCCGACAACGCCCAAACCTTCGAGAAGGGCAACCGCAAGACCGGTTTCGTCGTCGGGTCTGGCGACGCCTGCAAGATGCGGATTTATGACAAAGAGTTGGAAACCCGCCACGATCCCGAAAAACGCGAGATAATGCGGGAGCGTCGTTGGGGTGGGGTCGTCCCTGAGCGGGCTACCCGGATCGAATTTCAGCTTCGCCGCCGCTGGTTGTCGAAGCATTTCGGGATCAAAACGCTCGCAGATTGGCGGGAGAAGCGGGCTGAAGTCGTGGCTTACCTCACGGAGCGATGGTTCCGCATGACAGACGGAGTTGTTGACGCGGACAACAAAAACCATCAACGCGCCGAAGTCTCATCGATCTGGCAACGAGTCCAGAAAGCATTTGCGGCCGTGTTTGGGGAATCGTGTGCGGCGTTTCTCAAGCCGCTGACCCGACCGCCCAAAGCCAGCGAACCGCTCGTGGTGCAAGCGCTCGGGTGTCTGTCGTCCGCGATCGCTCTTGGTGTCGATCCCGACGAAGAGCCAAACGAGCCCGCGCTACTTCGAGCCTTGCACGAGTATTTCGCCCCTATGCTCGGAGACCTCGCCCGCCAGGTCCAGGAGAAGGCGAAAGCGTACCGCGTGACCAAGACACTACCGCCTCCGATTAATTTTGCTGAAATACCGTTTTAACCCTATTGACACCTGGTACCATCATGGTACCTTACCCGTATTACTGCAAAACGGGGACTAAACGCGATCGGGTCCGGTGGCGCCGTCAATAAGCCTGCACCCGTCCCGTCCCCAACCTTACAAGGGTCAAACGATGAACGAATCAAGACAAAAGCTTGCCGGTTGGTACTATGCCGATCTGCTCGAACTCGAACGCGAAGTGCGTTACACGACACGATGGTTTCAACCGCTTTATCGTGTGTGTTGGCCCGCGTTGTTCGATGCTAAGCACTTGGGGCGATAGACGATGGACCTAAGCGAAAATGAAGCGGGACCAGACAACGCCACCCAAGTAAAGCTCTGGATACGGTCCGACGTTTTAGACTGGATCGACAACGAAGCGTTGATGCAAGCGCGAAGCCGGGCGTGGATCATCAATCATGCGTTACGCGATCGCATGAACCGGGTGGAACGCGATCGCGCCCGACGAACGAAGAAGAAGTGAGGCCGGCGGACCCGCCCCGGAGCGGAGCGAGGAGCGGAAGCCGGCGGCCTCACGATGTTTTGTGTCCTGGCCAACCGTTGGCCGTTATCTCGATGGAGTGAAGAAATGCTGTTAGCAATCGCACGGATGCGAATTTTGGGAACTCGGTTCGAATGTGTTCTCCCCTGTCCGGACGCCGAATTTGAAGAGCGTTACACCGCGCAGATGAAAGCCACGGACGACGTGCGCGAGATGTTCGGTGTCATACGCGCGTTCGAACGCGAGGCGAAAACCGGGGCGTTCTGGGAGTCGGTAGAACCCGATGGCCCGGATGTGTCCTGTACCTCGGAGGTTTACAACTGGTTTCACGTACAAATCAAAGAGACGATCGGGCTTTCCAGCGCGACGGTTCTAAAACGGGCCGGGCTGTCGCCATACCGAAAACGGGCGGCGTGATGCGAGCGTCTCACGTTAGTGAGTTCAGACGGCACGGGGTTGGGCGTTGGTCGCTTTCGTTTTCTCGTCGCCCGCTAACGTGTCCCCGGTGCTTAATCCGTGGCGATCCGTCCAGGCGTCCAGCGACCGACGCCCAACCCCG
>CAYGPO010000252.1:0-2894 GCA_964351665.1 uncultured Gammaproteobacteria bacterium | reverse complement strand
AGCGTTTACGCTGGCTTAGCAGTGACAACGGTCGTCGTTCCTGGGCGGTCTTGAACAGACTGAAGGTCTTTTTCACATAGTTGGTTACGGTATCGATGCCGTCGATGTATTCCTTCAGTTCCGGGGTCCACTGAGCCTCCACCAAACGTGATGTCATGGCCGGATCGGCTCCCTCCAGGCGCACATAGAACCAGGGCTCACCCCGCTTCAAGGTCAAGGGTTTGCTGACGTCATGCCACTCGAAGGCCCACATCAACCGTCGCGGCCAGACGTCCAGCTGGAACCTTCCACCGATAACCAGGCCGGGCCAGCGGTCGGCTTTGTAATCATGAAAGGGCGCCACTTCATCGAGAAAACAGTAGTCGTCAGCGATAAAGCGATAGGGGGTCACAATCTGGAAAATCGGTCGTTTGGGGTGACGCCACTGATCCGGCGGCATGGGCACAATCAGCTCGTCGAGAAACTTCACGTCAATAGGGCTGTCGTGCCCCAGTTCATTATTAAACGACAGGCTGCCGTCGGGCCGAATCACCCCAGAGAAGCATGCATCAATGGGGCAGCGGATCTGATACAGCCTGGCCTCGTGCTGCAGCACCGCTGGGCAGGCGGTCACAGCCTTGGCTGATGGGTCTTCCAGCACCGGCAGATCCAGCGCCTCCGGCGAAAACCAGATGGTAGCGGCCTTAACCGGGTCCATTAACCAGCCGGCGGTTAGGATACGGGAGGAGCTTGTGTCACTCATGTCCTTAAGATCTATGCCATAAGTCAGGCCATACTATAAACGTTTTCAGCTGTTGCGCCGTCTGATTTACCATGAGGGCCGTGGCGGAGAGGGAAAACAGCGGGTCGGCCCGGGAGCCAGACGACACCACATTGGTGAGGTTGGCCTGTGGCGGCGATCAGCTCGCTTTTGAGCAGTTATACCGCCGCCACCGAGGTCGTTTGATGGCCCTGTGCTGGCGCATGTGCGGCGGCAACGAGACGCTGGCCGGCGAGCTGCTGCAAGATGCTTTTGTCCGAGCCTGGCAGAAATTGCATCTGTTTCGCGGTGAGGCGCTGTTCAGCACCTGGCTGCATCGACTGACGGTCAACGTGGTGCTCAGCGATCGACGCATCCGGATCCGCCGGATGGAGCGGGAGCAGCCGCTGGAACTGGCGCCGGAGCCGGGCATCACGCCAGCCATGGGGCTGGATGTGGATCTTGAGCATGCCATCGCCAGGCTGCCAGAACGCGCACGCATGGTGCTGGTGCTCCATGATGTGGAAGGGTTGAAACATCAGGAAATTGCCGAGTTAACGCAGATGGCAGTGGGGACCTCTAAGGCCCACCTGCACCGCGCTCGAAAATTGTTGAGGGAATGGTTGGATGAATGATTCACCAGATGATCTGCCAAGCGATCCACAGGACCATCTTGGTCCCGGTGCAGACGGCGTGCTGATGGGGCGGATCGCCGCGCTGCCCCGGGAGCTATCCCTGGGTGGCGATCAATGGCCCCAGATTCAACGCCGGATTGATGCCGCAGCTAAGCCCCAGGCGACGCCGGTTCGACCTGCTCGCTGGTCCCCTCTAGCCGTGGCTGCAGCCCTGGCGATTGCCGTACTTGCCTCGGTGGTGGTTAATCTGATCGCAGAGTCTCCTCAGGATGCGCTTACCCAGGGGCCGGGGGCCGGCAATCTGCCGCTGCTATCGGCCAGCGCCGAGCTTGAGTACTCCGGGGCTTTGCAAAATCTGATGCCCTTGACCCTGGGCGCCGCCCAGGCTCAGCCCGGCAGCCCGTTGGCGGCCTATGAGCAATCTTTGCTGGTGGTCCGAGGCGCCACCCAGGCGGTAAGGCTGGCGCTGGAAAGTGACCCGGGTTCCCGCTACCTGAATACTATGCTGACCGATTTGCAGCACCGCCAGCTGACAGTGTTAAAAGAGATGGCCCGAGAAGCTGACAATACCAATCCACGGAGAACAACATGAACGGACGATCATCAATCCACCTGCTGACCCTTCTGATTGGCATGGCCGGCGGGCAGGCCTTAGCTGAAGACATAGACCAGACCATGGCACTGGCTGCCGACGGCATGGCCGTGGTCAAAGTGGTCAAAGGTGAGGTTCGGCTGCAGGGCTGGGATCGCAACGAGATCATGATACGCGGAGAGCTGGGTGAGGGCAGCCAGGAGCTGCTGCTGGAGGGCAATAGCCAGCGGCGAGAAATTGAAGTGAAAATTCCCCGTAACGCGGGCAACGTTGAGGGCTCGGAGCTGGAGGTGTTTTTGCCCTTCGGCGCCAGTGTGGTGGTGGAAACCACCAGCGCTGACATTATTGCCGAGGGCCTGAACGGCGACCTGATTGAGCTGCGCGCGGTCAGCGGCGATATCGAAGCGGAAGGTGGCGGCCAGCGGTTGTTTGCCCATACCGTCAGCGGCGATATCGAGCTTGAGTCAAGAGCCCGGCGGGTAGACTTAAACAGCGTCAGCGGCGATATCGACGCCCGGCTCAGCGGCGAGGAGGTGGACGCCAATACCGTATCCGGGGAAATACTGCTGATCGCCCGCAGTTTGGCCCGCGGGCATTTTGAGAGCGTATCCGGCGATATGGAAATCGATACCGGCCTGAAATCCACCGGCACCATCACCGTTGCCAGCCTCAGCGGCGATGTGGATCTGATCTTGCCCACGGACATGTCAGCCACCTGCGAAGCGGAAAGTTTCAGCGGCAGCATTAAGAGTACCCGGGGGCAGGTGGAAAAGGCCCAATACGGCCCGCACAAGACCTTAAGGTTTGTCTCCGGTGACGGCTCGGGTCGGATTCAGGTTGAAAGCTTCAGCGGCGACGTCAGGATTCGCGAACGCTAGCCCGCATTATTCATGAAGGCCGCTGATGACCTGGCAAATCCCAGCGCTTT
>CAYGPO010000251.1:0-2977 GCA_964351665.1 uncultured Gammaproteobacteria bacterium | reverse complement strand
CTTCGGTTTTGGCTAAAAAATCGTAGCCTGGCGGGTTTAGTAAACGTCCAGCATGTCCTGCAGTCTATCGCCCCGTTCGCAGGAGCAATTATAGTTTTCGCCGGAAAATCGATCGCAGGTCATGGTCTGGGTCGGGGGACAGGAATCGACCTGGGCCTGCATTTCCCGGGAACCCCGGGCGGCGCATGCCGATAAGGCAAGCAATGCGATCACAGCGACGGTGTTTCTGATTGGGCTCTGCTTCATCGTTAAGCCTCCTCATTTCAGTATAGCCTTTCCGGCGACTCACTGAGTTCAGCCCGTTCGGCATAAACGGTCAATCCCGCTGAACGTTGGCAGACCCCTATCTGGCTAAGGCATCACCAGGCAATGTTATTAATGTCGCGGGAAGCCGGCGGCACGTTGCCGAAAAACGCGTTGGTATTGCCAGTGGCGGTGTTGTCTCTAAATAGATTGTCGCTTGAGACGAACCGGATACCGGCGGAATCGGTGGGCACGCTGCCATCTTCTGCGTTGATCACGTGATTGTTTTCGATCAGGTTGTGGGAGGAGGAGACATATATATTGTTCTGCTCGTTGGCAGTGGCATGGTTGCCCACCACGGTGTTGTTGGAACTGACAACAATCCCCCCACCGGTAACCGCCAGGGTAGTGTTGTTGCTTCTTACGGTGTTGTTGTGAATTCGGCTGTTGGAGGCACTAATGCCGCTAGTGCCGTTGCCGGTGGCGGTATTGCCGGCAATGAGGCTGATACTTGCGGTAATTCCGTGGGCGACATTCAGGCTGGCTGAATTGTTCAAAACAGAGCTGCTGCTTGCCGAGATGCCGCTGCCGCCGTTTTGGCTGGACGAGTTGTAGGCAATAACCCCCTTGGACTGTGTTCGTATGCCGTGGTCGCCGTTGCTGTTGGTCACCGAGTGGGTGATCACCGCGGTGTCGATCGGCCCGCCGCTGCCGGCAAAGATGCCGTAACGGGCGTTGAAGTTTGCGGTGCTTTCCCGGACCACGGCGGTAATTCCGCCGTTGATGCCGTCGCGTCCATTGTCGCTGGCGTGGCAGCGCAAGATAAGATTACCCCGGCTGAATATCGAGATGCCGTCCTCGCCATTGCTGTACGCACGAAGGTCCAGCAAGGTGTAGTTGCGCCCCCCTGAATTGGTTTCATACACCCCCCTGCCGCCAAATTCCTGAATCTGGCCGTTTTGGATCGTGACATTTTGTTGAATGGTGATTCGAATGCCATTGTTGGCATCACCGCTGGCCGTGCCCGGTCCGGTCAGGGTGAATCCCCGCAGATCCAGCAATACGTTGTCGGCATTGATGGTTATGGCGTCGGTCTGGGCATCGCTGTGGGATAAATTTCCCGTCAGGTGGTAGCTGCCCGCCCCATTGATTGTGAACGGCACGCTGGTAATGGCGGTGCTGGTTTCTGCAGACGCCGCAGCGATCAGGTCGCTGGCGCTCTGGCCGTCGATAAAGTCGGCATCAAGGCCCGAACCCGCGCCGTCGGCGCTCAGTACCGCGTTGAACGCGTCGGTATCTCCATAGCGCAGGTGGTTAAGCGGGTTGTCGTTGGCCGCCGCGCCCATGGCAGCGATGGCCCCGGCAGCGTCCACACCCGTCTGATCCGGCGCACACTGCAGCGTGCCGTCTTGGTTAACTGCAGTGGCTTGAAGCCCGGCGGCGCATACGCCGCTCACCCGCCGCTGCACCTGGCTTGGGTCAACCTGCCCGGTGCCCACCGATCCCGGCGCCAGCTCAACCGCCGAGATGGCGCCGGCAGCCACGGTTTCAGCGTGCAGCGCATAGGGGCTGGCCGTGAGCTTTTGGCGGGGCAGCAAATTGGTGAAGCCGCCGGTGGAATTACCCTGACGAACGCTGATGTCCAGCCACAGCTGGTCGCCGGCGAAGGGCTCGAAGCCGTAATCCAGCTCTACGGAAAACACGCCGTCAACCACCGTAACGTCCTCCAGTTGCGCCGTGATACCCCGCTGGACGCCGGTGTTCTCATCGTCAAAAAGCAGCACCTGGAGGTCAAACTGGCCATCGGCCGGAATTCCCTGAGTCCTGAGTTCACCCTGGTAGGTAAAACTGGTGTCCAGGGGGGCGGCCGTTGCGCTTAAGGCCCAGATAATGGTCAAACCTGGCAGGACGAGATGGCGGCAAATCGCTGATTTCATGACTATGTAGACTCCGCTATTGGATTTGCCATCAGCCTAGATTGGCGCAGCGTAGAAAGCCTGACGAATTCTTAACCATTTAATGATGATTATCTGATCATCGAGCCAAAGCCGCTTAAGGCCTAATTAGCGAGGCCGGCCGGTACCTTTAACCTATAGGCACCCCAGGGCGCCTGCAGGCACAATGGGGCAAGTCCTTGCTGAGTGATGTCATAACGTTCAGCCCAAGTTTTCCGTGGTTTACGACCCATCAACCCCCAGAGGTAGCCGTGTTCAGAATCTTAACCATCGTTGTTGTTGGGTTTTTAGTCCTTACCGCCTGCAGTTCCGCCGTGGTGTCGGACGATGCCCGGTCAGGTCCATCGGTGGCGCTGGCGGATCTTGAAGTATTGGGCGGCGACCCTTGGCAGGGGGAGCTTAACTACCTCAACTACGGCTCAGCTGACCGTTCCACCATTCCGGTAAAGCTGCGGGTGACTGGGATGAACAAACGGTCGGTGAAATACGCCATTCAATATCCCGGCGAGGAGCGTTACAACGCTAAAGAGTCCCTTTCCCTTTCTGCTGGTGGCACGGTGATTAACGGTTTGCCAATCATTTCGCGAGAAACACGGCCCGATGGTGCGCTGGTGGTCACCACCCAGGGCCGCGACAAGGATGACAATCGGGATGCAGATATCCAGGTTATTTATGTCATTGGGGGCGATCGGTTCGAAATTCGAAAAAACGTGCGCTTCAGCGCCGATGAGGGCTTTTTTAACCGCAACCGGTACGTCTTCCAGCGCAGCCCCTAGGGC
>CAYGPO010000250.1:0-3017 GCA_964351665.1 uncultured Gammaproteobacteria bacterium | reverse complement strand
ATCGGTTTGCAGGTGAATAACTGGAATACGGCGCGGCTGGATCGGGTGATGGAGCAGCAGCTTTTTGTGCGGATCAAGGGTGAAGTCGAGATGGCTGGACGAGATCGGTGCGCATAGGCTGGCTTTGAAACAGGCCATTGAGACCATTCAGACCGAGCCTGTCCAGACAACCGTCAGTGATGAACAATGCCGGGCGATGTGGTCATCTCATCTGATTTTATACCCGGATGCCCCCTTAAGCGCATTGGATGACTTGCTCGCCAAAGGGCAGATGAAAACGTCGGCGGGGCGCGCCCTGCACCCGGTTATATTGCGATACCGGGACCAGAAAGAGTTGATAAATCAACGTAATACTGCGCTTTCCGGGTTTGCGAATTTAGGGGATACTTATAGCGACGCGTTCCCGCGCAGCATTATCCGGGACGCCGACCTGTCGACACGCCCTGCGCAGATCAAAGGTGACCAGATTACCCGCCTGACCGATACGGGCTTCTCGACCGCATGCCTACCGGAGCTTATTCGCGCCGATCGGACCGTCCAGAACAAACTCCTCAGCAATCTGGCAAGAACGGATGGCGCTTTGCAGCGCGTTCGGATCGAGCTTTCAATTCTTGAAGACATCGCAGCCGAACTCGACGAGACAAAACCATGATCCTGCGCCGTTTGACCAAGCATGTGAAAGACCAGAACTGGTTCGCGGTGGCGCTGGACTTTGTGATTGTGGTCGTTGGGGTCGGGGTCGCCCTGATGGGCCAGCAATGGCTTAGTGATCGCCAGGCGAGGTCTGACTATGACCGCGCAGTGTTAGATTTAAGAACCAGCATCTTTCAGGTTTATGCTACAGCCAAAGAGCGCGTCTCGATCGTGGAATGCCGGCAGGCGCGCTATCGCGAAATCGGTGATCAATTGATGCAGACCGATACACCCTGGCCCGGCATGGCGCGGAAATACGATATCGATGACGGTGAACGGGTGTTTCCGCGTGTCACCCGGTCGCCCCAGCGCTTGTGGACATCAGCACTCTGGGACGCTGAGCTGGCCAAGGGGACATTCGATCTGATGGACGATGACACCCGCAACACACTTGCCCGTGTGTTCGCATCCAGCGACCTGATTGAGCAAAAGTTTCAGTTCGATGTATCGGATATGGAGGCGAATTTGCAGGCGCTGGCCTATCCGCTTGATCTCAGCCTGAGTGACAGGCTCCGTTATTTTGATTTGCTCGTGCGCGCCGACGCGGCGAGCGCTACGATGGAACTGGTCGCGCGCCAGAACATCAGCGGCTTTGAAGCGTCCGGGTTTTTGAAACCCCTCAACACAAAGGAAGCGATTGAGCGCCGCGAAGACCTTGCGCAGGACAATGCGCGCCTGAATGGCGTTTACGGCGATTGCGTCGAACCGATGGTCTACCCGGACCTTGAACCTGAAGAGGAAACCGAATGATCCTGCGCCGTTTGACCAAGCATGTAAAAGACCAGAACTGGTTTGCGGTGGGGCTCGACTTCGTGATCGTGGTGCTGGGCATCCTGATTGCGTTTCAGATCACGAACTGGAGCGCGTCGCGCAAGGCGCGGGCCGATCTTGTCCTGGCCGAACAGGCGTTGACCGGAGATCTGATTCAGAATTACTTCCATGCTCAGGAACGGGTAACGCTGAATCAATGCCGGATAGAAAGCCTGCGCACCTTGGCCGAGCGATTGATGGCGCCCGGCGACAAATGGGAAGGCGGTTCGCGCGGCGAACTGGATATCGATGTCGGCTTTGCCATTGATCCGGTCTTGCGGTCCCCCAGCCGCATTTGGGGGTCCAGCACTTGGGCCGCGGAACTGGCGCGTGGCACCTTCAACAGTATGCCTCAGGATCGACGCGCAAAGCTGGATGGCATTTTCAAAGCGACCTTGGCCGCGCAGGCGTTGCAAGACTCCATAATTGTCGGGCAAGGCCGCCTCAAGGCGCTAGGTCAAAGCATGGAATTGTCGCGGTCTGATCGGCTACGCTATTTCGATATCGTGGCAGAAGTAGATGAAAGCAGCCACTTGCTCGAATGGACATCAGCGTTAATCATCTCGTGGATTGAAGAGCTGGATATTGTGATCTCGCCTGATGATCCGTTTATGTCGCGAGACCGTATCGCTGCGATGAATACTTCCCGTGCGGAAGTTTATGGTTCGTGCGTCAAGCCGTTCGAACTACCGTTTTATGCAGATAACCCGTCCACGCCGAAGACGGCGCAGCAGCCATGATCCTGCGCCGTTTGAGCAAGCATGTAAAAGACCAGAACTGGTTCGCCGTGGGGCTCGACTTCGTGATTGTCGTCGCAGGTATCCTGATCGCGTTCCAGATCACGAACTGGAGCGAGGGGCGTGGGGAGCGAGCTGATGCGCGCGTCGCGCTGGAGCGGCTGGAACAGGACTATCAGCAAATCCTTGAGCGGACAGACCGTTCTTTAGCGGCGCAAGAAGAGTTTCTGGCGGCCTTGGGCAGGGTCATTAACGGTATTCGCAGCGGCGTCCTGAATGAAGAGACACTGCTGGTGGATATGAATGAGATGACCAGTCTCACCCTGCCGCTCGTCCCGTCAACGGTGTTTGCCGAACTGGTCTCATCCGGGCGTCTCGACCTGATTGAGGACCCGTCGCTGCGGCGCGCGCTGACGCAGCACAATGATTTCACGCTGTTTATACGCGCTCGTTTTGCAATTTTTGACCAACCCATCACGGACGCGCGGGACACGTTGTTGCAGGCCAGAACGCTTGTCGTGACGGGAATTGCGTCAAAGGAGTTGGCGGAGGTCTATCGCACCGAAACGGTTGATCGCGAACGGCTGTTGAATGATCCCGCCATAATGAACGCCCTGCAAAACGCCTATGGTTCACAGGACAACATCTATTTCCTGTTGGCCCGCAATCGCACAGACATACAGAGCATTCTTGAGCAAATCAAAGTTGAGCGGGAGAGACTGAAATGATCCTGCGCCGTCTCACCACCGCGTTTCGCAAGCAGGACTGGTTCACCGT
>CAYGPO010000249.1:0-3032 GCA_964351665.1 uncultured Gammaproteobacteria bacterium | reverse complement strand
GGTGATAACCCGGGCTTTAGCAGCGTTCGGTGTTCTTGCCGCAACGCTTCTTTGCGCTTCGACGGCACGCGCAGCGCCGGGGGTTGTGATTGGTTCAGTCGCCGGCACTCCCGGCGAAAGGGTCACTTTGCCCATCTCATATCTTGGCACCGGCTCTGGCGTTGAGGCTTTTCAGGTAACCATCAGATTCCCCAGCGAACAACTCAGCGTTACCCTCGATCGTTGCGGCAGCTCTTTGCGTCCACCCATCACCTACCTGCTGGAATGTGAAAACCTCGGAGAGTCGAGCATAAGACTCATCGGCACCTCCTCGGCAGGAGAGATCACGGACCGCACCCTGGGCGAGGTGCGCTTTACCATCAGTTCCGATGCGTCAGTGCCGGCGACTGTGCTGGTGGACGTGTCTTCAGAGCAATACAGCGCCAATCCTGGAGACGTTCGGCCCAGGGGCTCCCGCGATGGTTTTGTTGACATTCAGAGTTCGGGCCCACTGCCAGCGCTGGACAGGTTCGAAGATGATAACTCCGCGCTGACGGCCAAACCCGACCGGAGTTCTAGTCGGGTCTCTGCCACCCACTGGTTTGATTCCGCTGACGATGAAGATTGGTTTTTCATCGCTACCGGGTCCATCTCGACGATTGACTTCAACGTATGTAACGGCGCGTGTCGCGATGGCGGCGAGGTGACACCTAACGTTAAGATTTATGACAAAACCCGGTTGGTAAATTCCACCGCTATGCCAATCGCCGAGCTTGGTGAGCGTGCGCCTAATGGCGTTCCTGTTACCGCTGGTACTGAAATTGTCGGGGGCGAGGTTGATCGGCCGCGCGGCAATTCGGTGTACCTATTTCAAGTCACCGACTGTTATGGCCTGTTCGGGTCTGAATTTCGTTACGACGTTTTCGCCGTTTTGACGACGGCTGATAGAGAAACGGCCAGCGTTAGCGGATTTTTGACCGACCCAGCGGGTAATCCGGTGCAGGCGTTTATCCTGTCCAACACCAACCAGGTTACCGCGTCCGATTCATCAACCGGTCGTTACAAAATCGCGGTGCTTTCGGGAACCCCGATTTCTCTCACCGTACTTACGAATGGGTTCCCTGTCCTCACGGCCACTGTGGATGCGCTCAGCCCCAACGAGAGCGTTCCTCTCGATCTGCAATTGCGCGGGGTTGAGTTGTTTGCTGACGGATTCGAGTAACGCATACTCTCCACTCAGTGTGCTGCTATTGAAACCGGCCACATGCCGGCCCACGGTTAAGGAGTGATATGAGTACTGTTACGGTTCGAATGAGGGTCAAGCCCGAGAAAGAAAAACGGTTCCTGGAAATACTCAGCGAGGTAATTTCCAAAATGAAATTGAGTGAGCCAGACACTCGAGTCTATGCGGTGTGGAAAACACAAAACATCAACGAATATTTGCTGGTTGAAAGTTACGTCAGTGAGGCTGGCCGTGAGCTTCATAACCGCAACCACACCGAGGTCTTCAGCGAATTCATAGCGTGTTTGGCGGGGCCGCCGGTCACCGAGGCGCTGGAAGACTTTGTGGTGGGTGTTCCAGACACTGGTAGCCTTCCGATTGTGCAAAAATCCCTCCTATGAGTTTGGCGGAACTGGCGCCCCTGGAATGTCAGAATTTCCTGAGGCTTCCAGGTATTTGCCGACGGACTGAAGTAACGCATACTGCCGGCTCAGTGCGGTCTCGAGGAAAACGGCTATGTTCCGTATAGGCTTGTTGCGGTGTTTAACACTTCTACCTTGGACGTCAGACCTAACCCATGGATTCGAAACACAGTAATGAACACTCCGGCGCGCTATACCCAATCCATCGTCAACACCTGCTTGAAGACAGCCGGCTATGTGGCCATCGCCTGCACACTCAATTGCGCCCAGGCACAAAGCGATTTACAAAAATTGCTGTCCACACCCATCGAGATTGAGCGCCACGCCAGCACCGCTACCCTGCCGCTGCGCGAACGCGGTGGCAAACTCTTTGTTAGCGCTGAGGTAGGCGGCGTGATGCAAGAATTTATTTTTGATACCGGCTCGCCAACCATTTTGACCCGGGCGTTAGCTGATCGCTTGAATTTGCCCATTGTGGGACAGAACACCGGCGCAGACGCCAACGGCACGCCAGTCACTCTGGACTATGCCCTGGCAGATCAGATCACCCTAGGCTCAGTGACCTTCCGCAGCGTGCCGGTGCTGGTTTCCGATTTCGCCAGCGCGCCAATGGCAGAGTGTTTTTTTGACGGCGGCATTTTGGGCTCAGAAATTCTGGCTGGCAGCGCATGGCGCATCGACCTGGAAAACCACAAGCTCACCGTGGCCGCCTCCGCCGACGACCTGGCGTTTTCTCCTGACGCCAAACGTTTGCCCCTTGAAGTCACCCCCTACCCTTATATGCCCATCATCAGCTATGGCCTTGGCGAGATTAACGACAAGGCCCTGTTTGACACCGGAAGCGCTGAGCCGCTGTCCGTATTTCTGCCCGTGCTTAAGCACCGGTCAGTGCAGGCCCTAATTACTGCCGATTCACGGCGCGTTGGCCGCGGCAGCGAAGGAGTATCAGCAGGCGGAATGGGGGCAACGATGGACTTGCTGCGGTTTGAAATTTCCGATTTTCGGATGGGGAAAACGACGTTAGGACCTCTGTCTGGCATTTCCCGCAGTCAACCGCCCACGTTGCTGGGCGCAGGACTGCTATGGCAACACACGATCACCCTGGACTACCAGGCCAAGGCGTTCATCTTGGAGCCACGACAAACACCGCGAGCTCGCCAACCATCACCTGGGTTTTCGGTGATGGTCACAGAAGACAGGGCCACGGTTGTGCAGCTCTACAACCACTCCAAAGCCGCCGGTGCGGGGCTGATGCTTGGAGATATCGTTCTGGAAATGAACGGCGAATCTCTTGATGTCACAACCGCTGATACCAGGTGCAAGCTGGCCCGCCGGCTGGCCTATACGAGGGACCTTGCGTCAGTCACTGAGCTGGTGGTTGCTCGAGACGGTGTGAACCAATCCATTCA
>CAYGPO010000248.1:0-3042 GCA_964351665.1 uncultured Gammaproteobacteria bacterium | reverse complement strand
ATAACCCAATATTGTATGCACACTTGTGCACTAAATCAATCCATTGTGACAGCTAGCGTTTGCGATCAGCTGCCGGCGAAGCCGGTCAGCTGCATTGCATAGTTAGAGGGCGCGATATACATCACGGCGGTGACCGATTCTGACAACCATTACCACCAGATCTTCATCCTCGATTCCGTAGATGATCCGGTAGTTACCCTGTCTGATTCGATAGCGGTCATATCCCGACAGCTTTTCGCTCCCTGGAGGTATAGGATCATTGGCGAGCATTTCGATTCGATGAGTAATGCGCTGGCGATCTTTCTTTGTAGGAACCGCTAGCAGCTCCTTTCTCGCAGATGGCTTGATTAGAAGCCTATATTTTCCCACTTTGCCGTAGTTCCTTTACGACGGATTCGAAAGGAAGCGCAGATTCAGCGGCGCGATTGTCGAATGCTGCAAGGTCGTCTGCGTCTTCGGCTAAACTCAACTTCACTGCTTCATTCACCAGCTCAGAGAGCGAGCGATCTGTTTCGGCTGCTTTCAGCCTCAGTGCGCGGTGCAATGCCGAGTCGAAGTAGACCGTAGCTCGTTTTTGGATGGTATCCATGCGCGAATAATAGCGCTTTAACGTTAAGACGTCAAAGCTACCTTTGGCTGAACTCTATAACGCCTGCGATCAGCTGCTGGCGAAACGCGTAGCGTTGTGACGGTCAGCTGCATTGCCATGTTATGCCGCTTCGAAATCAATTTTCTCCACCGATCCTAAATCTAACGAACGTCCTGCATGCCAAAGATCGTACTGGTGCTGCAACGCAAGCCAGCTCTCTGGGCTGCGACCAACAGTCTTGGACAGCCGTAGCGCCATTTCGGGACTGATTCCGCTTTGACTCTTCAAAACCCGATTGAGCGTTGACGGCGATACATCAAGCTTTGCAGCCAAGTGGCGGCCAGTAATAGCAAACGGCTCAAGATATACCGAACGAATAAACTCGCCAGGATGAGGGGGATTATGCATTAGTGGTAATCCTCATAGTCCAAAACATAAGCGTGACCCTCGCGAAATTCAAAAGTGAGGCGCCAGTTTCCATTAACCCAAATAGACCATCTCTCAACTCGTGCACCACGCAGGGGATGCAATCTAAACCCCGGGATGGCCATATCATCAACAGTTGCCGCAGTGTGCAAAGCGGCCAGTTGCATCCTAAGCCGTTCTGAGTGATGAGGCTGAATTCCAGCTTTGGAACCTGATTCGAAAAACTTCTTCAGACCTCGATGCCTAATCGACTTGATCATGGCTGATTATAGCGCGTTGCGCACCACGCAACAACTTATGCATAACGATTCCGTTCAGCTGCCGGCGCAGCCGGTCAGCTGCAGCGCCGTGTTATGCGGCAGTGACTTCAACGTAGGCAGATGAAGACGACGGAGCCGGGATCTCCAAGCCTTCTTCTTTCATTCCATCGAGGTGAAATTCGATGGCCTCTCGCATGTTCTGCTCCGTCTCCTCTGGGGTTGGGCCAGTGGAAACGCAGCCCAAAAGGTCTGGTGAGTACGCCGAGTACCCGGTATCTGTTTTTTCGATAATGATCAGATATTTCATCATTTGAGACCTGCCTGACGCAGAATGCTGTTGTAGGTGCCAATGGCCAGTTCATCTCCAGGCTTGCCTGGGACAGTAACGAGGCCACGCTTCGTCGGATGCTTGAACTGTCGGTGGCTGCCCCGCATTCGTACCTGGCTCCAGCCGTCGTTTTCCAGCAGCTTTAGGACATCCCTAATCTTCATTCGGAGATTATACCAATGGTGGTCTGGGCGACCGCCTAACGCATGCGATCAGCTGCCGGCGCAGCCGGTCAGCTGCATTGCATAGTTATGCGGCATTCTGGACTTGGGCACGTATATCGTTTGGCAGATCGATACCAACGAAAAAATCTTCGGGATACAGATAATCTTCCCCAGATTCATCCACTATTCGTATTTGCCCGTGTCTTGACGCGGTGGCGTCGTCGACAACCTGGTACAGCTTGCGTAGTTCGAGCGAAACCTCAAACCCGTCGTTGTTGATGCAAATTACAAAGAGATTTCCTGATTTCATTCCAGTAACCGCTTGATTTTGAATTCTTTGCGACCGATACCCGTAGCCTCGTACCAGTGTATCTCTGCGCGATGCTCAGAGCCATCCGGTAGCCGAAGTTGAGCAACGCCCTTGCGTTTCCGCCATTTGCCCTGGCCGTATACTCTTCGAAGCCGCCTAATCTCTCGAATTCCCTGCCCTGACGCGAATGTTTCAATCGAATCGATGGGTCCTAGGATTTCGAAGTGCATTAGGTGTCCGCCGTCAGAGCCGCATAACGCCCAGCATCAGCGGCGCGGCTTTGCCGCGTCCGTCTGCATGCGCTTGTTAGCGGAAATGTCTCTTAGCGAACCAGATATGTACTTATGGATGATACTGGATACCAGGGTCTGGTATGGAATACCTTCCTCCGATGCTTTCAATTGAACTGCCTTCAAATCACGATTGGAAATTCTGATATTAATCCGTTTGTCTTTCCGCACAGTATCCTTGGCAGCAGTGACTAGTTCCGCTCTACGTTTTTTCGCAAGAACTGATTCAAATTCGCCAGCTTCGACTGCCTTAAGAAGCTGTTTCTCCTCTTTACTCAATTTCGAGCCATTCATGTGTCTTCTCCGAGATAAATCTTAGTAAATTTCCTGCTTGGAATGATCGTCTTAAGAAAGATTTCATCTTCATTTTCGACAAACGGGACGAGATAAACGTAACTCTCTACTGCTACAACAAAGATTCTCTGATGAGCATAGTCTTGACCATTAGGATGAGCTATTTCGTCAAGCAGACCGCCATTTTCAATGTAGAAAACAACTTCTTCGAATGATATTCCTCTATCGACTATCAGGAGTTCGTTTTTATCCGCATTCCAATTGTAGATTTTCATTCGGCAGATGATAGCATGAGTGTGTGCACTTTGTCATCAGGAGGGTATTTCCGCTAACGTTTGCGATCAGCTGCCGGCGAAACGCGTAGCGTTTTGACGGTCGGCT
>CAYGPO010000247.1:0-3084 GCA_964351665.1 uncultured Gammaproteobacteria bacterium | reverse complement strand
CGGACCTCGAGGTGCTGGTGCACCAGATCAGCCAGCGCGTGGGCCGCCATCTGGACGGCTGCCGTAGGTATCGTTCGAGCTCTTGGCAATAAACTGAACCCATTCAATCATTTCCTGGCGAACCGGGTCTTTCGGCTGGCCTTCCCGATTTTTCCGGTACTGATAATAGCCATTTCGGCTGACACCCAAAACCTGGCATTGCAGGCTGATCGGGTAGGCATTCTTATATTGGGTGATGAACGAGTATTTCACTTCAAAAAGGACAGTGCTGCGAGCGGCAGGGCCGGCGTCGTCCAAAATTGGCCAATCCGCCCTGGCGATCCTCCAGCGAGCGTAGAACAGCCGAGAAACGGCCAACGATTCAGGTCGCAGGCCGCCCAAAGCGGCTGTGCGGGATGGTGAAAGGGGATCTTGAGGGTGGGACCGCTACTGCGACAGGGCGCTTATTTTTCCTATTCCCGATGCCTGCAGACTAAGCAAATGACCCAATGAATACAATGCGAAAGATGGCCATTGCATTGAGACGCCCCCTGCACCGGCAATACCGAAATCTTCAGACTCGCTACGAATTGACCGCAAGTTCTCAGTGCACCAGCAACATCAGATTGGCCGGTACCCGCGAACCACCAAAATTAACCGCTGAGCAGGACAGGCTGGTCGACGTTTCCATAGCGCATGCCGCAGTGGCCGCGAAGGCCGGCGCGTCGGCGCTAACCGACCAGAATCGCTCGGACAGGTCAAAGCCCAGGTCCAGGGTACAACCGGGACTGATACTGGCAGTGCCAATGGCCGGGTCGCTGCCAGCGGGATTGCGAAAAACCCTGGTTATCTTGGAGGTGGGTCCGCTGCAAAGAAACGAGACGCCGGCCACCAGGGTAGACAACCCGCCCTGGTCGACGGTGACCGGGAATGCGGGGTTGTGGAGACTGCCGACCACCACTGGCTGGCCCGGGTCGCCATCGACAAACGACACCAGCACTTCGCTACCCACGCGCGGCAAAGCCTGCCCGCCCAGCAGGTTTTCGGTTGGCGTGGCCACGCGAACAAACGGACCCGAGGTCTCGTCGAACTGGCCCTTACCGTCCCAGTGGAATTGCACCCGAATGCGGCCCTGGCCATCACTGTGCACGACGTCGCCGGCAGCGCCTACTACCGTGGCGGATGTCACCGCCGGTAAGGCCGGCATCGGCGTAACGGCAGGCAGTGCGAAAGGCACCGAATCGGGCAGAATCTCGATCTGGTTGCTGTAAACCAGACAGCCCCCCGTTGTTTCGGCCAAAAGGGCGTGGCGCACGGCGGTTGCAAGATATCGACCACCCAGCGCCGCGGTACTGGTATCGACGACGTCAAACTGATAGCCCGCGCGAATCTGCGGTACGTTGCTGATGGCAGTACCCAGCGCCAATTCGGCAGCGTGCTGGCGTACCCGCACGCCCTGGCGAAAGCTAACCGCGCCCATGGTTTTCAGACCCGACTCGAAGGCATAGTCGCCGCGCACTCCGCCGCCGGTATCGCTGCTGACAAACAATCCCGTGGGTGGGGTGTTGTCGCCAAAGCCCTGGGTAGAAACGTGGACTGGCCCCAGTGCGCTGGTGCGGGAGAACCGCGTCACCCCGGGTGTCGAGCCCAGTGCGCTGCCCGCCGCCAATAGCGGCACCGAGATACTGGTATTGACGAAACTGGCGTTAGTGTCGCCAAGAACGGCCTGGGCTGAATCCACCTCGTGCCGGGTGGTGAGAAACAGGCCTTCGCGTTCCATCAATCGGCGCACAAATTGCCAGGCAGTTTCGGCATAGCGAATTTCAAGGTCGCTCGAGTCGTAGTTGAAATTCAGCAAGGATTGAATCGCCAGGCCAGCCGCACCGGTTTCGGACTCAATCACATCGGGAATGGCCTGGGCCTGGTGTACCGAAAAATCACTTGCCAGGTCCAGCGTAGCCCAGGGCGGCCCCAGCGCCAGCCGATAGGTCAGCGAACTGCCTTGCGCGCCCATCAGCTCCAGGCGTATGACCGGCCCGGAAAAGTGCGCGGATCCCAGACTATTGGTCAGCGTCAATGACGCAGTCTGACCCAAAACGCTGCCGGCATTCAGCGCCCGCGTGCTGTCGAAAACCATCCAGTAACGATTGCGCCCGCTGATGGCCTCGCTGGCAGACATGGCATGAACGGAAGAGAAGACCTCGCCGTCCAGCGACAGCTGCGCGGCCAGGTCGCCCGAGGCGAGACAGGCCGACGCGTCGATACCGGGAGGTAGCGCGGGCATGTCGTCGCCCAGCAGCGCCTTGAGGCGATTTCCGCGGCTGGAGTCGGCGAGTTGCGACCGCGTGAGCCACTGCACCTGACCGTCGCGAAACCCGAGCACACCGTCAGGTGTTGCACCTGAATCGTCCAGTTTGGCGGTAGTCACCGCCCGATCTGCCAGCTTGCCGGCCACCACCGCTCCGTTGGCCAGTTTGAGCGTGCTGATGGCACCATCGACGACATTGCCGCTGCCAATGGCATCGGCCGGTACCGAACTTGCGTGCAAAGCGTAGGGAATAGTGCGGATAGGCTGACGTGGTGAAAGCACCGTTAGCGGGTCGCTGCCACCGGCTGGTCGCACGCTGATTTCCAGCCAGGCCTCTTCCCCGTCGAACGGCAGCTGGCCAAAATCCAGCGTCACGGCGAAGTTGCCGGCGCTGACTTCCACCGCTGTGATCAGTTCTACGGGTGCCAACTCAAAATCGGAGGTTTCGCCGGCGTAAAGGCGAAACTCCATATCGTATAGGCCGGTGGCCGCCGTACCCGACTGGGCCAGCGCCCCCTGGTATACGAAGCTGCTGCCCACTGGGGCGGCCTGGATTGCGTGAAAGGCGCCGGTGACCAGCACCAGCCCGAAAGAGAGTATTGAAAGCAATAGTCGACTCATGGCGAGACTCCGGCAGCGTTTGCAACGGTCCGAGTGTGCCCCGCGAACGGCGGTAAAATCTCAACGGAAATCTAACGGATTTGTGACTAATGCGGCAGAAGGGCAACTGCGGCCATCAGGTGGAGCATAGGAAGCATAAGGCCTATGTCCAAGTAGCTGCCCCGTCCTGAACGCTC
>CAYGPO010000246.1:0-3100 GCA_964351665.1 uncultured Gammaproteobacteria bacterium | reverse complement strand
CAGTCCACCGTTCAGTCCACCGTTCAGTCCACCTCCCAGGCCACTGTTAACGGCGTTGATTCTGCAGGCCCGGCGCAGGCAGGATTGGAAGCTGCAGAGCCCGCCCTGGACCCAGATGAACAGCAGCTGTTTGAAGAACTCAGCGCAGACGGCGAAGATTCCCCGGACGCCGCGGTCAAGTTTGGCGCCATCGGCGACCTGCGGGTAGACCGTTTTGAAGCGCGCCAGGTGTTTGCCAATTACATGTTGGCCGAACAGTACCCTGAGGCCATAGAGGCGGCGGTGACCGGACTGGACCTGGCCCGGGAAGAACTGGGCTCCGAGCATCCTGACACCATCGACTACATTAACGACCTGGCCAACGCGCTGCTGCGCAACGACCAGCCCGGTGAAGCACGCATCCAGTTCGAAAAAAGTGTCAGCCTGCTGCGGGAAACCGCAGGGATATTCAGCGGCGAACTGGTGGAACCCCTGGTGGGCCTGGGACTGGCATTTCAGGACATGGACGAACACGACCTGGCCGTGGATACCTTCAACTACGCCCAGCACGTGACCCATCGAGATCTTGGTGTGTACAACCTGGATCAGGTGCGGATTATTGAGGCCACCGCCAACAGTTTTGCTGCCCAGGAAAAATGGTTGGAGGCGGAAAACCTGCAGCTGCTGGCCTATAAGCTCTACCGGCGGAACTTTGACGAGGACAGCGAGGAGATCTTGCCCGGCATGTACCGACTGGCCCGCTGGTATCAGCAGGTGCAGGATTATCGCCAGGCCCGGGTGGTTTTTCGCAAAGCCATGGCACGAATTGAGGAAAAGCATGGGGCCCAATCACCCAAGCTGATCCCGCCCCTCAAGGGCATTGCGGGTGCCTACCTGGAAGAAAACGGCCCAGACGCGATAAAGGGCTTGCGGGCGTCAGAAGAAATCCTGGTTATCATGAACAACAATCCCGAACAGTTCAGTCTGGAGCAGCGGATTCTCGCCCATTTGGAAATGGGCGACTGGTTTGTCCAGTTTAATCGTTCTGACGATGCCTCCAGCCAGTACCGTGCGGGCTGGGAGTTGGCCCAGACTGACGGCAATGGCGAGCGGAACTGGCTGGAATACTTCGACCGGCCCCATTTGATCTACCCGGGAGCCCGGCTTGGCCTTGAGGTCATCGGTTACAGCCGTGTGGGGGATCAGGTTTACTACGATTTCCAATTCACCATCGGCCGCAATGGCCGGCCTGAGGAAATCGAAATCATCGGAACCAATCTGCACGGTCAAACCCGATCCGTGGCACTGCAGGCGTTTCGCTATGCCCGTTTCAGGCCGCGAATCGTGGACGGGGCAACGGTGGAAACGCCGGGATACACGGTTCGACGGGTCTATCCTACGGATGCTCCGCCAGGTTACGGCACAGCAGAGATCGGGCGCCGAGGCTAGGACACTCCACGTTAGACCGGCTACGCGTTACGCTTCTCAACAGGGTTACGTTGGGACTGGCTTAAGGCCGGATATCCTAAAGAGTTGGCTTAGCCGACCTGTACTGAGTCTAAATCGCGCAATGAGATGGTCGGGCTGAGATTGACCAGTCTCAAGCCCTCAACATTCCAAACCTTCTGACGAGCCCTCAGGCGCCGGCCAGAATCTCACCCAGCTGTTGGCCCAAACTCTTGCACGAAGCATTTTTGGTGCGGGCAATCAACGGCAGGGGAACGCCCAGGGCAGGAACCACAGAGGTTCCGGTGGACTCGGTGCTGATGATGCCCATCGGGGTACCCTCACGCACGTCCCAGATGGACGCTTCGTAGTTGGAATTGTTATCCCAGCTCAGCACACCCAGACAGCCGCCGCCGGCGGGACTCAGGGTGCAGGTCATCATGCCCTGCTTGTTGCGGGCTTCCGATTCGCCGTGGATCCATACCAGGTAGCGAACGTTCAGATCTTCAACCTTGGCCGCGATTACCGGTTCTTCCAGCAGCACGTTGACCAGCTCGGCCCGGGTGGGTGCCAGACGCGGCTCAAACCAGGGGAACATTTCGTCCTTAAAGCGATTCTCGCTGATGATATTGACGTCTTTGGCGCGGCTTTTTAGCTGTCCAAAAAGGCATTCTGAGAAGCTGTCCTCGGTTTCTACCACGGCATCCTGGCGGTTGGTCAGAATGACCACCGCGTCGTCACCGGTCATGATCAGGTCTTCCTGCATATATTCTTCTATGCGCGAGGTGACACAACCGGACAGGGCAATAGCCAGGGCGCCGGTAAGGGCAAGTTGAGGGATGTTTTTCATGGTGAGGTGACCTCTGCTGGGGGCACAGGTGCCCGCCATTGTTCCTTTTCGACAACACCCTTGAACTGGCTCACCATGGCTGCTGCAGCGTCGCGCAGCGCCAGGGTAGTAGCTTCACCCAGGGATTGATTACCGTTGACAAACTGCTTGCGATCTTTGCCGTAAGCCACAAAGGGCCAGTAGCCCACAATCACGCCCTGATCGGAATACAGACGGATCTGGTATTTCATCGATACGGCGTAAAAATTGGTGGCGGTCTCCCGGGGTGACAAAAACGCGTATTCCTGTAGCACCGGTTCCAGCACCAGGTCGACTCCGTAGGCCGAATTGTCGGCGTCAGCGCTGGGCACGCTGATGACCTGTTCAAACAACGCGGCGAAAATCTTGTCGTAGACCGCCTGTTGTTTGGTGCCCAGTTCAAATTCAAGCTTGCCTTCTTCTTCCTTGAAGATGAAGTCACTGAATTCAGGGCTGTAGTAGATGCCGGCGCTGTAAGGCATCGGCTCAACCACGGGTTCGGGGAATTCGGATTCAATGAGGACGGTTCCGGCGCAGCCGCAAAGCAGCAGGGCCGCGAGAACCGCAGGTACCATTGGGCCGTTTGATAAAAGACGGCGGTATCTGTTTGCTTGTGACCTGGTCAAACTCTTCTGCCTCTCAAGATCCGTTGCTCCTGACAGTGACCGGCTGGCGCGGCGAATGGTTGTATCTATCCTTATACTAGCAGGCTGTTGAAAACGCCATCCATGGCGTTTTCAACATCGACAACGAAAAATGTCATTTTCCGTTGTCTCACATTTTCAATGACTTGCAGTCAATGAAAAT
>CAYGPO010000245.1:0-3233 GCA_964351665.1 uncultured Gammaproteobacteria bacterium | reverse complement strand
CGGTGATCTTACCCACCGCTACGGGAAAACCTAAAGCCGACCATCCCGCATAACCTTCCCACAGCACCGCCGTGTTTTTAAAGCCCAGTTCCCGCAGTTTGTTCACGGTGGAATCCGCCGCGGCCCGGGGGCATTCGCAGTACGCCACGATCCAGGTGTCATCGTTGGGCAACGCCTCAATGAACTGCTCTCCGGAACTGTAGTAGGGCACCGGGGAGGAGCCAGCAATATGTGCCATGGCCCAAAAATAAGGTACCCGGGTATCAATCAACACCATCCGGCGCCCCTCTTCCAGGGCCTGGTTAAGGTCTTCTGACAGCACGTAGCGGCCGTCCTTGAGATCAAATTCCGGGGCCTGGCCGGCTGGGTTGAGGACGATGTTATCCAAGCTGGGCGGTTCGCTGTAAGCCAGGTCAGAGGCATCCCAGCCCTGGGCTCGGGAGCGCAGGAAAGCCACCACATCGTCAATTTCGGTATCGCTAAGTCGGCCGGCAAATCCTTCCATGGGGGTATCGGCGCGACCTTCAGCGATGGCCAGGCGTAAAAATCGGTCCGGCGAGGTGGCCAGCATGGTGGCGTTGCCCAGCGCTGTACCCGGGGCCGTTTCACCGCCGCCTTCACCGTTTTCGCCATGGCATTGAGCGCAATGGCTGGCGTAGAGCTGGCGGCCATGGCCCACGTCGCCGGTCACCGGCGTCAACCCCCCGGGGCCATGGCCCGCGGGTTCCACCCCGGCCTGACTGGACAGCCATGCCGACAGCGCGCCCACCTGATCGCGACTCATGGGTCCGCCCAGCTCATCCAGATAGGGCCCCATAGGCGTACCAGGCCGACCGTAGGAAATGGCCATATAGGTGGGCGACAGCCCCAGCCCAAACAGGGTGCTGGACTTCAGCGAAGGCGCACCGTCATTGGCATAGCCCTCACGCTCATCGCCGTGGCACAGGGCGCAGTACTGCTGATAGTGGTCTGCCGGGGAGCCGGCTGGCGGACTCGCCTCGCCCGGCCCCCCGGGGGCGGCCGATACGCTTGCCTGTGCAGCGTAATCGTTTCCAGAATTATCCGATGCCCGCTGGTCGCATCCGGCTAGCAACACGAGTAGGCACAGCACTGCCATAAGCACTTGCTGGCGACGAAGATACTGGGGCATGGCAGAAAATCCCGTGCAAAGCTCTGGCTCAGGTTAATCGGGCAACCCTGCCACCGCAAGCTGAGCTGCTGGCTATCGCGGCCAATCTCGTATTTCCAGCTTTGGACCTGGACGTAAGCATGGGCATGGGCTAGGGAGCGACTCGACCCCACCGTTAAATCCGGTCATGATGGCCAGATACTCATCACAAAATGCCGATAGTCCATGGTCGCCAGCGGCGCGCAACAAAACTCAACCACTGATAGCCAGCACGCCGACCGGGCCAGGTTCAGCGATCCTGACTACACCGCTAACGGCCAACCTCGAGCCTGGGTTGAGCCGACGGCGCTGAAAACCCTGTGGTTCAATACCGGCACCCTGTGCAACCTGGCCTGCGTCAACTGCTACATCGAATCCACCCCCACCAACGATGCGCTGGTCTACTTAACCGCGGCGCAGGTGACAAGATTTCTGGATGAAATTGAACGCGAACAGCTGGGTACCGAAGAAATCGGTTTTACCGGCGGCGAGCCCTTCATGAATCCCGAGTTTATTCCCATGCTGGAACAAGCCCTGAGTCGCGGCCATCGAGCGCTGGTGCTAACCAACGCCATGCGCCCCATGGAGAAATGTGCCGACCCACTGCTGGGCCTGGCTCGCCGCTTCGGCCGGGCCCTGGAAATCCGGGTATCGGTAGATCACTACACCCAGCAGCTGCATGAAACCGAACGCGGCCTGCGCAGCTGGCGGCCTACCCTCCATGGCCTGAAGTGGCTTAGCGACAACGGTTTTAGGGTAACCGCCGCCGGCCGCACCCAGTGGGGCGAAGATGAGCCGTCAATGCGCCGCGGCTTCGCGCAGCTGTTCGCCGAGCAAACCATCAACATCAATGCCGACGACCCAAAGGCCCTGGTGCTGTTCCCGGAAATGGATCAAAGGTCTGACCCACCGGAAATTACCACCGACTGTTGGGGGCTGCTGAAGGTTAATCCCGACCAAATGATGTGCGCCAGCTCCCGAATGGTAGTGCACCGCCGAGGCGAAGCGAGTGCGGTGGTAGCAGCCTGCACCTTATTGCCCTATCAGGCGGAATTTGAAATGGGCCAGACCCTGGCCCAAGCCCATCGACGGGTAAAACTCAACCACCGCCACTGCGCCCAATTTTGTGTGCTGGGCGGCGGCGCCTGCTCGGCGGTCAAATAGGAAAACAGCCATGAAACGAGGCTACGCGGACGGGCCCTTTGGCCAGATCCATTACCAAGACAACCAGGCCGCCGGCGAGGAGGCCAGGCCGCCGCTGATCTTGTGTCACCAGGCACCCATGAGCTCACGTCAGTTCGATACCGTCTATCCCCTGCTTGCGGACAGGGGCATTCGGGCCATCGGCATCGATACGCCGGGGTTTGGCATGTCCGATCCCACGGATTTTGTGCCGGGTGTGGACGACTACGCCAGGGCCGTGCCGCCGGTGTTGGACCACCTTGGAATTGCCGTGGCCGATTTACTGGGCCATCACACCGGGGCGCTGATTGTGACGGAGGTGGCGCTGCAGTTTCCAGACCGGGTCCGCCGGCTGATCCTTAACGGGCCGGTACCCCTGCAGACTGAAGAGCGCCAGGAGTTTATTCAGATGGTGGAGCAAAAGGAAAAAGGCTTTACCCATCGGCCCGATGGTTCCCATGTCTCAGAGCTGTTTGCCAGCCGCTATGAGTGGGCTGGCGAGGGCACAGACCCGGCCCTGGTAACCCGCTACCTGGTGGAACAGCTGCAGGGCTACGGCCCGTTCTGGTATGGCCACAACGCCGCGTTTGCTTACGACCACCGGCAAACCTTGCCCAAGATCACCCACCCAACCCTGATCCTGACCAACACCGGCGATCAGATTTACCAACATGCTCAATGGGCCCATCAGATAAGGCCAGACTTCGACTTTTTTGCCATTGAAGGCGGCGGAATCGACGTGGTGGATCAGTGTCCCGATGCCTGGGTGCAGGCGGTTGCGGACTACCTGGGGTAGCAGACCGGCGATCCCGCCACCCGGTGCCACGCCATTTTGTCCCATTCAGAGGCAATTTTTTCTTCCCCGCACCACGATGGCCCACTA
>CAYGPO010000244.1:0-3312 GCA_964351665.1 uncultured Gammaproteobacteria bacterium | reverse complement strand
TGCCCGGACGTAGGCAGGAAGCGGACGACCTTCACGCGCCATCTGTTCGACGGCAGTATCGTCCCCGCGACACTCGCACTAAACAAACAGCTCCTGGCGGTGGGCGCGTTCGATGCGCGCTGTATCGACTTCGGGCATGCCAGTCTTGTCTGCATGGCTTCGCCAGTCCGCCACCGCGGTTGAAACCTCCTCCAGGATGGTTTTTGCCTTTGTCTTCTTGATCCCACCCACGCTTGCAAAAGTGATCAGATCCTCAACGTCAAACCTGTCGTGTTTGCCGTTGAGGCTCATCTGATGCTGGCTCGTCCAGTCTCCTGATGGGTTGAAGGAATAAGCGACATCGAAGGCGGGCGAGAGGCGCCAAACGCCTTTGCGGTTCATCACGAAGGCAATGTTTTTGACATGGTCGTCCTGGTTGCGGGCAAGCAGGTTCAGAAAGGCGCGGCGGACCTGCTGTTCGACATCGTGCATGGGAAGGCCGAGGCGCTTGATGGTCTGCAGCGCCTGCTCGTAGGCATAGGCGCCTGCCATATTGAAGTCGTAATGCATGAGGGCGCCGAGCGACTGCATGTGGAGCTTGCCGCCTCTCGGCGTGCGATCAAACCGCCGTGTCATGAAATGTGCCCGCCCGCCTTCTTCATGCAGGCGGCAATCCTCCATCTCGATACCGGCGGCCCTTGCCATCAGATGATAGGCATATTCGATGCGGCCAAACCCTTGAGGGTCGGCTAGTTCCTTATCGCTATTGCCGCGCACGCCGTCGAATTTCATGAGCCATTGGGAAAAGCCTTCAGCCGCAAGGGCCTGACCCGAGCGGAATTCACCCGTGTCCGGGTTCCAGGCGAGCACGGCTTTTGCGCGAGCACCACCGGCGGAGGTGCCGACGCGCAAGATGTCTTCAATGGCGTGGGCGTCGTCCTCGCCGGTCAGCTTGCCTTCAAGCGCGATCCTGTCATCGAGCACTCGATTGGCCAGGGATACAAGCGCGTTGATCTCGACTTTGCGCGCTGTCTTCGGCGATTCATTGATCAGGGGGCGGAATTCGAGTGCGCCCATGCCGCGCGTGCCGGTGTAACAGAGCCGCTCGACGGGTGTGAAGCTGCCAGGCTCGCGACTCTGCGCGGACAGCCACGCATTGATCAGCGTATTGCCGAACTTGTCGGGCAGGCTGTCGGCGAGCATGCCGGGCAGACCCTTGAAGGTCTCTCTCGACAGGGAGGGAAACTCATAAGGGGTATTGCTGAGCGGCATCATCATCGGCGCGACTTCAATACCGGACTGCGCAAATTCTGGCGTGTATTGAAAGACGCCAAGACCGCGACCGGGTAGCCAGGTGACGGCCCCAATATCGCTGCCCCACAGGATAACACGCGCCGTGTCTGTCATTCGTCGCCCCCGGCTTCATCGCCCCAGCGCCAGTCAGAAGGCTCAGCGCGTTTTCCACTGGCGCGCTGACGTTCAGCGCCATCAAGCCGAACCCTGTCGACCGGGCGCACGCTCGGATCAGGAAGCAGCGCGGCAAGATGGTCACCAAGGCGCAGCGCCTGCATAATGCGGACGAAGGAATCGAGGGATACGGGTTTGCCATCAGACAGTCGGGACAATGTACTGCGGGACACGCCTGCTTCCTGGGCCAAGTCCGCCTGGGTAACATTCCGGCTCAGGCGAATCTCGTCCAGGCGCTTGCCCAGCACTTCTATGATAGCCTCGCTAGAGGCGGTCGAAAAGTCAATCTTGTGCGTCATAACTGATACATAATATCTAATTTCATAGCTCAGTGCTTCATATATGACGCATTGTGACGCAGAGCAATGACGATCTCATTAATGCATCAAAAGTAAAACACAACAAGCCATTAAAACCCTTAATGTATCAAAAATCAATCATTAAGGTCGTCGGCAGCCAAGGCAGACAAAGCCCGCTTCGACAGCGGTTCATCCGAGGTCACGCGTCTCGCAACCTGATCGATGAAGAACTCGAACCGGCGCTGGCCGAGGAGCTGGGCGGCGTCGCGCTGACTTTCAGGAATAGGATCTGTCCTTGTGAGCCAGTAAAGGACGAACTGGCCGAGGGTTTCCAGGCAAAGGGCGAGGTCCCGCTCCATCGCGTTCTGGCGCTTCTCGATCCGATCAAGGCGCTGTAACAGAATGTCATCGCGCGCCGCTGTTCGATCTGGATCGAGATAGGCCCGTAGCGCATCTTCCATGATCGCGGATTTTGTTGCGCCGGGCGCAAGCACCATCTCCTCCAGCTTGCGATGCATCTCATAGGACAAGCGGATGTTGACGCGTGGCTTCACGATCAGAATTTCGGAAAGAAGTCGCCGTCCGCGCGGTCCATGCCGAGGGCGTGCTGAGCTGGCTTGAGGGATTTCAAAGCTGTCGCATCAAGATCGCCATCCTCTTGCGGCAGGTCAGGCGCCTGATCGCGTGCGGGTGCCACTTTTTCTGGCGGATCGGGGCACGGCGTCTGGCTGTGTTGCGGTCCGCCCTCATCCGAGTGCGCAGGATCGGAAGATAGCGGGACGGCTTCGGCCCGTGCCAATACACCCTGCCAGTCATGACCGCGCCTTTCAGGGAGGACCAGTTCGACGGGCGGCGGCAGAACACGCATAGTGAAATTCCGGTCTTCGAAATAGCGGAGTTTCTTCGCCTTCAAGGGCCGCGCGCCGGAGACCATGACGAGTTCTTTGTCTGGGGGCAGCTGCATCACCTCGCCCGGTGTCAGAAGAGGCCGCTGCGTTTCCTGGGCCGAGACCATGACGTGGGAGAGCCAGGGCGCGAGGCGGTGGCCGGCATAATTGTGCTGAGCGCGTTGCTGCGTGGTTGTTCCAAGGGCGTCGGATATGCGCTTGGCCGTGCGCTCATCATTGGTCGCAAAGGCGATGCGCACATGACAATTGTCGAGAATGGCATTGTTCGGCCCATAGGCCTTTTCGATCTGATTGAGCGACTGGGCGATAAGATAGGCGCGCATGCCATAGCCCGCCATGAAGGCGAGCGCGCTCTCGAAGAAGTCGAGCCGCCCGAGCGCCGGAAACTCGTCCAGCATCAGCAACACTTTGCGACGCCGCTCTCCCTTGCGTGGCAGGTCCTCGGTCAGCCTGCGTCCGATCTGATTGAGGATCAGGCGGACGAGCGGTTTTGTCCGTGAAATGTCTGAGGGCGGGATGACCAGATAGAGCGAGCATGGCCGCTTGCCCTCGATCAGATCGGCGATCCGCCAGTCGCTGGCGCTGGTGGCGCGGGCAATGACCGGGCCCGCGGGCCGGAGGGCGCTGCTGGGGCGTCTCGCGCTTGTCCAGGTGGTTCA
>CAYGPO010000243.1:0-3328 GCA_964351665.1 uncultured Gammaproteobacteria bacterium | reverse complement strand
ACGTTCGAGAACGCCCGAAACGGTCGATTGTGGGGGTTCGCGAGAGCGTTCAGGATGCCGCAGCTACTTGGACATGGGCCTTATGCTTCCTATGCTCTGACTACCGACTTAGTTGGCTGACAATTGTCAGCGTATGAATGTGTTCCAAAGTCTCGGTCCCATAGCGGGTCTGAAGTATAGTGAGACACTGCGGTCCCAGCGTCATCATGTGAGAGAGGCATAAAAAAGGCCATGCGCCTGATAAGGAATAGGAACAAGTCAATTGGTGATTGGTTGTCAGGCATGACGCTGTGAAACTGCTGGCTGAGCTCAAACGCCGCAACGTGTTCCGCCTGGCCGGTCTTTATCTGATTGCAGCATGGTTGATTGTGCAGGTGGCCGAAACAGTGCTGCCGGTGTTTGACGTACCTGACACCATTCTGCGCGGCATCATCGTTCTGTTGGCGTGCGGATTTATTCCGGCGCTGGTGATCTCCTGGGTTTTCGAGCTGACACCCGATGGCCTGGTGCGTGAGGAGGATCGGTTAGACGCTATCTCGCTCTCCACCGGGTCGCGTAGTGAGGGGCAAACGAGAACCACTTCAACCGAGGCATCGACTCGAACAGGCACCAACCGACGATTGGATCGGATGATCATCGGCGGTTTGCTGCTGGCTTTGGCCCTGCTGCTGGTTGATCGATTCTATCTGTCGGCTGATGGTCCGACGTGGGCCGGTCCTCAGTCGGCTGGTGACCTGATCGCGGTATTGCCGTTTGCCAATCGCAGCGCCAACGAACAAGACGCATTCTTTACCGAGGGTATCCACGACGATCTGCTCACCCAGTTGGCCAAGGTTTCCCGATTCAAGGTCATTTCCCGAACCTCGATGAATGCCTACGACGGTACAAAAATGTCAATCCCCGCAATCGCTGCACAACTTGGCGCAGGCGTAGTATTGGAGGGTGCGGTGCAACGGGCAGGTGATCAGGTGCGCATCACGGTGCAGTTAATTGATGGCGCCACTGACGTACATCTATGGGCCGAGACCTATGACCGCCTGCTGACCACCCAGAACCTGTTCGATATTCAGGCGGATGTGGCCCGGGAAGTTGCCCGTACAATGCAGTTGGTGATCAGTCCTGAAGAGGCCAACGCGTTGGTCACGGGCTCCACCGACAGCCTATCGGCTTACGAGGCCTTTCTTCAGGGCAAGCTGTTGTCGGCATTTGATGTGGCCAGCGCCGATCGTTTCGAATCGGCCATCGCCAGTTTCGAGCGCGCCACGGCCATCGACCCAAACTTCGCTGATGCCTATGCACGCCTGGCCCGCGTTGAACTGGCCCACTTCTGGTTCGGCTATGGCGATGCCAGTTACCGCGATGCGGCGATCGAATCGCTCGCCCAGGCCCGCGTACTTTCACCCGATTCCATTGAGACGCTGATGGCTCAGGCGTATATGCACTATTGGGGGAGTCGCGATTATGCCGCCGCCGAGAGCGTTTTAGCCCGCGTTCTGGAAAAAGCGCCGGGCTACGCCGATGCCTGGTACACACGGGGCCTGGTCGCGCGCCGGGATGGCCGATTTGAGCAGTCCATCGAGTCCATGCGGTATGCACTGAACATCGACCCTGCCAATACCGACATCATCCGTGAGCTGATCGCAACCCTGGAAGGCCTGGGGCGATACGCCGAATCCGAATCCCTAATGGAGTCCAGCAGTGCCTGGGTGCCGGAAACCGCCTCAAATCTGGCCGAATTGCTCTGGGTGCGGGGGGAATATGACGCCGCCTGGGCGGCAGTGGATGGACCGAATGAATTCGATCCTGCATTGCCGTTCCGGATTGCTCGTGACAGTCGGAATGCTGAGCGCATTGATCGATCACTTTCCACCGAACTCTGGCCAGAAGAATTACGTTCAGTGCCCGATTATCCCGAGCACTACGCCGTGGCCGCGGCCGAAGGAATGCTGGTTACCAATCGATCGGAAGAAGCACAGGCCGCGCTGGCCATTATTGCCGCTCGCTTGAGTGCTCGGGAAACGCCCTATCCTGGCGGCTGGTCGGCCAGCAGTGTGTTGTTCTATTACCCCGCTGATATTCCGGGCATGCGCGGTGATCTCAAGGGCGTGCGCGCGGCCGAGCGGGATTTTCTCGACAACGCGCCCAAGGATGCCTGGTCGGAGTCTAATGCTCGAGCTGCACTGGCGGTGGCGTTCGCGCGTGCGGGTGACCCTGATCGGGCGCTGGATTATCTCGAATCGCTAGCCATTGACTTCGGGCCAGCTACCCTTCCACTGGAACACTGGAGCCTTGAACCGGTCTTCGACCATCCGAGGTATCAGGCGCTCGTCTCTGCGAAACAGTCCTGGGCTGACGAACAGGATCGATTGCGGCAAGCCCGGTGAATTATTGACCGCGGCGCTTGAAATCTGCAGACCACAATTCATTGAGCCTCTTTGTTTGGCTCAGCGGAGTGCTTCGGGCCTTGTAGCCGGTCTTGCGGGAAATACCAAACTTGCGACACGTTGGCGCCGTCTTCCCACTATCCAGCAGTCGCGCTACGAAACGAAGCTTCTCTTCCATAGGGTTACACTCTTTCCATGGCATCTGAGGTGCTCCCCAAATGCCCGATTGTGTAACCTATGTGCCGGGAACCACAGGTCTTTGCTTCAACAGCTTACGTCAGTGTGACCTGACGCGATGCGTTGCCTCCTCACTTTTTGGGCCAAATTTGGGCTAGTACCGATTATGGCGTAGGACGCGATATGCCCCGAAGCCAGGTGTTTCAACCCATCTGCGATCAACCCCTCCAGCCAGACCTTCGTGTTGGCCCGGGCCACCGGCCTGCCGCGATAGAAAAAGGCGCGCTGTTGCGGTGTGCGCCATTTATGACAGGGTTCAGGGAACAGCCGCACGACACTGTCGCGACAGGCCGACGTTCTGTCGAGCTGGAGCCGGTGGTGCCGGCATTCGTTCATTGTGTCATGTGCCGGTCGTGACAACCGGTTACAGATCGATGGGCAGCGGTAATCCCTCAGGCTTGCCATTCGCCCGACGGATTTCAGCGAGCTCGGCGTAGCCCGGTCGAGCCCACCACTCGTGATAGCGGGGATGTCTGCGTACGGACTCTGGCATTTGCAGAACGCTATTCGTCAACGGAAACAGATTTGTCCCGGCTACCAGGCGCTCGTTGAGAACGCTCGGCTCGAAGAGCAATTCAATGGCCTGCGATGTTCCCTGGCGATGAGCAATGAGGCTGACGTCGAGCAACCCGGCAGTGCCGGTACCGTTGGCTTTCATGGCCCGGCTCGCCGCGCTGGTGCCTCGCCCGCGGGTTAACCTCACGCGC
>CAYGPO010000242.1:0-3331 GCA_964351665.1 uncultured Gammaproteobacteria bacterium | reverse complement strand
CATGCGCTACGGCGATGACCTGGCCAGCCCCCGGGGCGCAGTGTTTGGTCCCAAGGTCATGATTGCCGATGAGAACGCCGGCTCCGGCGGCGACCTGCTGCCCTGGATGTTCCAAAAATACCAGCTGGGTCCGGTGGTGGGCACCCGCACCTGGGGCGGCCTGGTTGGGATCTTAGGCTTCCCGGTGTTGATGGACGGCGGCCAAATCACCGCGCCTAACCTTGCCATCTGGAACGAAGACGGGTGGATAGTGGAAAACGTTGGGGTGGCGACGGATGTGGAGGTTGTTCAGTGGCCAAGGCAAGTCAATGCCGGCGCTGATCCGCAGTTGGAAAAGGCCATCGAGCTGGCCCTTGAAGGGTTGAAAAAGCAGCCGCCGATGAAACCCAGTCGGCCGCCCTATCCCAACCGGGCCGGGGGCTGATCGGAGGGGACGGCCGCTACCGAACCGACACGCAGCCATCACCCAGCAGTCGGCTGATTTGCCACTGCTGGGCCACCGGCTGGCCGCTGCTGCGCTCTGTGAGCTGCAGGGATAACTGGCCGTTGGCACAGTCATCAAAGGACAGCTCTACCTCCCCGGCCTGGGTAAACTCCGCAGCGTTGTCAAAATCGATGGCCCGCATGGCAGAAAACCCGCCGCCGGCAGATTGGAACAGCGGCAGCGATATTGATGCTCCCAGGTTCCAGCTCTGTACCCGGCTGCTGCCGGCATAGAAGTTCGCCTGGCCGCCGTCGTCGTAGGTGTAGAGCACCACCGCCACGTCGGTGCCGGTATCATCCGCCGCGTCTCGAACCATCAGGCTCATGCCATGTCCGGGTAGCTGCGGGGGGAACCAAAGCCCGTCAAAGGTCAGGTCTACCTCGGTGTTAAACGTCGCCTGATGAACCAGCGCATCGTTAACCGCGAACAGCCGTTGGTCGCCCCGGTCTATCCAGGAGAACTGATGATTGTTGTCGTAACTGTGACGGCCAGCTTTAATCCTGTGTTGGCCCAGCTGCAGCCCATCAATGCTGACGTATCGACCATCGCGCAGCAGGGTGAAGTGCAGGTGTGGAGCCTGGGAGAAGCCGCCCTGGCAAACTGCCGTGAGCCGATCGTCTGCGTATTTCGAAAGATCCTGACCCTTTTTTACCGATTGGCCGGTTTTCACCACGATGTCCTCCAGATGGTAGTACTGGGTGCTCCAGCCGCTGGGGTGTGAAATGCGCAGATTGCAGGGACCAAAGACCTGGGCAATGCCGTCGTGGGCGGCCAGAACTCGGCTGTTGGAGGTGTCCGTATTCCAGCGCTGACTCCAGTTCTCGCTGAAATCGATGGACGACATGGGTGACCCATCGTCATCTCCGGTATAGGTATGAGCGCCGAAGAATTCCCATTCCTGATCATAGGCAAAGGGCAGGTCCATTTTGGGCTGTGGCCCTGCTTTGGGAAAAGGCTGCAGGGACATACCCACCAGCTTAGCCAGCTGTTCCGTGGCGGCTGTTAGGTTTTCCAGGCTTCGGTCAGTGCTCACCCGCTTTTCTGCCACAGATCCGGATAGGGGATTGAGTGTGTGGTGCAGGGCCATAGCGAGTTGTTCTATTGGCGGGCTGACCGGGCCGGGCATCTTGTTCGCGGGGAGGGCAAGGGCGTCCTCCACCAGCACCATCAGCGCCAGCGGGCTCACGCTGTGGTGTCCTGCCTGTAACAGGATCTGGCTGGCAAAGGGATTTAGCTGGGGGCGGTGTTGGTCAATGAATGCGGCGAGATCCAGGCTGGCATAACGCCGATCCAGCACCAGGGTGGTCTCAACGGCGCTGGCTGCCGCTGACTGCAGCAGAAAAAACAGCAATGCCAGGGTTGTTGGAAGCCGATAAGGGCTACCCGTAACGGTTTTTCGCGGTTGGATTGGTTTTGCCTTTAGATAGCTCAAAAGCTCTGCGCGCCTCGGGGTTTTTCCATCAGCAAGCGCAGTCAGTGTAGCGCCAAGCCTGGAGACTGACCAGTCCGTCTTTAAGGTCTGCGACAAACCCTTGGCATAGTGAAATTACCTTTTTGCCAAATGGCCCACTTGGGCTTTGTGGCAATCGATCCAGTTGCGTCCAGTTTGGTCTGGTCGATATCCCAGGATCAGTGCGGGCGTATGTGGTTTGGTACTAGCCAAACACTCATGCGAATGGACGCTGATGGAAAAGTAATCAAGTTACAGGCGTCCGATGGCCTGCCCAGGGGCGCCATTCGGAGCTTGGCGTTGGATAGCGCCGGCACCATGCTGGCTGCCACCGCAGGGCTGGGGTATTTCGCATTGATGTAGACACCCTTACGGCCAGCGATCAATAGCAAAATGATCTTTACGGCCAGATCAGCATGACCGGCCCCGGCAGCGCCTGGATTGGCGGCGGTAACGGTGGTTAGTATCGCTACCACCAGGGGTAGGTCACTGGCTTTGGCAGCGCTCTGCCGTTTCTCGATGCGGCCAAGGCCCTGGGCGCTGAATGTGCTCAGGGTTTTGCCCTGCACCATCCTGAGCTGTTGATGCCTGAATTTCCTGTCCGGTCAGTCGCCTGATTTGCGGCTGCGGTTAAACCCTTAGGTATTAGCTGGCAATCCTGGTTCAGCAGGCCGGCGATGATCGGTTGATCACTGCTCACCGCGCCATTGGGGCAGCGGATTTTGCGTGGGCGTCAGGGGCTCTTCTGGGTCTCCTGGGGCGGCAGCAAGCGCAGGGGTTCGGCCTTACCGATGTAATCAGGTATCGCGTTCATGGGATGCACGGTGACGCTAACCTCGGCCTCGCCGGCCCGCAGGTGGCGAATAGCCTGGTAGTCATCGGAAAACCAAAAGCCCCTTGCTGCTTCCACACAGGGAAATCGGGCGCCAATCACAAACTGCTTGTCCGGCCACTGGCCTTCAAAGGTCTCGCTGGGGCGGGTGCGGAATTCGTAGTAGCCCTGTTGCTCCGCGTAGGTGTTGAGTTTGCGCAGAGCCTTGCCATAGGCCTTGAGCGAGTCATCGGTTTTGAGGGTGCCAATCACCAGCATCATCACCGGCTTGTCGCACTGCTTGGCAGCGTCATCACTGGATTGGGCATAGCTGCAGGCACAGAAAAACAGCGCGATGCCGGCGAAAAGCCATCGTATGTTCTGGTGTTTCATTAGGGCTGCCAGGTGATATGGAGTTCATCAATATTGCCACACCCCGGCCTCGGGGCCCACGGCCTGACCGTTAGCAGTGGAAATCCCCAGGTTCTGATGGTAAAAAACCCCGATGAAGTTGATTCCGATAATCCTGCTGGGCTTGTGGGCCGGTGCCGCCGGGTCCCAGTCCAGGGATTCTGAGGAAATCTAT
>CAYGPO010000241.1:1217-3397 GCA_964351665.1 uncultured Gammaproteobacteria bacterium | reverse complement strand
GCTGCGGCGCCGCAGCTGGCCCAGCTTCAGTCCCAGGTAACGGAGCTGAATCGGCAGATGTTACTCAACCAGATTGAGCAGGCCTCCACCGGCGGACGGCTGCGCGGAGTGTTGGCAGCCAGCGAGCAAGCGGCCAGCGACCCGGCCATGGCCATGGCCCTGCTAAAGCGTGCCAGCCAGGACGAAAGCGCCTCGGTGCGCAGCGCCGCCATTGATGCCCTGGGGCCACAAATGAATAACCCTGAAGTGGGCGCTGAGCTGATGGCGCTGCTGGAGGGTGCCGATTCACCGCTGGTGCAACTGTCTCTGGTGGATCTGGTTTTGCGCCACGGCACCGCCCAGCAGGTACGGCAGCTGCTGGAGCTCGCCCGCAGTGCCCGTCTCGATCCGGACCTGGTGCCCTATGTCACCGCTGCCGTTCAGCCAACGGACGCCTGAAGCCATGATGAACGCACTCAACATAAAAATGCTGGTCAGCGTGATCCTGGCAGCCATCGCCAGCAGCCCGGCAGCGCTTCACGCAGCGGCCTGGGTGGAGCAGTCTGACCAGTGGGAGCAGCGCTTTCCGGTGGCCACGGCCACACCAACCCTTGTCATCAGCAACATCTGGGGCGATGTGCGGGTGTCGGTGGGCCCGGTGGATGAAATCTGGGTTAAGGTCAGTGAACATCGCCGGGCCCCCACCCAGGCGTTATTTGACCGCTCACTGGACGTACTGCCCCTAACCCTGTCGGCGGATGACCAAGGCGTCAGCCTGATTGTGGGCAAGCCCCATCAACGGCGCCAGCACGACCCCTGCCGAGGCTGTCAGCTGGACGTGCAGTTTGACGTCACAATTCCTGCCGGCAGCCAGATCGATGTGAGCACCGTGAACGACGGCAAAGTCGACGTGGACGGGGTCACGGGGCTGGTCAGCGCGCGCAATGTGAACGGCCCGGTCAGGGTCTCCGGCGCCCATCAATGCGGCCGAGTGAAAAGCATCAACGGCGCCGTGCAGCTGCAGCTGGTGCAGGTATTGATTCCAGCCCCGGGCGAAGGCTGCGAGCTGGAAACCATTAACGGCAACATCACCCTGCAGCTGCCCGCAGACGCGGGCCTGGACCTGGCCATGGAGCTGTTTAACGGCAGCCTGCGCACGGAGTTTGAAGTGGAGTCCATGGCGATGACGCCCAAGGTGGAAAAAAGCCGCAAGGGCAATCGACTGCGCTATGAAATTTCTCAAGCTGGCGGCCTGCGCATTGGGGCCGGTGGCGCCAACCTATTCGTGAAGTCGCTCAACGGCGACATCCAGATCAACAAGCTTTAAGCAATGGAGAGCACCATGACAACCAACATCATTCTTGATTCAGCCAAGGCCTTAAGCTCCAGGCCCGTTAGCGGTCTGCTGGCAGTGCTGACGCTGCTCATGGCAAGCCTGGCGATGACGCCTGCAGCGGCCCAGGAGTCTGAAATCATCACCATTCCTCTGAGCCAGCCAGGTAGCCCTATGTTCCTGGAGATGAGCATACTGTCAGCGCACATCGAGGTGATTGGTGAAAACCGCCAGGACGTGCAGTTTGAGGTGTCGGTGTTAAAGGGTGAGCGGCGCATCATCACACCCAGCGGTGCTAAACCCATCACCACCGGCGGTTACTCCCTGGAGGTTGAAGAGGAGGATAATCGGGTCAGCATTAATACCGACTGGCGCACCAACCGGGTTCGGGTTACCGCCCGGGTTCCCATCAACGCCAACCTTGAACTGTCAACGGTGAACGACGGTGTAATCGAAGTGGATAACATCCACGGTGAGCTGGACCTGCGCAACGTCAACGGCCCCATTACCGCCACCCGAATCGCCGGCTCGGTGATCGCCGAGTCGGTGAATGAAAACATCCGCATCGAACTCAGCGAGCTGAGCAGGGATGATGCGGTGGTGCTGACCTCGGTGAACGGCAACTTGACCGTTGGGCTGCCCTCGGGCACCGGCGCTGAGGTTCACATTGATACCGCCCGGGGCCAGATTTATTCGGATTTTGAAGTGAACGTGGTGCCCACCAAACCTATTGTGGACCGAACCCGGGAAGGCCGCGGAGTTAAGGTGAAGGTGGAAAGCGTGATCATCGCCGAAATTGCCGGCGGCGGACCGGTGATCAAGCTCAAGACCCTCAATGGCAATATTCAGCTCAGCGAAAGCTCCTAAA
>CAYGPO010000241.1:0-1117 GCA_964351665.1 uncultured Gammaproteobacteria bacterium | reverse complement strand
GATTGGCTATTGTGATCTAAGTCTCTGACCCGGTAACTTCATGAATCTTGCCACCGTTTATTGTCGCGCTCAGGTGGGCATCCAGGCGCCCCTGGTGGAAGTGGAAGTGCACCTGGGCGCCGGCCTGCCTAAGGTGAGCATAGTGGGCCTTGCGCAGACCGCGGTGAAAGAAAGCCGCGAGCGGGTGCAGGCGGCGCTGGAGAACGCCGGCTTTCAGTTTCCCCAGCGCCGCATCACCATCAACCTGGCTCCGGCGGATTTACCCAAATCCGGCGGCCGTTATGACCTGGCCATCGCCCTGGGGTTGCTCATCGCCTCCGATCAGCTGGTGGTGAAAAACATCAGCCAATTTGAGTTTCTCGCAGAGCTGGGCTTGGACGGTTCGTTAAGGGGCGTTCGCGGCGGTTTGCCCGTCAGCCTGGCGGCGGCCCGCCAGGAGCGCACCGTGGTTGTGGCCGCCGCCAACGCACAGGAGGCTGCCCTAGTCAGTGATGCCCAGGTGCGCCAGGCCCATCATCTGCTGGAGGTTTGTGAGTTTCTGTGCGGCGAGGGTGAGCTGGACACACCCATCCCGCCTGCCCCGTCGCCCCGCCCGATCCCTGATCTCAGCGAGGTGCGCGGCCAGTACCAGGCCCGTCGAGCCCTGGAAGTGGCGGCCGCCGGCGGTCATAACCTTTTGCTGTATGGCCCGCCTGGCACCGGCAAAACCATGCTGGCGTCGCGGCTGCCGGCCCTGCTGCCAGAACTGACCGAGCCCCAGGCCCTGGAAACCGCATCGGTGGCATCGGTGAGTCGCAACGGCCTGAACCCCGCCCAGTTTTACCAGCGACCGTTTCGCTCGCCCCATCACAGCGCGTCCGCGCCGGCCCTGGTGGGAGGCGGCTCCCCGCCCCAGCCCGGCGAAATATCCCTGGCCCACAACGGAGTCATGTTTTTAGACGAACTGCCCGAGTTCTCCCGCCAGGTCCTGGAGATGCTGCGCGAACCCCTGGAAGCGGGCACCATCACCATTTGTCGCGCCAGCCATCAGGTAGCCTTTCCCGCCCGTTTTCAGCTGCTGGCGGCAATGAACCCCTGCCCCTGCGGCTACCACGGCGTAGACCCCCGCTGCAGCTGC
>CAYGPO010000240.1:0-3471 GCA_964351665.1 uncultured Gammaproteobacteria bacterium | reverse complement strand
CGCCAACGCAGAAATCTTCAACGACTACCCCAACCAGCCTTCGGATGAAGAGTTAGAGGAAAAGTACACGCTATTGGAAACTTACGTCTTTCCTGAGGCCCGGGGGTTTCTTGTGCAGGTTAATGAGACTTATCAATTCCCGGCTGCAGATTCCCGGCTTGTGTCTGCGCAGTCGAAGTTTCATCAGGATCAGACCGATGTTGCCATCGCCAAAGTGGAAGAGCTTGTTGCCACGCTGGAAGTTGACCTTAAGGACCGCGCGCTGGTGTTTGTTGGCTACTTCTCAGACGACCGGTTGATGGACGTGATGATTCAGCGCAATGTGCCGGTGGAAAGCGGAGAAACTGGGGAAGACGGCCAGCCCGTTATGGAGACTGTCTGGTTTGCCAATGTACCGGTAACTGAAGCGCCGCACTATGATCTAAACAATCTGTCCGATTCAGTCGCTGACCCTGAATACCGGGTTGCTAACGATTTTCAAACCTATCCCGATTTTCGGACCAAAGACTAAGCTTTCAGGGGTTGCTGTGCGAGGGCTACTGCACCTTTAGAAACTGAAAATATCGACCGATCATCGGTGCTGAGTGATCGGGAAGGCCTACAACTCGGCGCTGCACCAGCAGATTATTGCGCAGTCCCAGGCTACTGAGATATGAGCAATCCTTCCACAACAATTCGTTCATTTCCGCCACCAACTCGGTTCGCTCGGGAGATGGCGTCATCCGGTTGACCTGCTGGTAGAGTTCGTCATATCGATGGTTTTGATAATTCGCCATGTTGGCTCCAGGCGCTTTGTTCGGGCCGTAGAACAGCTTGAGATTATCTTCAACATCCGGATAGCTCAAACTCCATCCCACCAGTGAAATCTGGTGTTTTCCTTCATAAGTTGCGTTCAGGTATTCGTCGAAGGTTGCGTATGCGGCCGGCTTGATTAGCTCGGTAGGGTAACCGGCTCGGGTGAGCTGGCTTTGAAACAGGGCAAAATTTTGCTCATTGTTTACGCCGCTTTTGAAGCCAAAACTTATTTCAGGCAATGATTCGATGGGGCCAATATGCTGAAACAAGTTGGCACCAACTGCTGACTTCGGTGGCGAACCATAGGTACTGAATGAGAACTCTGGCAAAGAAGGCGCTATCACACCCCATAAAGGAATTCCGCGACCTTCGAAAAACTGATCGTTCCGTTCATAAGGGTCGATAGCCTCTCTTATAGCGCATCGCAGCCTGGCATTTCTCTCGTTGATCTTAGGGTCTTCATGACTGCCAAGGAACGCATCATCCATCCGCACTCTCATGAAAGAGATCTCGTTGTGATCGCCAGTTTGCCAGCGAAACCTATCCGCTAATCCGGATTTCAATTTCGGCGGATCTTGTTCTTCCAGCAGCCCCGTAAGAAACCGTTCATTCACAGGAATGATGTCCAATTCGCTGTTATCAAAAGCCATCCACCGGCTGCTCATTGAGCCTACGAAGTGCACCACGATCTGACGGGTCAGAGGTAGCGACTGTCCCTGTAAGTCCAGGTAGTCCTTGGTGTGCAGGAGACTGTCAAAACCGGCCTGGGCAAGGTCAAACCGCCGAGGCTGATAATTTTTGTTAGCCGACAGCAGCGCTTTCTCAGAGTCGAAGGACTCAAGCACATAAGGGCCAGAGCCTACTGAATGTCGCGCCAGATCCAGACCGTAGGCCTGTTCCGCTTCTCGGGGCACGATTGCGGCGAAGCTTGTTGCCAGCTTATGCAGAAACACCGGCGAGGCTGTATTGAGGTGAAATTCTATCGTCAATTCATCAATCACCCGGATACCAGGGGGTGGACGGTCATAATCCCCATCCCACTGCTTAACGCCGACCAGGATGTCTCTCCAAACATCCTGTCCTAGAGCGTTGCTGGACTGATCAAAATGCCTCAGCAGCGAATACGCCACATCCTGCGCAGTAACTGGTCTGCCAACGCCCATATCAAACACCGGGTCGTCAGAGAAACGCGCATTGTCAACGATACGGATCAACACCGTCTTGCCATCGTCGCTCACTTCAGGCCAATCAGCAGCCAACGAAGGAATCAGCTCAAGGGGACGGCTGAGGTACCGATATTCAAATAGCGTTTGGTAAGTCGCCAGAACCAAGGCAGAAGAATATTTGGACGAAGAAAACCCCGGGCCTGCGGTAATGGGCGTGCCATTGATCGCTATGTTGACGCTATCTGAAGGATCTGCCCGCTGGTCAGTGCAGGCGGCTAGCCCAACACCCAAAACCAGCAGCAGGATTGAAATTTTTTCGATGGGGCTGGGGGAGTTCATAGAGAGATAACAGCAGCTATTCCCGGTAATTTGCAAGAAAAATCCCGCAGCTGCGTAAAAGAAGAAAGCGGGTGACTCCGGGTGCCACCCGCTTCCTAACGTTCGAGGTCAGTCCCAACCCAAACGTACCCTGACAGGTCTGTTTTGACCCCACTCCCGCCGGGCGAGATGAACTATATGACTTCTTTCCCGCCAGGTGAAAAATAGTGATTTTTTTCTCGCGGAGTGTTATTTTTCTTTCAACTTGAAGTTTTTACTTCGTTTTGGGGATAACACATGACTGCCATACCGTTGTTTTACGAGGTTCCTGCGGATATTCGCGAAGGAACCTGCGCACTGCTAACCGAGCTAGCCGAGGTGCTGCTGGCTCATGGGGTGAAAATCAGTGACCTGGAGCCATTGGTCCGAAAAGCCATGGTTGACGCCGCTTCCCGCAAGCTTCACCGGGAAGGAGAAAGACCCACCAGCACCAACGTAGGTCTGCAAACCGGTTTGACTCGGGACAAAGTCAGTACGTACATGAGACAAAAGCCCAGTGCCATCTCCGGCCGGTTGTCGCCTGTGGCGCGGGTGCTGGACGAGTGGCAGCGGGGCAAGCGCTGGCGCAACGAGGCGGGACCCATGGACCTGCCGGTAACCGGGCCGCGGTCCTTCGAGGCCCTGACCAAAGAGTGCAAGGTCAGCGGCTATTCCGTCAAAGCCTTGATGGAATACATGGAAGCCAGCAACAACATCGAGCAACTACCCAATGGCGACCTTCGCCTGAAGCGCCTGGGCGCCGTCCCAGAAGACATGGTCGAACGCACCCTGGCCATGTTGCGCAACGTTTCAAAACACCTTTCAACGGTGAATCACAATCTCCGCTGCAATCCCGAAGACCGCATGTTTGAGCAGGTTGCAGGAAGACTCAATGTGCCTCCCAGGCGGATCGCCGCGGCATTGGAGGCACTAAGTAATGAGGGAAGACGTTCAAATCGATCCGTTAATAAAGACGTCTTTCCTCAGTTCGAAGCCCAGTCCAGTCACAGCACAGATTTTGGCACTGACATTGGCATGGGTTGGTACACGTTCGTCCGAGGGGACGATTAACTGAAAAAAACTATAGAAGGAAGAAACACATGAAATTCGAAACATTCTGGTTTGACCTGATGAACTTCTTCAACTTCTTCGG
>CAYGPO010000239.1:0-3513 GCA_964351665.1 uncultured Gammaproteobacteria bacterium | reverse complement strand
TGTGGGATAGAGAAAACCCTGGGCTAAATCCTTGGAATAATTGTGAGCGGTCAAACACGGAAGGGTTGAAACCTCATAAAGGTCGACATCCTGATAACTTTCGCTGGCACGATTTACGCCATACCTGGGCCAGTTGGCACGTGATGGCGGGAACGCCTTTGGAAGTACTGCAACGGCTGGGTGGCTGGGCCACTTTGGACATGGTGATGCGGTATGCACACCTGGGTACAAGCCATGTGGCGGCCTACGCTGGGAACGTTATTGGCCCAAATCTGGCCCAAATTGTTCCAGTGGTCGGCAACCGGCATAGCCGGACTTACGTAAACCATTGAAAGTAAAAAGGAAAATTGGTGGGCCCTGTAGGACTTGAACCTACGACCAAGGGATTCATTCACACCACAAGCACACCACGCTTTTCAGACACCTTTATCTCCGCGATACACCCCGAATTGAACGCGATTGCATCGGATTCGATACCGTCCGAGAAAATCACACCGTTCTCCGGCATAAACGATTCAAGCCTCAATCCATTCTTTTCAGTCACTTCACCAAACACGAGGTGAGTACTTGTGGTATGACTCGGAAAGGGCTCACGCACAGCGAACTGCAACCTGCGCTCATCCCATGCAAATCCACGGGACAACGGATGGTGATCTTGCCCTGTCACACCGATTGCCCCAGCCAGAATTGATTGTAACCATCCGGTCGATCCAAAGCCGGTCGAAACGATAATCCCCGACGAACTCTGGGTCTCGCTCTGTCCGTTCCAGCTCAACTGATACCGCGCCGATGTATGGGACCTGGGACCAATGAACAGGTCGTTGACTGCCAACATGGTTTGCCCCAGATTGGTAGTGGTTTCGGCAAAGCTCACTTGTTTACGATTAGCATCACCACTTACAGTCAGGCCGATGGCATGGTGAAGATTGCCTACATCGAAGGGTAACAGTTTGCCATCCCAGCGATCGGGGTCGGGGTTAACTCCGATCACGGGCTGACCGTCCAGGTATTTCAGTGTATTGGCGACCAGACCGTCCTGACCAATGACGATGACGATATCGCGTTTACCGAACTGGTAATTGGGCAGGAAATTACGATCGAGTACCTGCAGGATACCGGCCGACCTCAGCATGACCTCCACGGTATTCACCTGCTTGATGTAGAGGTCATGCTCATCGAGATAATCCCGGGCATCGACCCGGTTGTGCTCTAGGTAAAACCGCGCCTGTGCCCAGGTATTGAAACGCTCGATCAGTTCCTGCAAGCGGGTCTTGCGGGTCACCAGCACAAAGCGTTGGTCGGATGGCTTTTTCATTTGACCGGTACCCGCTTCATCATCTGGCCGAAGAGATCCGGGGTAATGGTCAGCTCACCGATCTTACCCGCATTCTGTGCCAGGGATTCAAACGCCATAGCCATCAGCTGCTCGGGCTGCATGTTGGCCAAAGCCATTGCCTTCAGGTTCTCCACCGGCAACTCCTTGAACGCCCTCATCCGGGTAGCTACCGCGTAAGCCTCGGCATCCGATTCCTCCTTGCGATTGGCTACCGACAACTCGACCAGCTCTTTTTTCATGGTTTCGTTGTTGATCTCGCTCTGGATACGCTCGCGCTCGGTTTCCGCATTACCCCGTAACAGCTTGCGATCATTCTGGATACGCGACTCCTCGATCTCCTGCTCTTTCTGCTGAATGTCGTGTCGGGTCTGCAACTCGGCTTCTTGGATCATGCGCTCCTGCTCGACCGAGGACTTGCGCCGGGAGTAAATCGCATCATCGGCTTCCTTCAGGATGGCTTCACGTGCTTCAGCCTGTAACGCCTGCCGAGTTTCAGGTGTGGGTGTTATTCCGATCACCGAGGTTTTCAGAATCACGATACCCATCGCTTCCAGCGAAGGATCCTCAGCCATTCCCTCTCGTATCTGTTTATTGAGTTCGACGTTGATGTTCAGGGCTGCCCTTAATGGCAAAGATTGCACGGCTTCCTGAACGATGGATTGCGCAGCCTGAATGATCCGATCGGTCAGTTTCATTGGGTCGTCTGAAACGTAGGTTTGACCATCGGCTTTCAAACCAAAGTTCAGCATATCCGCAATGCGTAGGGCATCGTGTATGCGAAAGGTGATCTGTCCCTGCACTCGAACCTCCTGGTAATCGGAAGTCTGCAACCCGAAGATGAAAGGTGCTTCCTGGCTATTGACCGGAATAGATGCAATCGATGAGCTGTAGGAATTGTAGAAAAAGCTGAGTCCCTTGCCCTGACGCTTGACCTTTCCGTCTTTGGTGACCACCACGAATGTGGAGGGATCGGCTTTGAAATAATTGATACCAAACATGACATTTCTCCTTAGTGACTATTTGACACAATTTAATTGTGTCTTATAGTCACTAATTCGTCAAGCAATTTGTGACAAATAGTCATTAATTCTCATTTTAGGTTATACTGGTACTTAAATTTAATAGGCCCGAACGAATCTGACATGACCCATGCGACCGTTAAGCCCACTATCAACAAGTCCTTGCTAACCGTAGACTCGGTGCTAGTGACCTACCATGAAAAGGAATTGAAAGTGCTACTGGTGGAACGCTCAGCCGAACCGGAAAAGGGCAAGTGGGGATTGCCGGGAGGCATCGTCGATGTAGGAATCGACCAGGACATCAAGTCCACCGCTCTGCGCAAGCTGATGGACAAAACAGGGGTAACTCCTCCCTACCTTGACCAATTGGAAACCATAGGCAACCCGGGCCGTGACCCAAGGGGCTGGTCAGTGACGGTGTGTTACTGCGCATTGATGGCTTTTCAGGATTGCGAGAACCATGTCAGTCAGGTATCCGATGTTAACTGGGTTAGCCTGGAACGAGCACTTGAAATGGATCTTGCGTTCGACCATAAAACCATCATTGAGATAGCCATAGAGAGACTACGTCAGCGAGCGTTGTACTCCATCACCCCTGGGTTTGCGCTTCCGCAGAAATTCACCCTGACTGATCTTCAACATTTGCATGAGCTCCTGATCGGTAAGGCAATTCAGAAACGCTCCTTCAGACGGCGTATCGAGCAGGCCGACCTGCTGATTGATACCGGCGAGATGCAACATGACAGGGGCCGGCCGGCCAGCCTGTATCGGTTGAAGCCGGAAGCCATGACCCACCGGTTTTTGAGGAATCTTGAGGAATCCTAGCTATACCTCTCGCATCCGCCCGAACAAGGGCAGCTGCAAACCGATCTCCCCAAGGACCACGAGAATATCCGCGGTCCCAAAACCTTCCACTAACCGATGGAAAAGTTATGAGCACACAAACACTGGCCGCACTGCGGCAACTCAAACTGGGCGGCATGGCCATGGCCCTGCAAACCCAGCTGGAACAGGTTGGCACCTACGAGGAGCTGGCCCTTGCGGGAGCGGCAAAACCTATCTGGCGTGCGCCCTGGGCCACAATGCGTGCCTGCACGGCGATAGCGTCCGCTACTACCGCCTGTCACGGCTGTTAACGGAGCTGACCCAGGCCAAGGC
>CAYGPO010000238.1:0-3552 GCA_964351665.1 uncultured Gammaproteobacteria bacterium | reverse complement strand
GGCCCACTTGGAACTAACAGAGGTAAAGCCAATGAATGCAATTGAATGTCAGGGCGTTAGCAAGTCCTATCCGGAGTTCTCGTTGAAGGGCGTTGACCTGGTGTTGCCTGAAGGTTCAGTGCTGGGCTTTGTCGGCCCCAACGGCGCCGGCAAATCCACTACGATTCGAATCATCATGGGGCTGTTAAAGCAGGATGCCGGGCGGGTCACGGTACTGGGTAACGACATGCCCCGGCAGCAGGTTGCTGCGAAATGGGATATCGGTTTTGTGTCCGAGGATATGCGCCTTTACGGGCATCGCGACCTGGCCTTTCACCTCAATTTCCTGCGCTCAATTTTCCCTGCCTGGGACGACCAATACGCCGCCGCGTTGCTGCAGCGCTTTGAGCTCAACCCCGGCCAGAAGGTCAAAGGGCTGTCCCACGGTCAGCGGGTGAAAGCCGCCTTGTTGACGGTGCTGGCAAGAAAGCCGCGACTGCTGGTGTTCGATGAGCCTACCACGGGCCTGGACCCGGTGGCCCGCAAGGTGATTTTGGAGGAAATGATGGGGGTGATGGAAGACGAGCGTCGTTCGATTTTGTTTTCTTCCCACAACACCTTGGAGGTTGAGCAGATCTGTGACCACATTGTGTTCATTGATCAGGGCAGCATTATTGCCCGGGAAGAAAAAGAGGTGTTCCTGGATTCCTGGCGCCGGCTGCGGCTGGTGGTGGGGGATGACTACACCCTCCCAGCCCTGCCCACGTTGGTAGACAGTCAGCGTGCGGGCAGCCAGCTTGTGCTAACTCTGTCCGGCTTTGAATCATCGATGGAGCAGCAGCTCACCGCATCGGGAGCCCAGGTTCAACGGGTGGAGCGACTGACTCTGGAAGAGATTTTTGTCGCCGCCGTGGAGTCCCGTCAGCGCCTGCAACACGCTACCCGCAACCACCGCGCGGAGGCAGCATGAATACCTTATCGCGCAGCGCCGTGATTGGCGCCCTGATTAGAAAAGACCTGGCCATGATGAAAGTACCCGCCATTTGCTACTGGCTGGCCGGCGTAGGTGCCATAGCCATGGCGATTTTCTTCGGCGATACCGGCGGCAACCTGGCGTTCATCCTGTTTGTCTCTGCGCTGTTTGCCACCGGCGTGCACTCAGCCATGTTGACGGTGACCGAGGAGCGGCGGCAGAAAAATTTGCCCTTCATTTTGAGCCTGCCCATCACCATCAGCGACTACACCGTTGCCAAGCTGGTGGCTAATTTGCTGCTGGGCGGGGGTGTCTGGTTGTTTTTATCCGTCGCCAGCTTTGTGATCTATCTCGGCGACTCGGTGCCCCTGGGTCGAGTGCCCTTTATGACCATCCTGCTGGTTCAGATCTTGCTGGCTTACGTGGTGATTTTGGTTGTCAGTATTGTGTTCGAGGCCCTGGCCCCCACCATCATCGCCATCGCAGGGGCCAATCTGGGCAGCCAGCTGCTGCTGTTCTGGATTGTCGATTTACATGGTGTGCGGTCCACTAACAGCGGGCCAGAGATTGTCTGGAACGCCACTAACATGACGGTACTGGGTCTGCAGATTTTGGCCTTTCTGCTGCTGATTGGTCTGACCCTGTTCGTCCAGTCGCGCAAAACGCGGTTCCTGTGACTGCGCCATGGCGGCCCGCCCGCTGGTTACCATTGAGCGCGCTGGTTTTGATGCTGATGACTGTGGCTGGCTGCAACCAGCAACAGGCTGATGAGCCAGCCGTTGACGCCAACAACTTATCAGCGGCTGCCGATGATCAGGTTGCCGTAGGTCAGCCGTCTGCCGCAAAGGTGTTTGAGCAGCGCTGTGCCAGCTGCCATCTGGACCCGGACAACCCGCGAGCCCCGGGGTTGAAGGAGCTGGCCCAGCTGGGCGCTAGCCAGATCGGCTTTGCAATGACCAACGGCACGATGAAAGCCCAGGCCGAAGGTCTGGGCCTGCAGCAGATCATTCAACTAAGTGCGCACATCGCCGGCAACAAACCCGCCTGGCAGCCGCAGCCGCAGCATTTTTGCCAAAGCGGCGGGATTGATCCCCAGCCCGTGGTGGCCCGCTGGGCGTTGGATGCCAACAGCACTTTCGCCATGCCCGCCGGCGCCAGCTCGGTGTCCAGCGCCAACGTGCAGCGGCTAAGGCTGGCCTGGGCCTTTGGCCTGCCGGATGTTGCCAATGCTCGCTCTCAGCCGGTGATCACCGCAAACACCGTGTTTGTGGCGGCGACCAGCGGCCACCTGTTTGCCCTTGATCGAGTCAGCGGCTGTGTACGCTGGCATCAGTCATTGCCGGCGCCGCCGCGCACGGCCTTAACCCTGGGCCAGGTCCAGGGCCAGGCGGCGTTAATTTACGGCGACGCAGAACGCCATATCAACGCGCGGGATTTGCTAAACGGGCAGCAGCTGTGGCGCGCTGAGGTGAGCGTTAGCGAGCACAGCATGTTGACCGGCGCCGCCGTGCAGCACCAGCAGCAACTCATTGTGCCGGTGTCCATGTATGAGGTTGGGTTGGCTGCAGATCCAAGCTATCCCTGCTGCCGATCCCACGGCGCCGTGGTGTCATTGGATGTTGATAGCGGTAAGCAGCAGTGGGAATTCCACACCACAGCCGAAGCCACCGAGCAGGGCTTAACCAGCGTCGGTGTACAGAGCTGGGGCCCCAGCGGCGCGCCGGTCTGGGGCACCCCGACGGTGGATACTGAGCGTGGCCTGATTTATCTTGGCACCGGTCAAAATGCCTCGGCCCCGGCCACCGAATTGTCCGACGCGGTGCTGGCCCTGGATCTCAAAACCGGCCGCAAGCAATGGCATTTCCAGACCATCGCCGGTGACGTTTACAACGTTGCCTGTGATCAACAGCCCCCCGGTCCAAACTGTCCCCGCTGGCGTGGTCCCGATCATGACATTGGCGCTGCCATCGCCTTAGTAAAGGACGCCAGCGGCAAGGACCGACTCATTGTGGGCCAGAAGTCCGGCGACGTTTACGCCCTGGATCCAGACCGCCAGGGCAGGGTGATCTGGCGCCAGCGTGTCGGCGCGGGTTCAGCCCTGGGCGGGGTGCATTGGGGTTTGGCGGTGGCGGGCGGCGTGATCTACGCGCCGGTGGCGGACCCGCCGTTTCCGCTACCCAACTATCGGCCCCGTCCGGGGCTGTATGCCTTGGATCTGGAAGACGGCGATTTGCGCTGGTTCAGCGAAGTCACCCGGGGCTGCGAGACGAACCTTTATGCGTACTTTGGACGCAGTGAGCTGTATCCCCAATGCTCGTTTTATTTTGGTTTGTCTGCTGCACCCCTGGCGGTCAACGATCTGATTGTTGCCCCGGCCCTGGACGGTCGAGTTCGAGCATTTCATCGAGATGATGGCCGGGTGCTTTGGCAGGACTCCACCCAGCGGTCTTTTGAGACCGTCAACGGCTTGCCCGCACACGGCGGTTCCATCGACGTGGCCGGGGTTTCTGCGGCCGGCGACATGCTGTTTGTGCAGTCGGGGTATGGGCAGTTTGGCCAGCTGCCAGGAAATGTGCTGCTGGCCTATCGTTTAGATCAGC
>CAYGPO010000237.1:0-3619 GCA_964351665.1 uncultured Gammaproteobacteria bacterium | reverse complement strand
CAGTTCGCCGGCCGGCGCACCGATCACCAGCTCAATGTCATCGGCGAGCCAATCAGCATCCTATGCCAGCAGACCCCTGACTACCTGCCCCACCCGATGGCGGCGCTGGTCACCGGCATTACGCCCCAGCGGGCTGCCCATGGACTGAAAGAAGCGCAGTTTGCCGATCAAATCCATCAGGCCCTGGCGGATCCTGGCACCTGTGGAGCGGGCTACAACAGCATTCGTTTCGACGATGAATTCACCCGTTATCTGCTGTTTCGAAATTTTTACGACCCCTATCAGCGGGAGTACCAGTCGGGCAACTCCCGCTGGGACCTGATTGACGTGGTAAGGCTCTGTTACGCCCTGCGCCCCGAGGGCATCAACTGGCCCACCAAGGACAACGGCAATCCCAGTTTTCGGCTGGAGGACCTGACCGCAGCCAATGCCATCGAGCACAGCGGAGCCCATGATGCGCTGGTGGATGTGGATGCCACCATCGCCCTGGCACGGCTGCTCCGGTCCGCCCAGCCAAGACTGTTTGATTACGCCTTTGCCCACCGCTCTAAACACGCGGTCTCGGCCCAGCTGAAGCTGCATGATCCAAAGGCCATGGTCCACGTTTCCTCCCGCTACCGGGCCAACCGCGGCTGTCTGGCAGTGGTACTGCCAATCTGTGGCCACCCGTCCAATCCCAACGCCGTGCTGGCGGTGGACCTGGCCCAATCGCCAGACAAACTGCTGACCCTATCCAGTGAAGATATCGCCGACCGGATCTTCACCCCCAGCGACGACCTGCCCAAAGGGGTATCGCGAATCGGCGTCAAGTCCATCGCCATCAACCGCGCGCCGGTACTTGCCCCCCTGGGGGTACTGGCAGGCACGGATACCCAGCGAATAAGCTTGGACCTTGATGCCTGTCTGGCCCACCGGGATCAGCTACTGCCCCACCTGGCGGTGGTCGGCGAGCGCCTCAGAGAGGTTTATGCCGCCGTCAGATCGTTCCCCGAAGTGCCTGATGCTGATTGGTCTCTTTACAGCGGCGGCTTTGCATCGCGCAGGGATCGCTCGCTGTGCGAGCGGGTCAGGACCGCCGCGCCAGGTGAACTGGCTGCCCTGGGTGAGGCCTTTGAGGATTCAAGGTTTTCCCGCCTGATGTTTATCTATCGAGCCAGAAACTGGCCAGAAACCCTCTCCTTTGAAGAAACTTCACGCTGGCAGGAGCATTGTCGACAGCGCTTGCTGAGCGGACAGCCCAGCCCGGCGGAGCAATTCAGTTACGCCCTGCAACAAGCCCGGGTATCAGACATGGCCCAGGGCAAGCATGGGGTGCTGGATGAACTGGAAGATTACGTGGAACAACTGCTCGCAGGTATGGACAACGAGCTTGGCTAAAGCATGTGCCAGTGGGATCGATCAGCCCGCAGGCGGGCTGGAATGAACCCGAGGTTGCCAGTTTAATTCCGGTGGTGCAGCCGAATATCCGTCAATACACCGCCGGTGACGGTCAACACCCGTGTGAAACGCCCGCGGCCCGGCTTATAAACCCACTGCTCGGTGACCAGGTCCACCGAATCCCTGGCCGCCAGCCGGCGACCACCGGCCCTTACCGCGGTGGCGTCGGTTTGCCGGGTATAAGCGATCACCTGGCGAAAATCCGGTCGACCGCATTTATCCACCAGCATGAAAGCCTGCTGGCCTACGGTAACCACGTCCCGTCCACAGCGCAGGCTGGATTGCTGAACACCCAAAAACGAGTTGGCATCAGCGCAGCTGCTGCCCAAAACCAGCAGAAACACAACAAGGCGTTTTAAATTGGATCTATGCATACCCCTATTATGCCTGGGCAATGTCAAGGTTAACTGAACAGAAAGTCTGACCCGGTGGCGGAGATCAAGATACTCCAGTAAAACTCAAAGTCAGCGCGCTAACGGCATGTTTTCATGATAAAATGTGCTATCGATAGCAGGCTTTCTCCCGGCCAATTTGTTAAGAAATGGAAACTTTCCCGCCGGGGACTGTACTGACAGACCAACTGACATAGAATCTGAATCAGCAAAAAGAACTCCAGGCTAAAAGACCCTCTGCATGCCAAACGATGCCAATCCCCAGGCTGACGAACGTCGGCAATTTCCGCGTCACCCGGTCCGCCATGCGGCAGCGCTGGAGGTTCCGGATCAGGGTACTGTGCACGTCATCATTGAAGACTTCTGCCCCGGGGGCTTGTTTGCGTCCCTGATGGACCAGGGTGAAGTTGCGGATCACCCAGATGCTCGGGTCATTCGCCAGGGCGCAACCCTGAAGTTCAATATCTTGGTGGATGAATCCAACGTCAGTCTGGAGACCGACGTCACGGTGGTGAGGGTTGGCGTGCTGGGATTCGGCCTTGCCTTTGGCAAGGCCGAAACGCCGCTGGCCAAAGCGCTGGGGCTGGTGGCTAAACATCAAGGATTTGACATCCCCGACGACGACACGCCGGTGGTTAAGCGAAAAGTTGATGGCCCGGTCATAAAAGAGTTGGAAGAGCTGGCCCTGGTGTTCTGTGACAGCGCCCTGCCGGCGCTGCTGGAAAGCGCCAAAGATGAACTGCTTACCGCTGCCGGGGACGCCGCCAGCGACGTGGGTCAAGCCCCCTACTTTGAGGCCATGAGCCAGCTTCGACGCAACGGCGCCAACGTGGTGAGTGAATTTCGATCGGCCATGGAGGACCACCTAACACACTACGAGCCGCTGCAAAAACCCGCCGCCAGTCCAGGCCAGCGCCCGGAATCCGGCGAACTTTCGCTGGTGGATGAAGAAGAATTTGAAGCCTGGCTGTCCATGTCAGAAATCGTCGCCAGCATTGAAAATCGCAATCATGAAGCGCTAAACAGCCTGGAAGCCAGGCTGACCGAAATGGTAGGGCGTCGAATAGACTCACGTAACAACCCCCTGGGCCCAGCCGCTCTGTGCCAGCATTTTGCCGCGGCCATCGCCAACCAGGAATTGGGCCACAGGCCTTCCCAGGTTATCTGGCGCAGCTTTGGCAAAAAAATGACCGAGGTGATCAAGCCCTTCTACGCTGATGCCAACCAGCTGCTGATTGATGCCGGCATTTTGCCGAAACTGGTATTTACCCCGATTCGCCCTCGCAGAGTTGTGAGGGGTAGCGGCGCAAACGCGTCTGCCGGTGCAGCCAGCGCTCCCGACGGCAATGCCCAACCACCTATGGATATCGGTACTACACCATCGGTGGATGGCGCTGGCCAGGCCCAAATCCTGCCGCAGCCCGCAGATTACTCAGCCAGCCAGCCTTTCGCCGATGATTACATGGGCGCACCGCCGGCCACCGCCACCAACAGCGCCAAGATCATCGACCTACAGCAGCTGTTGAGAGATCGAGCAGCCGAGCCCCAGCCGAGCGAAGAACAGGGTCCGCCGCTGAACCTGGCTGAACTGCAGCAGGCGCTGATCAAGATCCAGCAGCAGCGACATGGCGCTGCTGGCCAAACCTTAAGTCAACGACTGCGCCAGGCTGTGCAAAGTGAGTTTGGCAACAACGCCCCGCCAGTGGCACCTCAACACTCCAATGCGGTGAACCTGGCTCAGCAGCTGCTGAGCTCCATTTCCAATGATTCGGTGGTAGAACCCAGGGCCA
>CAYGPO010000236.1:0-3727 GCA_964351665.1 uncultured Gammaproteobacteria bacterium | reverse complement strand
TTAACCTGGCCAGCAACGAGTACGCCAGCGTTGTGCAACAGCCGGAGATTGATGCACGCATTATCAACGTGCGATTTCTTGAGTTTAAGAACGGCAGCTATAAGTTCATCTCATTTTTCGGCAAGCGAGCCCGGGGCGCCATGGCCAGATACATGATTGATCACCGGGTAAAGTCCCTCAAACAGCTGCGGGAATTTAACTACGACGGTTATCAGTTCAGCGAGGAAAGGTCGGAAGCTAACGAGTGGGTGTTTACCCGTAAACAGGTGGGTGAAGGCAAGCCGGGAACTCCGTAAAGCGAGCCCGTCTAATGAGAACGTCTCACAGTGTAGATCTTCACTGGCCCCTTGCTGCAGTCAGCTGGTCGTCGCCGGCCGCACGTCGATAAACGACTGGGCGTTGGCCAACTGGGCCGAGAACTCCAGCCGAGTATTGGCCGCAAAGGCTGCCGCGGAGCATTGAAACTCCGGCGCGGCGTCATCCAGCGCAACGTCGGCCAGCGTGAGCCGGTCTTTGGAGCCCGGCTCAACCGCGTGCAGCTGAACCCGGCACAAGCCAGACCCCACCCGCTTGATATGAAATCCCGCCCTACTTGGGGAAGGAACCTTAACCGTGAGCTGGGTCTGGCCGTCAGCTTTTCGCCGCGCCTCGATGGTTTTCCCACCCCGTACGTGGATTCGTATCCCCACGGATATGGGCACCTCACCGTGCCAGGTTTCAGGCATCCATATCTCCCGAAAGCCCTGATAACCAAGCTGGGGCCTTGCGCCGCGCTGACGATCTTTGCAGTCCAGGATGACACAGCTTTGGGTACCGCCAAATTTCGCCCCACGCAGGCCGCGACCCACCATCTGCTCGTAAAGCACCTGACTAACGGTGGGCCGGGCCACAACTACGTGGGTGGTCAAAGGAGCATCGAAGCCGGTGGTTAACACCTCGCAATTGCATAGCACCTGCAGCGCACCATCGCGGAACTCGTTGATCAGCTTACGCCGGGTGGCGCGCAGCGTGGTGCCGCTCACCATGGCCGATTTCACCCCCTCGCGGCGCAGCAAAAAGGCCATTTGCTCAGCATCATTGACGGTTGGGCCAAAGTAAATCACCCGAGCCGCTGGATCGGACTGGAAAATGCCCAGAACAGACTTTAAAACAATCAGCCTGCGGGTGTGGCGGTCCGCAGCCTCGGCATAGGCTCGATCGATAAGGTCGATCTGTTCCAGGGTCAAGGCCGGCGAAGCACCTGAATCTGGCGTATGCAATATCGTATCGGTATTGATGGTGTGGATTTGGGGCTTGGCTAAAATCCCTCGTCGCTGCAGCTCTTCACGGGCATTGGGACCCAAGGTTTTTCGCGCCTCGATCAGCTTGCCGTTGAAAATATCCCGCAGCGCAAAGGTGCCGGCCAGCGGCTCCTTGCGATCATATTCCTTGGCAAAGGGGGTTGCCGTCAGGCCCACCCAGGTGACCTTATCGCTACCATGTTGAGCGATGATATCCCGATAGCTGGGGGCCGCGGCCCGATGGGCCTCGTCGATAATCGCGCAGCGCAAATCCCCCAGCAGGGCAGTTCGCAGAGCCGGTTCATTCAGCAGCTTGTGACGGTAAGACAGCGGCGTGCCCACTAACACCCGCACCCGGTCCCCGGACTGCTGAATCTGCCGCCGACTGGTGATGATGCCAGCGGCATAGTCTCCCCACCAGCGCAGCAGCATCACGCCTTCCCGGCCTCCGGGAGTGCTTTGCCAAACCTCCTGGATACAGGCACAGGCCTGCTCACAAAGTTCCTCGGTGTGGGCCAACCAAACCACGCTGACCCGCTCATTGCCCGCCGACGCCAGATACTCATGCACCCATTGGTGCACGGTTTGAACCGCCACCCGGGTTTTACCGGCGCCGGTGGGCAGGGTTACCAGCGCTCTGGCGTTGCCCTCATTGTGGTTCAGCACTTTCAGCAGTGCCCGACTCACCTCCTGCTGGAAGTCTGCCAGCTCACGGTAGTTCGGCGGCGGGCTGATCTGGGTGAACGGCGGCGGCCGTTCCGGCGAAGGCTCGCCGGCCAGCAGCGGTGGAAAATCCAAGACCTGGGTGAACTCGATGGCCGCATCCTTACCCGGATGCCAGCGGCCCGGCGGAACGATCCGGATCCCCATCTTGCGCGACATCGCCGCAGCCAGGGTACGGCGGATGGCCGGCTGGGCGAGCAAATCGGCGTCGTGCAACACCACCAGAGCCTCGGCCAGCTCCCATTTGGACGACTGGCGATCATCGCCCTGGGCTCTTCGGGCCGCTCGCTGGGATTTATCAAAATCGCCGCAGAGCTTCAGCAGGGCCGGCCGACTCAGCAGTCCAACCAACTCCTCACAGACCGAGTGGCGCCAGTCACCGGCATCGAAAATCCGCGACTGGCCAGTAATTTTTGGTTGGAGCTGCTGGACCAAGATCGTGTGTAGCTCTGCAGGGCCAATTAGTATAAGAGGCCGTTGGCGCAAGTCCAGCCGCACATCGCCTGCGCTGCTCCAATTGATTGACCGGTCCTAACGGATCAGTCAGGGCAGGTTGGAGATGGAGAAAACTAAGAGGCAGCTCGAACTACTCATGTTGATCTACCGTCGTTTTTTGACCAAATCCTGTCTATTTTTCCGTTTCGGCAAAAAATGAACAGTCATGACTCAAAACCGCTAAAATTTTCAATACGGTAAAAAATCATCGCTCTTGAATCCCAGACCAACCGATAAGACTCCGGGTGGTGAACATTCCAGCATCGAAAGCCCAAAGGACCTGGGCCAGAAATCCGGCGGGCATATCCAGCAGGTGGCGCCCACCGGCCGGCAGTTCAACGGCAATCCGTTCACCATCGGTTCCCCGCCTTGTAGGTTCTTTCCTTAGCAGTAATCAACGCCGTCCAGGTTTATCGCCTGAAGGTCTATCACAGCATTCTTCCCGCGCCAAACAGCTTAAGGAATTCCCCCGAGCCAGCTTATCATGACGTATTTTCTGGCTAAATTGGTATTAGTCAAAGGGGTAAGAATCTGTAACGATACTATCCAAACCCTTGCTGCAACTGAGCATTGGCATGTTTGAGTTGATATCGACATTAAGAGCACACCGACCATGGCTGGAGTGCTCCGGTGTTTACACGCCGACAGATTATTGCGCCTTACCTGAACGCCCTGAGCCCGCACTGCACCACCGAAGAAAATTACAGACCGTCTGGAATACAGCCATTGATCTGGATAGAAACTTTTGAGCAACGCACGTTTTCCCGAAATCCAGCCAGGCAATAACAACATCGCCTTGGTCGATGGTGAGGGGCAGCATAGCTATGCCAAGGTTAATGGGCGCGTTGAACAATTTGCCTCAGGCATTCTTGCTGGACGCAGCGATCTCAATCAGGAACGCATTGCCTTTATCATCCCGGCAAGTCTTGACTACGTCACCGTCATGCATGGCATCTGGCGTGCTGGCGGCATTGCGATTCCGCTGAACGCCGCATCGGCAGAGAATGAACTCGAACATTATCTGACCAATGCCAGCGTCACCCGATTGATCGCTAACGACGACCTGCAAAAGCCGGTACAGGCCCTTTGCAGCCGGCTCAATATTCGGCTGCTCCGCGTTGCCCAGATACTTACAGATGAGCCAGCAACGCTGCCAGATGTCGACAGCAGCCGGCGAGCCATGATCCTGTTTACCAGTGGCACCACCAACAAGCCTAAAGGCGTTGTGA
>CAYGPO010000235.1:0-3766 GCA_964351665.1 uncultured Gammaproteobacteria bacterium | reverse complement strand
CCGTTGCAACGGATTCTACGAACTCGTCGTTTTTGGATGAACAGTCGTGGCCTTCGAAATGGGTTGATACAGACTCAACGGCTGGTTCGATCTTGGCAAGCATTTGGGTCAGGTGTCCCAGCTCCACATGGTCACATGCGCCCTTGATTGCCCCGCAGGCAGAGTGGCCCAAGACCACGATAACTTTCGCTCCTGCTACGGCACAGGCAAATTCAAGACTGCCCAGTATGTCATCGTTGACAAAATTACCGGCTATGCGAGCACTGAAAACATCCCCCAGGCCCTGGTCAAAGATCAGTTCTACCGAGGTTCGGGAATCGATGCAGCTAAGGACTGCGGCGAATGGCCATTGGCCGTCGCGGGTTTCGTTCACCTGCTGCAGCAGGTTTCTGTTGGCTTTCAGGTTCGCGCAGAATCGGATGTTGCCTTCTTTGAGAATCTCCAGAGCGCTGGTTGGTGTTAGCGAACTCTGGGTGTCTTTGTTATGTGTGTGCACTAATTACTCCTAGTAAATTAATATAGCGTGCTGCGATCTGTGTATTACAACGATTACTGAAGACGATGGGTTATGGCCCCAGCCTTCCGCCGCCTGTGTCTTCAAAAACCTCTGCCTCTTCTTCTTCATCCAGTGCACGTAAATGCTCCTGGTCAAAGAACCTCGAAAGAGAACGGCGAATGGGCACCAGCAAGGCGATAAGTATTGGGAAAAGCAATCCCAGTGGGCTGGACTTCAGTATCCACAGTGCAGCAAGACAAACCACCTGGATCGCCGTAAATGCGTGGACCACCTTCATCGGAACCTTGCCCACAAAGTGGTGGGATTTGGGGTACAGCTTGGGGTCCATTGCCCACATTCGAACGCGCTCGAACAGTTCGTTGCCGGCAAGGGTTGCAAATCCCATGAACAAGAACAGCCCGAAAAGTACAGACATGGGGATCTTTGCCACCAGGGGCAGGAACAGCAGTGATGCACCAATCAGCGCATGAACCATCAGGGGCGATATGCGGTTTTCCCGCACAGAGACAATCTCTTCCCTCGACTGTCCATCTGTCTCAACGACCCGATGGCTGGCCAGACTCCGAACATGGTTAAGGGAGTGGACCGTTGCGGCAACAATCCACGGCAACCCAAACAGCGATGCAACCAGGACGATCAGGCCCACAACAAACAGATCCTGGTGATAGCCGGAACCTTTCTTGAGCTTGTGGTGTTTGGCGTTTACCAGCCGGGTGGTAATATTTTGGTCAAGAAACAGAAGCACCACCGCCAGAACCGCGGGAACAATGGCGGCGAACCAGATCCAGGTAGGCACAGCGAACATATCCACCAGCCACGGTCGCCCGGTTGTAGTTCCAAAAACCTCCGGGACTTGGGCGTGATTGCGTGGCACCTCATGCATCAGAATCGCGATCACAGTCATTGCCACAATGGCAATGGCAGGCCCAAAATCCGCCAGGAAATCGCGCATCCACCATCGCAGGTAAGCGGAATTTCGGAACCACTGCAGCGTGCGGGCAAGAATGAAGGTACCAAGGGCCAGCACCAAGCCGAGCAGCGCTGCGTCGTAGGGCGTATTAGGGTCGTCGAACCCCTGGGCGATGTCGGTGGTGGCTTCGACGATGAATATGACCGCAATCAGCGCCGCAAATATTTCATCGGTAAATCGGGTAAACAGTCGCATCAGCGCACTGGCGTCGGTGACTGCCAGCACCATTAAGAACAGGCCCGACCAGATGCCTACCCAGGAATAGATGGGAAGGAACTCAAGGCCAAGACTCTGGCTGGTCTGGTAGAGCAGAGCGGTGAAGATCACGATTGGACCCGTTCCGCCCAGAATGGTCAGCGGCTGGCCTGACAACAGCGCAAAGGCAACGCCTCCCGCCGCTGTGGCGACCATCATTTCGGTTGTGCCGATCTGGCCGTCAGTCAAAAAACCGGTGAGGGCGCCGAAAGCGATCGCGTTGGCCAGACACGCGAAGTACAGGAACAGGGTCGAACCAAGAACTTTGCTGTGGAAACCCTGGACGAAATCATCGGCATACCAGGGCAGCCGACGCTTCAGATCGTCCATCAGGCCGCCGGCAAATCTACCAGTCCAGCGTAACCCGTCATCATTGGATAGCGAAGCCAAATTCGTGTTTGCGGTGAGCGGAACGCCACCCCCTTCAGCACCTGATTCAGTGGTCACCTTGCGCCTGTCGCTCCTGTTTCGCGTGGGAGATTTCAATGGTTTAGCGCGGTAATTCGCTAAGCCGAATTATATCAGGTAAACGTAATTAGTGAAATATATATCATGAATAGATTTACGTGACTTCAACTTCCAAATTGGTGCTAACATAAGGCAATGCCCGCAGCCTGGACATTCCTTACCAATCACGCGCACGTGCTGCTGAGCCTCGAGGCAAATCCAGACGCCACGCTCCGCGAGGTCGCTCAGATGGTTGGCATCACCGAGCGAGCGACCCACAGAATAGTGGGCGAACTGGAAAGCGGCGGGGCTTTGAAACGGTCCCGCGACGGACGTCGCAATCGCTACAAAATACGACAGGACTTTCCGCTGCGCCATCCACTGGAGCAGCACTGCTCTGTTGGCAACCTGGTGGCAATGGTGGCAGTAGACAAAAAGCCCTAGGAGTCTGCGCCGTAGAAACTTTCGCCGGCGAAAATTCGCGATCGCCATAGGTTGGGACTATCGCGGGAGGAAAATAGCCGGGCTATTTGACGAGGGCGATAGGCACAAACTATGGATGAGCGTGGATTTGCAGCCCGGAAGTTTCTACGGCGCAGACTCCAAGGACAAGCAATCAGTCCCGTCTGCAGGCCGAAAGGGCCAGCGACTCGGTTGCTGATGATGCGTTGTCGAAGATTACTCAGCCGTTAGAAACCGCCCTCGCTCATGTCGAACTCGCGGCGGCGGATGACAATGTTTTGGGTGCCAACTTAAGGTATTCAATGTAGCTCGGCGGATTGTCGACTTCTCCGTATTCCGAAATCAATTTAATGGAGATGTTTCTCAAATTTGCCTTATAGGCAAAATCTTCGAGAATTTCGATGATATCGTTGTCCAGGTAGCGGGTTTTCGACACATCGAACTCCAGATATGAACCCTCAGGCAGGCTATCGAGTTCTCTGAGAATGGCGCCCTTGTTGAAGAAAGTCACTTCTTCAGCAAGGGTCATCTTGATTTTGTCAACGCCGCCAGGTCCCTGTTCTTTATGCAGAAAGTGGGAGTTCTGATAGCTCTTAACCAATATAACCACAATCCCAACACACAGGCCCAGGCCGATGCCAATCAACAGATCGGTGAACACAATACCGACCACGGTTACCGTGAAGGGCAAAAACTGTTTCCAGCCCAAGTCATACATTTTCTTGAACAATGCCGGCTTTGCCAGTTTGTAGCCAACCTGCAACAAGATAGCGGCAAGTACGGCCAGCGGAATCATGTTTAACAATCCAGGAATAGACATCACCAGGATCAGCAGAAAGAAGCCGTGCATAATCGCCGAAAGCTTGGTCCGCCCCCCAGATTGAATATTGGCCGAACTTCGAATGATGACCTGGGTGATCGGCAACCCGCCTATCATGCCCGATAGGATGTTGCCTGAACCCTGGGCGAGCAACTCCCGGTTGGTGGGAGTGACCCGTTTCTCGGGATCCATTTTGTCCGTAGCTTCAACGCATAACAGGGTTTCAAGGCTGGCCACCAAGGCGATAGTAAAGGCGGCAACCCATACCTGGGGTTTAGTAATTGCCGAGTAATTT
>CAYGPO010000234.1:0-3824 GCA_964351665.1 uncultured Gammaproteobacteria bacterium | reverse complement strand
CCTTCATGAATAATGCGGGCTAGGGCACCAGCACGCTAAGGGTCTGATGCCAAACTTTGAGCGCGCAACGGCTCAAGGATGCTGCTGCTCACCCAGTAAATATCTTGGTTGCTGGTGTAAAACACATATCGTCCGTCCTTACTGACAAACGGACACAGCTCATGCTCCGGCGTATTCACCTTGTTGCCAAGACTCACACTCTTTCCCCAGCTACCATCGTCGCGCTTGAATGACACATACAGGTCGCCGTGGCCCAAACCCGGACGCCGAGTACTGCCAAAAATAATGTAGCTGCCGTCTGCAGCAATAAAGGGATCTGCATCGTAGGCCCCTGTGTTGACGGGATAAGGAACCCGGGAAATTTCTTTTCGGCCGCGCTGCTCGATTCCCCGTGCCAGATAGATATCCAAATTGCCTTTTCGCTCATTTTCCGCATTTGAAGCGAACGCCATCTCACCGTTTGCCGTAAACGAAACATAGAACTCATTGGCTGAGGTGTTAACCGGTGCGCCAAGCCATGCGGGCTCTGACCAGCCACTGGGGCGGCGTTCAACAAATCCGATATTCATGGTGTCTGTTGGCTCATCACCGGTTAGTGGCTGATTGGAAATAAAATAGAGCCTAGACTCATCCGGCGATAGAAACGGGTCGCCGAAGGTAAATACCGGATGACTGACCACCGCCTCGGGAGCTGTCCAGCCCTCTCCCTCATAACGGGTGGTTCGAATTTCTGCGCGGCCTTCCAGCTGCACGCCGAAATACATGGTTAAGCCGTCCGCTGAAAACACCGAACCATATTCGTGCTGGTCGGCCAATGATATAACGCCGGCAGCAAACACCTCTGGAAAGTTGCCCGGGGGCCTCTGTGCAAGATAACTGCCCTCCAGCGGCTGCAATATTTGGCGGCGTACTAACTCCGCCCGCAGGAGCTTTTCATCTTCCAAGGCACTGATCAGATGTCTAGCAGCAGCGCCGCTATCATGAGCCAATGCCGCCACCCGTCCCTGCCCCAGAAAGAGGGTCTCGGGTAACTGCTGGGCCATGGGATCGGCATAGGCCTTAAGTGCTGAGATCGTTTTCCAGCCAGCCTTGCGCAACTCCCTGACCAGGTCTCCAATAAACAGTGCCGCCAGATCATTCTCATGCAGCAACAGCACGTGGGGTGGCGATCGACCTAACTCGCTAACAGCGATGGCATCGTAGAACTGCACCGCGTCAACCAACACGTCAACGTAGACTTGACGCCAGGCTTCGTAGTCAAACGACTCCTTCGCAGTGCCACCGAGCGATATCTGTTGCGCAATATGTTCCTTGGCCAGCGCCTGCAAATACCAATCATAGTTGTCCACGGTGACGTAGCCATTTTGCAGACCCCGCTCTGTCAGTCCTCGCCGCAGGGCATCACGATGTCGTTCCGGGCGGCCCTCGTGAAGAAACGGGAACCTTACAAAAGGCTCAAATCCTGGGAGCACCGACAATACCTGGTGGGCTGCGTCTACATCAGCCAGGAATGCCTCGGGTTCCAGCGAGTTGGCAGATTGATGACTATGAGTATGATTGGCAATGAAGTGCCCGGCCGCGGCATATCGGCGCAGGCGCTCGTAGCCTTCCTCACCCGCCGACTGCAGCTTATTGGTGTTAGCGAAAAACATCGCGCCTGAGACGTTTGCCTCTTCCAAGGCTTCAACCAGCTTGACGGTGCGCTCAGCGCCGCTGAACAGCGGCCCATCTGAGCGCGGCGCGTCATCAAAAGTGATGGCGATTTCTCGTTGTTGCGCGGAACCTAGTTGGGGGATAGGCAATAAGCACAAGGCAAAGATCGCCAGAGCAAAGGACTTCAATACCTTCACGACATATCAGCTCGAGTTAGCGGGTCAACGCTGACTCTAACAATCCCATCCGGAGACTGTGTTAAGCGTACGTTAGTTGTGAGGCCAACTGCAGCATCATCTATTCAGACAGGTTTTTGGCCATGTTATTGGCCAGTTTCTTTGGCGCCACGTTGCACCAGGCGGTGGTGATCAGTTGTTTCAGCATGGCAGGCTCCATAACGCTTAGTCGTATGCCCAACCATCCCTGACTTGCCCAACCCACATCCAGAAATACGTCAGGGTGAGAGGCCAGCAGTGCTTCGCGATCTGCCACTGATAGTTTCACCACGCAACGGTCATCCTCAGGACCCAACGTGACAAAAATTCGCTTATTGACCCGAAAAGACGTGCGATCAAAGTGCGGCTTTTCCACAGCCTCTGGCATGCTTAAACAAAGTTCACGCACAGTTTCTGGCTGCACCCCGCCTGCTTTGGAATTTACCACTACCCTGCCCCTAGAAAAGATTGTCGAGGCTGCCAATTTACTCTTAATTCGCCGTTTCTTTCAGTGCTGTGAACCCTTTCGAATAATCACAATACCCACCAATGCAGCCCACAAGACCTGGGTGCTATACACAACAATGGCAGTTTTTACATCCATCTCACCGGCACTCCAGATCAACATCAACAACGTTGACAGGCCGGCGATGAAACCCGCAGCGGCCAGCCAATACATGCGCTGCCGCAGCAGTTGGCTTGACCAAAGAACGTAGGCCAGCCCAGCGGCCACCACCGCCAGCCGCGCCAACACCTGGTTGGTTTCCCATGCCAGGTGAAACACGTCAGCGCTAGCGCCCTCAACATGCTGGACCGCCAGCGCCGGCACCACAAAACCGTTAACCACTGCCGCCAGCACATTAAAAACCGTGCTGACCAGGTAGCTCACCAGGGCGATGAGCACAAGCGGGCGATGTAGGCCCAGGGCCCAGGCAAAGTGGCTAAATCCACTTGCCAGCAACAGCAGCATTAGCAGCATCACGCCGTGAACCATGGCCGCGATGCCCGTCAGGTGAGTAATACTGGTGGGGTGGTGGGCCATAAAAAACACCGTTCCGGCAGCCGCCGCCACCAGCACGTAGCCAAATATTCGCCGCAACCCAGGCATATCTAGTTTTGCGTTTGATTCCTCAACCATTTTGTCCTCCACTATACTGATCACCGTCTGCTGCCAATTCTTATGAGATCGATGCCGCAAGCCAATCGTCAATGTCGAAAATTTGTCCGAAACCGGACAAAACAGGCGTTTTGTCCGGGCCAGCGACCATGAACCCGAAGGCAGATCCTTTGGTGGAATTGTTGGCGGATTCAGCAGCTGATTCGGCGCTGGACCAACCGCTGGATCGGCAACGGCAGCGAACCCGGAAAGCCATTATTAGCGCTTTCAATGAGCTGGTTCGAGAAGGCCGAATTGAGAACATCAAAGTTCCCGACGTGATTAATCGTGCCAACGTTGGACGATCCACATTCTATGAGCATTTTTCCAACGTTACCGACGTCTACCTGACGGCTTTCTCCCGCCCCCTATCGATCCTTGCCGACTGTCTGGCAGGCAAAGACAACCGCCAGCACCTGGAGGTTTTGCTGCAACATCTTTGGGACAACCGTCACCAGGCCCGCAGCGCTTTTAGTGGGCGAGGCCGGGACCAGCTTTGTAAGTTATTGCGAGAGCTGGTTGAGGATCGAATCAGAAATGGCCAGGCTGATACACCAGCCCCCAATAGCCTTGAACTGGTTCAGTTATGTGAAGGTACCATGGGTCTGGTCCGAGCTTGGTTGATCAACGATATTCGCTGCACGGTGGGCAGTGTTGCCGACGCCATCAAAGCAGGCGTTGGTCTTTGCAGGCAGCGAATTGGCTAGCGATAAGTCTGCCGATGGGTCAGGTTGTGCCATAAACCTATCGGAAAATTGCTGGGAACCGGGCAAAACTGGGCTGCAAGAGCTAACCTCGCC
>CAYGPO010000233.1:0-4114 GCA_964351665.1 uncultured Gammaproteobacteria bacterium | reverse complement strand
TTTGACACTGCCGCCGCGATACGCTGTCCTCGCCAAACTGCAGGTCACAGGCATTTGAGCGACCAATGGTGACAGGCTTCAATCCCAGCTCAAAGGATTTCCCAAAGGGCTCACCGCGAATCACGACCAGGGTTGCACTGACCCCTTCATCCGCGGCGCCGGTCAGATTGAAATATTGCTGGGTGGTTTGAAAGTTATCTGCCAAAAAACATGCTCCTTAGCCCTAGATTATTTTATCCTGTCTGGCGCGCAGCCGCATTATGGGTCGCAATGCCCCCAAAATTTAAGGAATCTCAATGACTGATGCCCTGACCGATGCTCCGGCTGATGCGCCCACTGATGCTTTGACTCCCGACGCACTTCGCTGGTGTGTAGATCCCGAACAGCTGGACTTTCGCTCCACCGCTGAGGTGACGCCGGAAACCAACGTCATTGGCCAGCCCCTGGCGGCTGCGGCCCTGCGTTTTGGACTGGACTGCAAAGCGCCGGGACAAAACGTGTTTGTGCGGGGTATTCGCGGCACCGGCCGCCTGTCCATGGTTCAGGGGGTTTTGGCGCAAATGAACCCACGCTGCAGCGACCAGCGCGACCGCTGCTATGTGCACAATTTCGAACAACCCGATCGCCCGAGGCTGATTGACCTGCCCCGGGGCCAGGCCCGGCAGCTTCGACGCTCGATGCGTGAATTGGCGGATTTTCTTATCGGCGGACTCAGCGAGGCGATGAACAGCCAACACCTGCAGGCGGCCCGCAGCTCCCTGGCGGAAGAAGCTCAGCAGGCGGTCACCGCCATCACCGCGCCGTTTGAAACCGAACTCAAAAGTCAGCAGCTGGCGCTGGTCCAGGTCAAGACCCCCCAGGGCAACCAGGCGGCCATTTTCCCGCTGATAGACGGCCAGCCGGTGCAGCCCGAACAGTTTGAAACCCTGGTTCGCAGCGGCAAGGTCAGCGACGAGCAGCGCAGCGAGCTGTTTTCCAAAATCGAAACCTACGCCAAACAGCTGCCGGACATTAGCCAGAAAATCAGCAAAGTCATGCGCGCCAACGGTCGCCAGATTAATGAGCTAAACGACTCTAATCTGCGCCGCCTTGTGAGCAGCGTGACCTCCGGCATCAAAGAAGATTTTTCCGAACCCGCGCTGCAGGCTCATCTGGACGACATCGTTGACGACGTGGCCGAGCAGGTGCTGGCCAACGGCGGTAAAGACTTCGATCCCATCACCCGCTACGGGGTCAACATACTGCTGGAGCACCGCAGGGACGAAAGCCCAGTGGTGCTGGAGACCAGCCCTACGCTGGCCAATCTGCTGGGCAGTATTGAGACGGTATGGGATTCCAGCGGCCAGCCCAGCGCCGATTACCGCTCGGTGCGGGGCGGCTCGCTGCTGCAGGCCGACGGCGGATTCCTGATTCTCGATGCCCACGACGTGATGGCTGAGCCCGGTGCCTGGCAGATTCTGATGCGCACGCTGCGCACCGGCATGCTGGAGATTGTGCCCCGAGAAATGGGCTCCCCGTTTTCCCCCATAGGGCTCAAACCCGAACCCATTGCCGTCTCGCTGCGGGTGGTGCTGATTGGCAGCGCCGGCCTGTATTACCAGCTCGACGCCCTGGACTATGATTTTTCCAGTCAGTTTAAAGTCCTGGCGGATTTCAGTGAGGTGCTGGAACGAGGCCCCGAGGCGCTGCGTCAGTATGCCGGTGTGCTGGCCCAAATCAGCCGCGAGGAAGGTCTGAAACACTTAACCCACTGCGCCGTGGCGGCGCTGGCAGAACACGGCGCCAGGGTCGCCGACAAAGCCGGCAAGCTGACCGCCCGATTCGGTCGCATCGCGGACCTGGCCAGGGAAGCTGATTGGGTAGCCGGCCAGCGCGGCGCTGAACTGACCAGCGGCGATGATGTTCGCGAGGCGGTGGCCAGAACCCGGCAACGGGCCAGCCTGCCCTCCACCCGCTTTCAATCGTTTTTAAAAGACGGCACCGTGACCATTGAGACCCAAGGCAAAAAGGTAGGCCAGGTCAACGGCCTGGCGGTCATGAGCGCCGGGCCCATCAAGTTTGGTTTTCCCGCCAGGATCACCGCCAGCATTGGTCCAGGCAGCGGCGGGATTATTGATATTGAAAGCCGCGCAGCCATGTCCGGCTCTATCCACACCAAAGGCTTTCACATCCTCGGCGGGCTGCTGCGTCACCTGCTGAAAGCCGATCATCCGCTGGCCTTTACCGCCTCGATCGCCTTTGAACAAAGCTATGGCGGGATCGACGGAGACTCAGCCTCCGGCGCCGAGATCTGCTGCCTGCTTTCAGCCCTCACCGGAGTGCCCCTGCGCCAGGGTCTGGCCATGACCGGCGCCATAGACCAACACGGCCGGATTCAGGCCATTGGCGGGGTGAATGAGAAAATTGAGGGCTTTTTTGATATCTGCAACCACTTCGAACTCAGCGGCGACCAGGGCGTGATCATCCCGGCGGCCAACGCCGGTGATCTGATGTTGCGCCAGGACATTGTGCAAGCAGCAGCCGCTGGTCGCTTCGCCGTTTACCCGGTGGCCACAGTGCAGCAGGCCCTGTGCCTGTTTACCGGCAAAGCGGCGGGCCAATGGTCTGAACAGGGCTATCCGGAGGACAGCCTGCTGGGCATGGCACGCAGACAGGCCAAAGACTTTTGGGAAGAGACCGCCCGGGGCCCTCAGCCGGTGGACAGCTGAGCGACCATTGGCGGGCCACAGCATGGCCGCTGGGGGCTTGCGCTGGGACGGGTCAACCCATTGTGCTTAGCGCGGTTGTGCAAACCACCGCAATCCACCAGGTTGTTGGCCTCAGCCGCCCAGAGGCAGGTCCCAAGCTCCCTCAAAGGCAAACTCAGCCAAGGGTCGGCGCTGACGGGGCGAGTTTTCAGCCTTAGCCGTGGCCTCATCTAAGGAGTTTGGCGGCGCCGGGTGACCCACAGCGATCATGGACATCAGTTCAAACCGTACAGGCACCTGGAACGCCTGGCGGGCAGCTTCAGCGTCAAAGCCCCCCATCTGATGGACAACCAGACCATGGGCAACGCCCTGGAGATGCAGGTTCTCCGCCGCAGCGCCGGTGTCGTACTGGCCCCAGCGGTTGGGTTTGTGGTTGCGGGAAAACTGCGAATCGGCCATCACCAGCAGCAACACCGGGGCATTCCGGGCCCACTGCTGGTTAGCCTCCACCAGGGTGCCCATGGCGGTTTCCCAGGGCCCGGGCTGGCGCTCACGGTCCCAGACCAAAAAACGCCAGGGCTCATCACCAAAACAGGATGGGGCCCAACGAGCCGCCTCCAGCATTGACAGCAACAGCCTTCTTTCCAGCGGCCGTGGATCGATGGCCCGGGCGCTCCAGCGCTGGGCAATGATGGAATCAATGGGGTGATCAGTGGGGGCGGATCGTCCGCTCATGGCGTGCTCCTGGTGAAAAGGGTGAAGTCCGGCCAGCATTGTATCGGCAACCAATACCCAACAGGAGTCTGGAACCGGAATTTTGGCGCCTTTCGGGGAGTATTTCCCGGCAACATGTCAAACACTGTAGACCTACCTTGCAAAATGTCAGCCCCATGGCCATCATGCCGAGTTCATCAGGGTACAAATGGGACCAAAATAATGAAAAATCTTCTCTTAATCGCTTTATTGGCAGGCCTCATGGCTGGCTGCAGTTCCGATGACGCTGAGTCCATGAAAGACAAAGCTGCTGAGGCCGCTGAAGCGGCCAGCGATGCGGCCAGCGACGCAGCTGATGCCGCCGGCGAAGCAGCGGGTAAGGCCATGGACAAGGCCGGCGAGATGGCTAGCGGTGCCAAAGACGCGGCCGGAAATGCCGTTGAAGGCGCTAAAGAAATGGCCGGTGACGCCATGGAAGGTGCCAAAGATATGGCCGGCAGTGCCGTCGATGGTGCTAAAGACATGGCCGGCGATGCGAAAGACGCGGCGGCTAATGCGGTCAACAGCGCTAAACAGATGACCGGCGAAGCCATGGACAAAGCTGGCGAAAAACTTGAAGCCGCTGGCGAATCCATGAAGAACTCAGCCATGGACAAAGCGTCAGAAGCGGCGGACGAGGCCATGGACAGCGCTGAAGACGCGGTTGAAGACGC
>CAYGPO010000232.1:0-4145 GCA_964351665.1 uncultured Gammaproteobacteria bacterium | reverse complement strand
GAATTTTCGCCGTCGAAAGTTTCTACCGCGCAGACTCCTAGCGGCCGTCGCAGATCTGGATGATTTCTTCCGCCCGGGTAGGGTTCAGAGCCTGCAGGCCTCGTCGGGCTTCTTCGTTCTTGCAGTCAAACTCCGACAGCACCTTAAACAGGTTGGCCTCGGCCTGCTCGTAGTTGTTAATCCGAGACATGCTGGCCGCTGCTGCCAGCAGTTCCTGCATGCGTTCGCGCTCTGCCACGTCCAGGTTCTGACCCAGTCCAATGGGAATATTGCCTGGGTTTGCGCTCTGGGTTGGCGCTTCATCACCACCCGTCATGCTGACACCCACCACGGCGGCCACGGCAATGGTCAGGCCGATGGCCACCATGGGGATTAGCGGCAGACCCGCTTTAGGTGTTTCCGGGGCTGTGGCTTCAGCCGCCGGCTTTGCCGCCGCCGCTGCTTTCATCTCTACCTGGCTGGCCAGTTCAGACGGCGCAACGGCAATTGTTGCGCTATTGGCCGGGTCCATGGCTGCCACCGAGGCCGGTTTGTTGAGGGCCGCCAGCAGCTCGCCGGCGCTTTGAAATCGGCCGTCGGGCTCTTTGGCTACCAGCCGATTGAGCAATGGCTGATATTTGATATAGCGCTCGGGCAGCATTGGAATTGGCTCGTACACGTGGGCGTAGCTGATGGCAAAGGTATCAGCCCCTTCGTAGAGCTTGTTGCCGGTCAGCATTTCGTAAAACACCACGCCCAGGGCATACAGATCTGAGCGAAAATCGATGGCTTTGCCGGTGGCCCGCTCCGGGCTCATGTAATGGGGAGTGCCAACTACGGCGCCTGCCTTGGTGAAATTGCTTTCGGTGTCCTGCTCCTTGGCAATGCCAAAATCCACCAGCACGGCTTTGCCGCTGTCGTGGAACATGATGTTCTCGGGCTTAATGTCCCGGTGCAGCAGGTTGATGGAGTGGGCATGGTCCAGGGCTCCAGCCATGTCCTTGAGGATAGTCAGGGCCTCTTCGCCCTCAATGCCGCGCTTTATGCGAGCGGTGAGATCACCGCCGCTAAGCAATTCCATTGCCAGATAGTAATGATGATCAACAACGCCGCAGGCGTAGACCGTGACAATATTGGCGTGGCTGCATTGGGCGGCCATATCACCTTCCAGCTTCAGGCTTTCCATGAAACTGTCGTCCTGACCGGCGGTGGGCGCAACAATCTTGATAGCCACCTTGCGCTTGGGCTGAAGCTGATTGGCCAGATAGACACGCGCCATGCCGCCTCTGCCCAACTCATCGATCAGCTCGAAGTTGGGTATTTCAATGGGTGCCTGCACAGAATTCCCCTTTGCTGTCGTGTGCGGTCATATGCTGTCCTGCGCCGTCCAAGTGGCGTGTGCAGCAAGGATAAACCATTGTGGATCGCGGGTCAGCGTCGATAGGCCTGGGCCAATGTTCGCAAATGACTGCGTTCGGGTTCACGCAAAAACGGCGTCAGCAGGGACATCACCTGATAGGCGCCATTGCCCGGTTGTTCACCCAGTCCCAAGCTGCTCACCTTGCTGGTGGATTCATAGCTGATCCAAAATGTGGCCACCATCACCAGCGAGGTGCTCAGATCTTCAATATCTTCGTCACTGGCAATCATCTGGCCACTGTCGCGTAACTGTCGACAAAGCTCCCCCGCAGCGCGTTTTTTCGCTTCCAGCAGGAACCCAAACTGACGTTTTAAGGGTTTGAGTCGACGCAGGATGTCGTTTAGATTGTGGTAGAAGAATCGATAGTCGTGGATCTTTTCCAGCAGCAGGTGGAGAAACAGCCAGACGTCTTCAAGTTCCGGCGAAATGCCGTCCGGGATCTCCAGCAGCGAAGAAAGACTGCTGTGAAAGCCCTCATACAGCTCAGTGACGATCTGGTCTTTGTTACGGAAATGGTAGTAAAGATTGCCCGGACTGATGTCCATCTCATCAGCAATGTGGTTGGTGCTGACGGCACCTTCCCCCTGTTCGTTGAACAGGGCCAGGGCGGTTTGCAGAATTCGGTCCCGGGTTTTCACCCTTTCAGTCGATTGACCAATTCCACGTACTTTTTCTGGGCATCTTGCTGTTGGGTCCCGGCCAGAGCCTCCCAGGCTTCGTATTTAGCGCTGGCTACAAAATCGAAAAAGCCGGGCTTGTCGCCGCTGACATCTCCTGCCGAGCCCTGTTTATAAAGGGCATACAGTCTGAGCAAGGTATCGTTGTCAGGCTTTTCCGGGAGGCTTTTGGCGTCCGCCGCCGCCTGTTCAAAGGCTTTGTCAAAATTGGTCAATGCAATACTCCATAGATACTGCGATTATGCTGCGCAAAAGGGCAATTCTCAACAGGCGCTAACATGCTGCTACTCTATGCCCATCGTTGAAGAGAATCAGCCTAAAAATTTCGAAATATTTTAAGGGGAACCCGGATGTCCTATTTTGTTACCGGTGCCAGCGGCTTTATCGGCCGACACCTGCTTGCGAACCTACTTAAAAATCGCAGAGGCAAGATTTATGTATTGACCCGCAGCCAATCAAAGAAAAAGCTGCTGGAGTCCCTGAAACAGATGCCCGGCGGAGAACGAGTGACTCCGGTGACCGGTGATCTGACCCGCAGTAACCTGGGTGTGAGTAAGAAAATACGCGACGGTCTGAAGGGCAAGGTCCGGCATTTTTTCCATCTGGCCGCCGTTTATGATCTTGGCGCCAGCGCCGAGGCACAGATTCCCGCCAATATTAACGGCACCAAAAATGCCATGTCCCTGGCTGAGGAGCTAAAGGTGGGTTGTTTCCACCACGTCAGTTCCATTGCCGCTGCCGGTTTGTACGCCGGGACGTTCCGCGAGGACATGCTGGATGAGGCCGAGAATCTGGATCATCCCTATTTCAGAACCAAACACGATTCAGAAAAGCTGGTGCGAGATCAAACGGCGCTGAAATTCCGAATTTACCGGCCTGCCATAGTCATTGGGCATTCGGAATCCGGGGTGATGGACAAAATTGATGGGCCCTACTATTTTTTCAAGCTGATCCAGCGAATGCGCCGACTTTTGCCGTCCTGGGTGCCAACCATTGGGATCGAAGGAGGGCGGGTAAACATGGTGCCGGTAGATTTTGTCGCTGACGCCCTGGACCACATTGCCCACAAGTCCGGACTGGACGGCCAGTGCTTTCATCTGACCGACCCCAAGCCCCAGCGCATAGGCGAAGTCCTCAATCTGTTTGCTCGGGCTGGCCATGCGCCGGAGATGAGCATGCGTATCGATGCGCGCATGTTCAGTTTTATTCCCCGCAGCATTCGTCAGGCGCTGGCGATGCTGCCGCCGGTCAAGCGCATCAGTGCCATGGTATTAAACGATCTGGGCATTCCCCAGTCGGTGCTGCAGCTAATCAACTATCCGACCCGGTTTGACTCCCGCTCTACAGAAAAGGCCCTGAAGGGTAGCGGTATTTCGGTGCCGCCGCTGGATACCTACGCCTGGAAAATTTGGGACTACTGGGAACGTAACCTGGATCCTGACCTGTTCGTAGACCGTACCCTGGCCACGGCTGTTAAAGATAAAGTTGTGGTCATCACCGGCGGTTCGTCAGGCATCGGTCGGGCCAGCGCCATCGCGCTGTCGGCCAGGGGCGCCAAGGTAATCGTGGTGGCGCGCAAGGAACAGGAGCTCATCGACACTGTAAAGGAAATGAAGTCGGTGGGCGGCGATGCTCATTATTATGTCGCCAACCTGACTGACCTTAAGCACTGTGACGACCTGATTGATAAAGTCGTTGCAGACCACGGCTCGGTGGATATTCTGGTCAACAACGCTGGTCGTTCCATTCGGCGTTCCATTGCCTCCTCCTACGACCGCTTCCATGATTTTGAGCGAACGATGCAGCTCAATTATTTTGGTTCGCTGCGGCTGATCATGCGCTGTCTGCCCCATATGACCGAAAGAAATCAGGGTCAGATCATCAACATTTCGTCCATCGGGGTGTTGTCTAATGCGCCGCGATTTTCAGCCTACGTGGCGTCGAAGTCCGCCCTGGACGCGTTCTCCCGCTGCGCCGCTTCGGAGTTTGCTGACGTTGGAATCAGTTTCACCACGATCAATATGCCGCTGGTTCGAACGCCCATGATCGCGCCCACCAAGATCTACAAC
>CAYGPO010000231.1:0-4255 GCA_964351665.1 uncultured Gammaproteobacteria bacterium | reverse complement strand
CCGCAAACGTGCCAGTCCCGGTGAGCGCCGTCTGGATTGCAATGCTGGCCCACTGAGCAGGTAGAAGTGCTAGAAACCAAACCGGCAGCGCGCCTGGAAAAGCGTAGTTTATGAGTAAAACAGATGCCTCGCCGGCGACAACAAACAATGCCATCAACCATCCTCTATGAGATAAGGTTTTCGCAAACAGAGCGCCTCGCGCGGCGAAACTGCCGCTGGCGATGACCATGGCCAATGCGGTTGAGAATGGATGCGGCAGCGTTGGCATGCCCAGCGCAAGTGCCAGCAGGATTAGGCACGATACATTCAGCATCGCCAAAAGGACGCCGACCCAGAAGTGTCCAACAGTCGCCGCTGCAATTATGCCGACGCCCATCAGGCCTAAGGTGAATATTGGGCCGCTCGCCAAAGCCAGCGGTGCGGACGCTGTCGAAAGTACCAGCATAAGCAGGACTGGAATTGCGACGCCGACCAGCACCGTGGTGCTCCAGGCTGGGGCTGGCCGAGCCAGAGGTCTGACAGGGGTCATAGAAGATTCAAGCTCAAACTAATCCAGTAATGCCTTCAAAAATTCTGCCAGATGCACTCCATGGTGCATAGGCGGTCGACGTCTTGCTGTCATTTTCGAACCCTCCGACTTAGTGAATGACTGAACTTGCATATCCGAACTGATAGGCATTCATCGTTTTCAGCGCCTCCCTCTCCTAACCCTATCATCGCCAAGTGGGTTGCATCGGTAGTATCGAGCCCTTTCAACACCAATTCCCACACGTAGACACGTCAGGGGGGTAAGACTGTCACCTTTTACCCAAGATGACGAAAGCCCCTGTTCCATTTGGGGCGCTACGCCGAGATCGGCAGCCCCCAACACTTTTTTCGATATGCTATCGATCCGGTGTTCGTCGATCCACGCGGCGAGCCGCAATATCTCGCCATGCGCGCGCGGATAGCGACAAGACCGGTCAGGCACCGCCAGCGCCAAATCAAAAGGCCGTTGCTAGTCTTTTCCTAGTATTGCAGAAGGTTGTGAGCGTATCTTAAAGTTGCTTCGACTTTTGCGACATTAAAATCTGATGGTAAATGGTATTAACAGCGTAATGAACCGTTTCACCTGGGGAGCTTTTTGTTAACATGACGTTAAGGCGAGTTGCCGCTGGAATGTCACGAATCAGTCACAAACCACCGCTAGCCTTCGCATCATCACAAAATACTGACCAGGCAGGGGGAAATCTTGAAAACCTCAACTCACACACGCTCTATCAAGCAGCGTCTTGGCTACGTTTTAGCCTGTTTTTCCGTCGCAGCGGTGTTCTTCGGCGCCCCTGTTCACGCCCAGGAGACCACTGGCGCCGTAAGAGGGGTTGTCACCTCATCAAGCGGCGAGCCGGTTTCTGGTGCGACCGTCACCGTGGTCAGCCTGGCAACCGGTCTGACCCGCAGCACCGAAACCGACGCAGGTGGTTTGTACTACGTTCGTCAGTTACCCGCTGGCGTCAACTACAAAGTGAACGTCGTCTCACAGCAGGGCACTGCATCCACCGAGAGTCTGGCCCTTGCGGTTGGCCAACAAGCTCAGTTGAATTACCAGCTTAATCCACTGGAGGAAATGGTGGTAATGGGGACGATCTCTGAAGTAGCAGTGACAGCGATTGGGCCGACGGCGATATTCGATCTCGATTCGATCCAAAACTCGCCGGCGATCAACCGTAATATCAACGACATCATTGGCCAGGACCCTCGGATTTATATCGATCAGTCGACCAACGCTGATTCCATCCAGTGCAACGGCGCCAACCCGCGCTTTAACAGTCTGACGATCGATGGTATTCGATTGAATGACGGCTTCGGCTTGAACTCCAACGGCTATCCGACGCAGCGTATGCCTTTTCCGTTTGATGCCATCTCAGGTGTCGCGGTTGAGCTCGCGCCGATGAGCGTCACCTACGGTGGGTTCTCGGCTTGTAACATCAATGCGGTCACCAAATCGGGCACCAACGAGTTGAGGGGATCGATATTTACCGACTTCGCCGGCGACTCGTTCCAGGGCGACTCCCTGGAAGGCGATGACATTTCAGTCACGGATTACGACGAAACCCGCTATGGCTTCGAGATCGGAGGCGCGTTGGTCCAGGACAAGCTGTTCTTCTACGCGGCCTACGAGCGCTATGACGGTGTCGACTTCAACGATCGCGGCGCTATTGGCAGTGGCGCAGTGAACGAAGTCCTGGTCACCCAGGATGAGCTTGACGAGATTGCACAAATCTCCCGAGACGTTTACGGTTTTGATCCAGGTGCCAGCGCACCGGGCAATTTCGATTTTGAAGACGAAAAGTACATCGCCAAGCTGGATTGGTATGCCAGCGATACTCAGCGTCTGGCTTTCACCTACATGTACAACGACTCATTCAATGCCACCCCGTCAGATGGTGAAAACACCGAGTTTGAGTTTGCCGATCACTTCTACAACCGTGGCGCCGAACTCAATTCGACCATCCTGAGCCTCTATTCGGACTGGACGTCGAATTTCTCCACCGAGCTGCGGGTCTCTCGCAGTGATGTGGATTTCCTGCAACAGCCGCGCGCCGGCAACGATTTTGGTGAAGTGCGAGTTGAGTTGGATAACGTCGATGTTTACCTCGGGGGTGACGATAGCCGTCACGCCAACGAGCTGGACTACACCATCGACCAGCTGGTTGCTCGTGGTCGCTATCAGTTGAACGACCACGCGCTGACATTCGGCTATGAGCGCGAATCGTATGACATCTTCAACCTGTTCTATCAGCACGTTGATACCGAGCTTCGTTTCGACAGCATCGAAGATTTCCGCAACGGAATGGCCGCGAGGGTCTACTACGGCAACGCGATCAGTAACAACCAAGACGACATCGCAGAATCGTTTGAATACGCGATCAACTATCTTTTTGTCCAGGACGAATGGCAGGTTAACGATCGCCTAAGCCTGACCTATGGCTTACGCTGGGATTACTACACCACTGACGATGCGCCGAATCTGAACCAGGACTTTCAGGCGAGCTATGGCTTCGGCAACAATGCGACCCTCGATGGTCGCGACCTGTTGCAGCCGCGCCTCGGCGTCAGCTTCGACTTTTCGGATACTCTGAGCTTCCGCGGTGGTTTGGGTCTGTTCTCCGGTGGTAACCCGAACGTATGGCTGTCGAACACCTACAGCAATACCTCTACCACGGCAGTTCAGGCACGCATTGATGGAGTGGATCTGTTTGCACAAAACTACGTGAACTGTGAGGCAGGCGTGCCTGTTCAGGGTCCAGGCTATTGCGTACCGCAAAACATTGCTGACGTGGTTGCCGCTGGCGATGGCAGCAACTTCGAAATTATCTTCCTGGATCCGGATTTTGATATCCCAAGTGAATGGAAGTTCACGGCGGGATTGACCTGGTTTGCGCCTCGGGATTGGACCGTGACGGCGGACCTGCAGATCACCCGCGGCAAAGATACCGCTATCTACAAGCGTGCCGATCTCGAGCAGACCGGCGTTAACGATCTTGGTTACCCGGTGTATGACAGTGTCCGAGAGGCGGCATTCGTGTTGACAAACAGCGGCAACGGCAATGAGTCCGAGTCGGTTTCTTTCGGCGCCTTCAAAACCTGGGACAACGGCATTGACCTGCGATTAGGTTACGCATGGACTCAAGCGGAAGACGTAAACCCGATGACCTCGTCGGTGGCTTTCTCGAACTACATCAATCGAGCGTTCACCGACCCACAGGCGGAAGAGCTGGCACCTTCCAACTGGGCAATCGAGCATCGCATCACGGCGGTAATGAATTACTCGAAGTATTTCTTTAAAGACTACGAGACTCGTGTCTCGCTGTTTGGCCAGTACAACTCGGGTATTCCTTACAGCATCACGCTGGATGGGGCTTCCGGCACCATTGGCGCATTCGGCTTTCAACCGTTCCTCGACTTCGAGCAGAACGTGTTGCCGATCGGTGGAACGCGTAACAGCGAAGAAGGCTCATCGTTCAGCAAGATCGACCTTCGGGTGTCCCAGGAAATACCCGGGTTCAGCCCGGAACACCGAGGCAGCGTTTTCTTCGTCATCGACAATCTGACGAACCTTCTGAACGACGACTGGGGCATCCTTGAGCAGCCCTCATTTCCTTACGGCGTGACGGCCGAGCAGCAGGCGCTGGGTCAGGCCGAGCAGCGCAATGGCCAGACATCGCTTTGGAGAATGCGCATCGGATTGCGCTACGAGTTCTAAGCGACTCGT
>CAYGPO010000230.1:0-4277 GCA_964351665.1 uncultured Gammaproteobacteria bacterium | reverse complement strand
GCACTGCAAGACCTGACCCCGATTCTTGACATGACCCCGATTCTCTGTAGGACCTGCCCCGATTCTGTTTCAAATTCCTGGCACCATTCCTGCTATGTATTCCACTAACGCCCCAGCAACGTTGTTTTAGAAGGAAAAAGATGATCAATCTCGCCACAATTTGGCCAGAACGACCGCTGCTGGCAACAGCCGGTTTTCTGCTTTGCTTGATGGGTATGGTCTTGTTGGTGTTGCCCGGTCCGGGGCTGTTGCTTTTGGCGTTAGGGCTATCGATTTTGGGAAACCAATACCTGTGGGCACGGAAACTGATGCGCCAGTTTCGTGAATGGCTACAGCGCCGGGGTCTGTGAACAGGCGGCAGTGCCCGAACCGGGGCTAGGAGTCTGCGCCTTGTCCACCGGCGTCAGGGAATCCACAGGGATGGCAGCTGGTCGCCACTGGTTGGCCAGGCTGTCAGCAAATGATCGATCCACTCAGATTCAAAGACGTTCTGCAGGCAAGCTAATCCCTGGATGCGATAGCTATCGAGGTGGTTCTGATTCAGGCTTAACGGATCCAAGCTTGTCATTACAGTCTCAAGTTCGGTTCGATCAAGGTATTGAAATACCTGAGCTTCGAGGCTTGGGCAAATGACAAATAGTCATCGCAGATAAATTCAATCGATGGGATGTACTCGGACCACATGTTAATCAGTGCCTCAGCACGAAGTTTGTGGACTGTATGCAGTGTGCTGCTGACGACTTGAAGGCGTGCTGATTGCGGGCCAGGCGAATGAGGGTCGATGGCGATTCGGCGGGCGTGGGCAGGAATCAGAACGAGCTTTCGGCCCGGAAAAGCACCTGAACCGAATCGATGGACGAGTCGCCGTCCAGGGGAAAGGCAAAATCGATATGAATGATTCGGCGGCTGGCGCGCACCGGTGCAATGCGCAGGCCAAAGCCGACGTTCTTCAGCCAGCCCTGGTTTTCTTCGTCAATGGGATTGACACCCCACGTGCGCCCCAGGTCGACAAACACCGCGCCACCCAGGCGGAACAGGCGCCAGGGATATTTGTTGGTGAACCAACGTTGTTCTACGGACAACACAGCCTTAGAGTCGCCGCCCTGGTAACGCAACGGATAACCCCTTAGACCCGTTCGGCCACCCAGTTCTATGGGGTCGTCAAGATCAAGATCGTGGCCGGCGGTGCCGGATGCCTCGAGAAAGAAGGTCCGACGATCAGACTGGCGTCGATAGTAGCGCGCATCGAAACTTAGCCGGGCGTTGCGCAGGTCGCCATCGTGGATTCGGCCGTTGGCCTCCATGGCCAGCAGCAGCGCGCTGGTGTTCAGTGAACCAAAGCCGATGCTGCCCCTGGCTGAGGCAATCCATGCATTTCGATCAGCGCCCAGACCAGTTGACGAATAACCCAGGGAAGCTGCCAGGCGGGCCCCCAGCAGGACGTCTTCCGTGCGCCCCATGGCATTCACATTTTCCGCTTTCTCGAAGCGGTCCTCGATGAGCTCAAGGCTCAAAAACGGGTATCGAAGAATTCGATCCTCCGGAACAAACGTGGTTCGGCTTGGGTCGGGCTCCAGGGGCTGGGAAAAGCGGTTGTCGTCATAGATCAATCCGAGGCTCCAGCGGCGCACCCAGCCGTCATGAAGGCCCGCCGACCAGCCACCGTACACCCTGTAGAATTCCCGCTGATGACGAAACTCAGCGCTTTCCTCCCCTAGGCTGTAGAGCGGTGTAACCCGGTCGTCTGTTGTCAGCGTGACTCCGGCAGACCAGCGGGCGTCAAGGGCGGGGAACGGACGGTCCAGTGAGATGCGTGCGGAATCGCCGTCTGAATTGTTCGCCGCCTGTAGTCGAAGCCCCCACCAGCCGTTATTTAGGGTCAGGTCCTCGAACTCAAACTGGGTAGAGTCTCGGTCAACGGTGCTTAGATAGCGGGCGCGCAAAACCTGCCCCTGGCCCAATAGGTTCACCTCCTCCGCGCCCAGGCTAACCCGGTTTTCGCCACCGCTGCGCGAGAACGAGGCTTTAGGGGTCAGCGACCAGACATCCTCGGTGATCACCTCAATATCAACCATGCCGTCTTCAACGAGTATCGGTCGGATCGTCGCGTCGATCAGAAACTCATTGCGGCGCAAGATTCGCTCCGACTCTTCCAGCAATCGTGCCTTAAAGGCGTCCCCAGGCTGAAACAGCAGCTGGCCTTCGACCACCGGCTCCTGGGTTACCCGGTGCAGGCGATTGGCCAGACGGTAAAGCCGGCCATCCTCTTCCGGATCAGTCAGGTCAAAAACGTTCTGGCGGGTAAAAACGATGTCCCGAATGACCGCCCCAGAGGCTTCAATGGATTGCGGATCGAGAGACTGCGCTCTGATAGGCGGCCCTGATGCCAGCACAGCCAACAGAAAAAAGAACACCAGCGCCTGCCGACAGACGCGATATGGGAGAAGACAACTGAGGTTTCCGGCCACCCAATAAATCTACTATGCTTGGCGTAAAATTGCCGTTTACCGCCCGCCGGATCTACCGACCTGGGGATTGCTTCATAAAATCAAATGCCCGGCCTGCCTCACGCAGCTCGGCAATGGTCTTACCATCGCAATCGGCCAGGTTTTTACCCACCAGCAGGCCGTCACCTTTAATAGTCACCAGCACCGGGTTTGAGGTCAGGGATTTGTAAAGAACCCCGCCGTCCTCAAGTCGAGCGCTGACGTAGAACACAAATTGATCCCAGGGCTGAGCATTGATTGGGTCGTCTACCGAGCAGACCAGCACATCCGGCCGGCCACTGAATACCCCGGCATAGGAGGTCTCATGAATGGTCACCAGCATCACAGCGAGTAGAGCGATGGCGCATAGCGAAACCCAAGATGGTAAAGAACTAAAACGCTGCATGGCGAACATACCTTACGTCGTTAATGGCACGATTATACGTGTGGACTATGCCTAGGGTGATTCGTAAAAAGCCTGGGAAGCCTTCGCCTTTCCCGAATTTTTGTGGACCCTGACTCCAGGCATGGGAGGCTCAGCCGAACCTGTCGTCAGCTGTTGGGCTATTGTACTGAGCGCTGATGGTGGTCAGGGGTTGTCCGGACACACCTGGGTTTTGACCTGGAACCCGGTTTTCTGAAAAGCGAGCTGGCTGAAGCCATAGAACATCACCATCAGCAAAGACAGATTCCATTCAAGGATGTTACTGATCGCTTTGCGGTCCAACGCCCAGTCCTTGGCGGGAATACTTGCCAGGCCCATCAGCAGCAGCAGTGCGCAGGACAGCAGCATGACTCGAGACAGCCAGGGCGACAGCCCCCAGCCCTTGCCGTATCGCCATACGTAGCCCGCCAAAATCACCTGAGCAAGATAAGACAGACCAAAATAGAAATTGATGCCATAGCGTCGCATCAGGCGGTAGGCCTCTCCCTCGGTACCCAGATACACCACGTACACAATCAAAAACAGACTGCCGCCTATGCCCAGAAGCACCATGGCACGAAGGCGGGGAGCTGACGGCACCGCCAGAGCCCGCAGCCAAGCTGAGGCCAGGACCCAGAACAACATTGTGAGGACGGCGCTGGCGATCATGGCGCCGCGAAACATAAAGATGGCCGGTTCGCCCCGCCCGGCGGCGCTGATGCTGGCGCAACCGTGCAGATAGGGGATGCAGCTGGGAATCGCCTGGGCCTGGGTGGAGATCCACCAGGCCAGATTCACCGCCAGCAGCGGAAACAAAAACACCACCAGCGGCAGCCAAGCCAGCCAGCGCAGAGTAGTAGTTTGATGATCTGCTAAAGCCATTTTCCCTCTGTCCCCGTAGCCTCGCCGTGCGCTCAGCCCAACTGAGACGGCAGCGTTGCCAGCACCCCTGCGGCCAGCCCAAGTCCGATCAGCGGGCCAGCGCTAACCATCATCACATCAAGCCGGTGTAAACGGTTGAAACGTAGGTGCTGTCCGCTATCCCGTGCATGGTTGATGGCCGGGATCAGCCGCCAACCAATGGCAAACAACAGCGTCATCACGGCGGCAAACACGACTAAAGTCAAAGATAGGCCAACCGTCAGGTAGCCGGTCAAACCGGTGGTGATAGCACCGAGGGTAATCAGTGCGCCGCCACCCACACCAAAGGCGTGATAGCGTGGCCAGTAGGCGCGCAGCAAGGGGCCGCCAGTTTTCTCACCCAAGATCCGAATGACTAGCGGAGCTACAGCCCCAGAGCCAAACACTAGTGCGCCCACATAAAAGGTAATCAGGCCCAGCATTCCCGCCAGGAGATAAATTTGGAA
>CAYGPO010000229.1:0-4324 GCA_964351665.1 uncultured Gammaproteobacteria bacterium | reverse complement strand
TTCCAGCAAGGACAGGTGATTAAAGGGATTGCCCGAAGGTTCTACGTCTATTCGGTCCCAGATATCAGCGACGCCAATGGACAACGCTTTGGTTAGGGCCAGAACTTTCGAAATACTCTGAATGGAAAACGGTGTCGCGTAATCACCGACGCTGTATTCCGACCCGTCTACCAGCCGAAGGGACAAACCAAACTGGCTGACATCAATTTTTGCCAGTTCCGGAATATAGGCCGCGACGGTACCCTTATCCGCGGTAGCTGTCGTTTGGTCGTGAATGGCTTGTAATATGGCTTGGTATTCGTGCATGTCAGTCTTAGTCTGATCGTATTTCGAAAACGCCGGGCATTGATAGTCCCTTATTTAAGGAACGGCGCGGCAATACGAAACCAGGGCCCGACCCGTGAGGTTCGACGTTTTCCCTACAGCAGTGGTTCGATGGCCGCAAGAAACTGCTCCTTGCTGTAGCTGCCCTGGAGCTTTTTCGCCACACTGCCGTCGCGACGCAGCAGGTAGGTGGTGGGCAGGATCTCGTTCCAGCCCTCGTCAATGACGCTGACGAGATCGTCCATGTCGCGTTCCAGCGTGAGGTAGCTGAAGAATTCGGGAAAGTGTCGGGCCACAAAGGGTCTAACCACTGAGTCGGCGCTGTCAGCCGCATCCAGCGACACCGGCAGCAGCACAAAGCCGCGTTCGGCCAGATCAGCCTCTACCTTTTTGAGCACCGGTATTTCCTTAAGGCAAGGGCCGCACCAGGTTGCCCAGAAATTCACCAGGACGACCTTGCCCTGATAACTATCCAGCACCGCCTTTAGCCCGACCGCGTCCACGCCAGTGAGGGGCCGTTCAGCCGCCGGTGCGCTGGACAGGCAAAGTGCCAACAGCAGCGCCGCGGCCGCAGGGTTCACTGGCCTGACGTGCTGTTGGGTGGGGGCAGGGTGGTCACCAACACCTCTTCGTTGTCGTGTTCCCACACTACTACCACGGTGCCGTCTTCCGCCACGACAGTGGCTGGGTATCTTGCTTTGCCAGCGGGCATGACAATCTCCGCCGGTTTACTGAGCGTGGCACCGCTGTCCATGGACACAGACGTGTAGAGCCGGAACGCCCCGCCCGCCTTGGCATGCCACACCAGCCGAACCCGGTTTGCGGCGTCAACCGTTAATGCGGGTGCATCAGCAACGCTGGCGTCCGGGTGCACCTGCTGTCGTCCGCTGAAGGTCCTGCCACCGTCCCGTGAATAGCTGAAATAGAGGCCTGGTGGGTTTTCACCGCCGGTATAGGCTGCCGCGTAGACGTTTTCACCGGCAACGCCCAGTTCGGTGGGCTTGAGCGGACAACCGTCGATATCCCAGCTGTCAAAGTCCAGCTGGCCATCCATGTCAAAGGATTTGCCGCCATCGCTGGAGCGAGCCACCACGCTGTTGCGTCCTTCTTCAAAAATTTTGCGCAGCCCCAGGTAGGCCGTCTCCTCATCAAAGGTGATGGTGAACTGGCAGCACGGGCAGATGTCGTTGTTGGGCAATATGGGAATTGGTGGACCAAAGGTCTGTCCGTCGTCGGTTGAAACGGCGGCATATCCGTCTGCTCCGTCGCTGTGTTTTTGGATTTTATCGGTGTTCTGCCACGCCACAATGACGGTGCCATCGGGCGCGACACCCAGGGTGCCGAAGGAGTTTGTGGCCGCCAGGTGTTCGCCCAGCACGGCTTCCCGGTCCGCTGCTGCGGGAAGGTTAATGGTTTTAGGCGCCGAGAAAGACTTCCCGTTGTCTGTCGACCGGCGATAGCGTGCGCTTACAACCGACTTGTCGTAGGTGGCTGAATAGTCGTTGGCTGGATAAAACACATGGATTGTGCCCGTTGGCCCAACCCCGATCCGTGGCTTGCTGACGGAAAAACCCCAGATTTCCCCCGCTTGTTCGTTGACGCGTGAGGGCTTGCTCCAGCTTGCGCCGCCGTCTTCGGAACGGGCGAAATACAGGTCGGTGGAAGAGCGATGGCTGTGTTTGCCTCGGCGGGAGGGGGCAGGAGCCGGTCTGTCGGTGGTGAGACCCTTGTCCAGCCAGACCACATTGATGGCTCCGTCTGGTCCCATGGCGATTTCAGGACTACTGGCGCGACGACCGTTCTCACTGACTCGAACGGCGCCCGCGATCGCCGAGGGAACAACCAACCACGCCGCCAACAGCAACAGCGACCTGACGACAAAAGACGTTGCTTGATCCATAACATACCTCCGGCTCTCCGCCCAATTGTAATGCATTACTTTGTCCCCGGCGGAATGTCAATTCCCAGGGGCGGAGTAAAGGAACAGAGTAAATCGGCAATGGTTGGAAACTTTACTGCATTGGGCCAATCGGCGTCACCAATCGGGTCAGGTCTTGCAGGGCCACACAAGTGCAAGGGCTCGGACGCCCCAATTTATTTTCTCGGCACAAAGCCGGTGGTGAGTGTTGCGTTGCAAGACCTGACCCTCGAGTGTGACCCTCGAGTATTGCTCGAGTGTTGTTATTTGCGATTTCCCGGTTGAGCACGCGGGTTAGAAAATCGGTGTGCTGAACATTCGATCGGCGACCGCGACACTACTTGATGTGGCTAAGTCCAGGCTCCCAGTCATCCAGCTTCGTCAGTTCGAAAGTCCAATGGTAGGGTGCCGCGACCTGACCTTTCACGAAGATGAAATCGCCGTCAGCCGTGACCCAATAATGGTACGGCGGGTGATCGTTCGAGGCGGTTAGGAATGCAAAATGGTGACAACGGTACGTCCCGGCCGCGACTGTGACGGTTTCGTCGCCAAAGTACTCAACGGTGGTGGCGATCGGGTCGCCGATTTCCGGGCCTGAGGCGCCGCGATGATCGGTCGAACTCAGGGTGAGGTCTTCAATCTGGATGATGCGCGGCCCGGTCGACATGTCGAAGTGTGCGGACAGCCATCCGTCCGAATTGACCGCGTGGGTCCCGAACCCCGGTATTTTGGGTGCAAAAGGCCGGGTTTCGCTGGTCACGCCGGTTAGGGTGTTGACCCCTTCAACCGACACTTGCCCATTTTCAAATCGATAGATCGCCGCGCCAAGAAAAGCGTCGCCCTTGGTCAGGCGAATGTAGGCGTCTCGCGGCAGAAAATCCTTGTCGACCGATTGAACAACGTCGCGAATCAGCACGTCGTCATCCCATAATTCGCAATGCGCGCGTAGAACGCGGTCTCCGTTAGAGTGGCGGGTGAGCGTGAAGTCTTCAAAGCCCCAATGGCCGTCGGGGAACTTATCGCTTTCGATGCGATATTCGATGTAGCCTTTCCGGGTGAAATGACGAACGGGACGAAGCATTGGCGAATCTTTCTGGAAATGGGGTCAGGCTCAATTATAACCTTAGGGTTACAACAAATTGATCATGGCGTCGCGCCCGCATTCCTTGATGACTGAAATAGCGATCACGCCAATAAACACCACCAGCACAGTGGTCAGGTTCCACTCGTTGAGCACATAGCCCATTGCCAATGCTGCGGCAGGAGGGTGCTCCGTATCGGTGATCACCATTAGAAAGATTGCGCTTCCTGTCGCTAACGCTGCGGCTAAGAGGTTGGCTAGAGGGATTATGTCGACAACGACATCGGCGATAAGCGCTGCGCCGCAGCCTGCCAACGTTCCCACTATGTAGCCCCCTAGCAGATAGCGAGGTTTGGACGCGTTGATGTGAGGCATGGAAAACGCAATAAACGCGCTTGCACCAACCGACGCTAAAAGAGCGGTTTGGGTCACAGTATCCAACACAAGAAGGATCATAAAGATTGAGGTCGTCGCCAGCAGACACTGCGCGATATAGGGCCGCGCATTGCGGCGAAATTTAGGATCCATCAGTCGCCATCTGCTGGATAAAATCGGCGTGGTGGAGGAACTGTTTTGTTCTACAGGAAGCATGTGCGATAGTCTCAGTGCTTCCAGACCTATCGACTGATGCGCGCTAAACTTTAGATTTAATTGGAGTTTTGCCGTCGGAGATAGGTTTCATAAACTGCTAACCATGGCAATTTTTTCATGAAGCCGCTTTAATCAGGCCGATCCGATGGCATCCCTGACCGGGAGATTAAACATGTGGTCCAAAATAACTGTGACAGGCTACTCGCCGAGTATGCCGATTGGCGTTCTCTTGTGTCGATAGCTGGAAACCAGATATTGGTTGTACGAGAAGACAGCCGCGCTATAACGCGACCGCCCTTGGAATCCTAGAAAACTAGGGAAAGACACAGGGGCTCGGCCCTCCCCAAATTTATTTTCTCGGGAAAAAGCGGGTAGTGAGCCTAGCGGTGCAAGACCTGACCCTCCAGTGT
>CAYGPO010000228.1:0-4331 GCA_964351665.1 uncultured Gammaproteobacteria bacterium | reverse complement strand
CACCGGTGTCCAGCCACCCCCGATGGTCATCGCCATTTCACACACGCTGATCGAATATTTTCGCTGTGCATCAAGCGGCTTTGCCAATTAAACTGGCACCCTCCGCGAGCACTGTGGGATCAGATAGGGAGGTAAAAAAATGAATGACAGGCAAAGTACTGAAACCCGGGCGCCAATTGCGATCAGCTACCGCCCGAAAGAAAACGACTATCTTCCTGTCGTAGTTGCGTCCATTCGGCGCCATCTTGGCGACTGGCCCATAGCGCTACTGGTGGAGGAAGAGCATCTTCCGCCGCCGACGTGGTTAGACCAAAATAAGGTGCAGGCAATCACCGATTGGTGCCACAGTCCAAGGGCCAACAAAGTACTGCGACTGTGGGAACATCAAACGGTGTTTGCTCACCATTTCGATCGATGGATCTGGTGGCACGACGATATGGTGCTACTAAGAGCCCTCGATGATCCGGAGGTCACCTTTTCTCGACCCGTGATTGCCCGTCGACAACGCAAACGACCGAACAAGGAAATGGCCACCTGGCACCGCTGGCTGTGGGACACTCTGATGTTTTTTCGCTGCCAAAATGTGTATGCTCCCAACCCAGTCTTGCACGTGCCGCGACTGATCCAGCGTCAGGCTTTGGCGGCTATCCCTGAGCAATGGAATCGAAGTCGACTGCTGTTTGAGCCCACCTATCTGCTGTGGCATTGGCACCAAACCCAAACGCAGCCCGTCGTTGCCCCCCAGGTGCGTCAGGCCGTGTTCACAGGCCAATTGCCGTCACTGGAAACTTTGGAGAGTCAGGTCGAAGCTATCAGCCTCACCTTTGGACGTAAAATCGATCATGATTCCGCTCGCCGGGTGCTGGGTAGAAGCTACCCCTTGGATTTTTCCACAGCGCAAAACCGGCCCCAGGGCTTTTCGGGTTTTGGCAAGGTAACGGCACTAAATTCCCAGGCAAGCGGTTGAGACTGATACCGCTAAACAGCACAACCGAAAGTCAGGTGGGTCGCTTCTGCTGAGGGTATCGCTGGCTTAAGCAGGTCTTAATGCGTGGGAGCCCAGGGCTAACGGTCATATCCCTATAGAGGCCACACCCAGAGAATTACCGGCACGCTGACCACCAGCACCAGAACTTCCAGGGGTAAACCAAGGCGCCAATAATCGCCAAAGCGGTAGCCACCAGGGCCTAGTATCAGCGTGTTGTTCTTGTGCCCGATGGGCGTCAGAAAAGCGCAGGATGCCGCCACCGCAACGCTCATCAGGAAGGCATCAGGATTGGCTTCAAGACGCTGGGCAATATCGATGGCGATGGGGGCGGCAATCAGCGCCGTGGCCACGTTATTGAGCACGTCAGACAAAGTCATGGTGACCGCCATAAGCACTACCATTACCGCCACCGTTGGCCAGCCCTCAGTCCAGCCCACAATGGCCTGGGCAATCAGCGCTGTGCCGCCGCTGGAATCCAGCGCCTGACCGATGGGGATCATGGAGCCCAGCAGCACGATCACCGGCCATTCAACAAACTCGAACAGTTCCGACAGGCGCACCACGTGGAGCACCACGTAGGCCACCACCACTGCCGCCAACGCCACGGGCAGATAGACCCAGCCCAGGCTGGCAATGCCGATCGCCGCCGCAAAGATCCCAATGGCCAGCATGGCCTTGCGACGTTCCACAAATTCATGGCCGCGCTCGGCCAGGGGCAAAACGCCCAGCCATTGCACCACGTCTTCCAACTGTTCCTCCGCGCCCATCAGGAGCAGGATGTCTCCAGCACGGATAGTGGTGGTGGGCAGGCGCTGAAAGCGTCGTTTGCCGTTGCGCGACAGGCCGATAAGAGACACCCGCTGGCGATACAGCAGCCGAATGTCCCGGGATGAACGCCCATCAATCCGTGAGCCCGCCGGTACTACCACCTCCACCACGCTATTGCCCGGCGAGCCGGCCTTGCCTTCCCGACTGACGCTGGCGTAGTCAAGGCCAGCGGCGCCGTGCAAACGGTCGATGGCATCAGGACTGCCTTCCAGCAGCACAATGTCACTTTTCTTTAGCAGTTCCCCTTCGCTGCTGCCGGGCAGCCGTTTGCCTCGGCGGATAAGCCCCAACACCACCACCTGGTTCTCTTCGGCCAGCGGATAAAGGGTAACCAGGGGCTGCTCAAGCAGCGCTGAGTCCTCGGTAAGTTTTGCTTCGCTGATGAAGTTCAGCAGCTCCGACAGTTCCTGGCCCGAGTCTTGGGTGCTGCGCTCGACGGGGATCAGGCGCCAGCCAATCAGGGTGACGAATAACACTCCAACGATGGACACCGCCAGCCCCACCGGCGCGAAGTCAAACATGCCGTAGGCCTCGCCAAGGGCGCCTTCGCGGAAGGTGGCAATGACGATGTTTGGCGGTGTACCGATCAGGGTGACCATCCCGCCTAGAATGCTGGCGAAAGACAGGGGCATCAGGGTCATGGCCGGACTACGCTTGGCGCGCCGGGCAGCCTGCATGTCCACGGGCATCAGCAGCGCCAGGGCTGCCACGTTGTTCATCACCGTGGACAGTATTGCCGCCGTTGCGCCCATGATGCCAATGTGGCTGCGCAATCCGCTGGCGGCGGCCACCACCCGGTGGGAAATCAACTCGATGGCGCCGGACCGGGACAGGCCCTTGGAGACGATCAGGACCAGCGCGATGATCACTACCGCCGGATGGCCAAAGCCGCTGAAGGTCTCCTCCTTGGGCACCAGACCCAATAGCGCCGCCACCACCAAACCGCCGAACGCAACCAGGTCATAGCGAAACCGCCCCCAAACCAGCATGCCAAGCAGCACGACGATGAGACCGAACAGTAATCCTTGTTGAGTAGTGATATCCATGGCCGCAATCATAGCGCGCTGGGGATGTCAGCACACGGCTTGGGCTGTTACCTGGCCTGGCCCAGTTCCGTCATGACCTGATGCCAGTATTCCAACGCGGTGTAGAAGGATCGCACAGGAACTCGTTCATTCAGGCCGTGGGCAAACACGTCCTCATTGCGTATAAATAGCCCCATCACCCCATAGGTCGGCATATTCGCCTGGCGCATTTCCTTACCGTCAGTGCCGTAGGGGGCCATATAGGGAATGACGGGCACATCGCCATGAAGGTTGTTAACGGCCCTGGTCACCGCCGCTGTGATCTCCTGATTCATGGGTGACACCGGGCTGGCCAGGGCTTCACCCAGCAGGGATATTTCCAGGCTTTCGTTGCCGCCAGCGGTAAGCAGCGCCTGTTTAACCTCATCCACCGAGGTGCCAGGAAATATCCGGCAGTTGACCGTGGCCGTGGCTGACTGGGGCAGGGCATTTTCTGCATGTCCTGCCCTGAGCATGGTGGCAACGCAGGTGGTGCGAGTGACACCAACCTGGCCGGGGAGCTCGCTGAGAACAGCCTGGGCCTTTGCATCGGTGTGATCAGCGGCAAAGGCCCGCATGGCGCTGCTGACGGGTTCGTTGGTTAGTTCAGCGGTGGTTTCAAAGTACTTTTGGGTGATCTCGTTGATCATGGCCGGGAACTGGTGAGCCTGGATGTTTTGCAGCACCCTCGCCAGCTCATAGATGGCGTTGTCCTGCCGCGGCATTGAGCTGTGCCCGCCAGGGTTGCGAAGGGTCAAGTCGAAACTGGCGTAGGTCTTTTCCGCCGCCTGCATGAGAAAACCCAGGGCTTTGCCCTCGGCGTCCTGGAAACCACCACCGCCGTCGGCGTTGAGCACGTATTCGGCGTCGGTCAGGGCCCGGTGAGTGGTTGCCAGGGCGCGGGCGGTCTTCATCCCGGTCTCCTCATCACCGGTGAAGCCGAGGATCAAATCACGGCTGGGCGCGTATCCTTCGCGCTTGAGGCGCAGGAATGCGGTGGTCAGGGTGGTGATCCCAAATTTGTCATCCAGGGAGCCGCGACCGAAAAAGAAGCCATCTTCCTCAATCAGGGTAAATGGGTCGCGCTGCCAGTCTTCGGGTTTGGCATCCACAACGTCCATATGGGCAATGAACAAAATCGGCTTTCTGCCCGATGCGCCGGTCCCGCGGTAGCGAACCACCAGTGATGCGGTCTGTTCACCGCTGTCAACGGTCAGCGGCAGGATGTTGATATCGCTGGCGTCGAAGCCGCCGCTGACAAACTGCTGGGCCAGATACTCTGCCACCTCAGGCACTTTGCCCTGGCCGGCAGCGGAGCGAATAGAAATCAGATGTCGATAGATTTCCAGGGCCTGGCGCTGATAGTCTTTTTGATAAGACGAGCTGTGGTCCTGGGCGCAGGTCGTTGATGACCAGGCCATGGCCACCATCGGTAAGACAAACGATAAGGC
>CAYGPO010000227.1:0-4376 GCA_964351665.1 uncultured Gammaproteobacteria bacterium | reverse complement strand
GTGGCCTCAGCATATTGCCGCAGCACGTAGTTGGGCAGTTCAGCGTTATCCCAGGTCACCTCTTTGGGTGGTCGCACTCCCAGCCGCATGATGATCAGATCATGGCGGGGAACGTGATAGCTCACCTGGTGGCCGTTGCCGTCAAACAGATAGAGGTCTTTGTCCAGATAGGGTTCTGAATGCAGCGTATGGCCATAGGGTACGTCCGGATTGGCAGCGCCGCGATTGGTCACATAAGGGCCGGCCACATACATGCCCATGCCCGTGTGGGGGTTATATTGGGTGCTGCTGGTGATCTCTTTGACATAGCCCTCGGGCAGCAGTCGCTCGCCATTCCAGACGCCGTCGTTGATAATCAACACCGACAGTCTGAGTATGGTTTCCGCTGGCAGCATTGCGCAACAGCCTGAGTGCACGGTGCCACCGGGACGGTTGACCCAGATCTGCCCGCCGGCGGCGCCCAGGGGCTTAAACACCGCTTCTCCAACCCAATCTTCATAACGCCTGCCGGTGGCTCGTTCAATAATCGGCGCCACCAGTTCACTGTTGGCGTTGGAATAGTCATAGCGAGTCCCCGGCGGATGTTCCATGGGGTATTGATGCAGGATGACTTCGATATGGTAAGGGTGCAGGTAGGCCCGATTGAGATAAGATTCCGGCTCCATGGACTGCCCCTGCCGGGCCAGGCCGGAGCGCATTTGCAGCAAATGCCGCAGGGTCATGGAGGATTTATCGCTGCCCTTCCACTCGGTGAGAAACTCATCCACCGGCTGCTCCAGGGACTGGATATAACCCAGCTTCAGGGCCCTGCCCATGGCCATGATAGAAATGGGTTTGGACAGGGAGCGGGTAATGATCAGAGACTGGGCGGTGTTACCCGCAAAATAGTTTTCGTAAATAATGTTGCCCTTATGCCAGACCATGATGGCGCTGGAATTGTTGCCCTCACCAAAGCTGTCCAGCCACTGACGGGCGTCGCTGTCCAGCCAGTCGGCGCTGGCGGAGTCCCGGGGTAAAGGGGTCACCGACTCAGCGCCGGGTAGGCTGACAACCGGGTCGTAGCCGGCCAGGCCTCGGCCTTCTTTGGCTTCGCGCTGCAGCTGAGCGAAGCGTTCGGCATAGATCGCGTTGGGGCCTTCTTCGTCATAGACCGCGGCTGCCTGGTCAATCTTGCTTTGCTGCAGCCCGCGCAGCAGATGGTTGACGATAACGGAGTCGTCGTAGGCCATGTCCACGGCGCCGGCCCGAGTCACTACCAGGGCCGCCGATGGCGCCACGTACACCCGCTGCCCGCCGAAACCATCAAAGTACCAAACGTCCGGCGCCAGGTAAGGCTCTGCATGGGGCACCACCACCGGAGTGTCCGGCCCATAAGGACGCTGGGCCTGCCAGGCATTACCCAGCCACATGTGCAGGCCATAAGCCGGGTTAGCCGGGCTGGGACTGATGAGCATGGCCATGGACTCAGGGCTGAGGATTTGCGTATCGCCGACCTTGCCGTTGTTTAGCAGCAGTTGCCCTATCCGCAGCCAATCTGCCAGGCCTGCTTCCAGGCCTGAAAAATACCGGGGGCTGCCGCCCTCAGCCTCCAGCCACAGGTTGGCGGCTGAATTGCCCAGGGGTTTCCAGATCCGCGCCGACAGGTAGTCGGCGTATCGCTGACCGGACTTTTCCAGGGCGTTCTCAAGGGCAATGCCCACCAGCTGGCTATTCACGTTGGCGTAGCTGAAGCGCTCCCCCGGCGCGGTTTCCTGGGGATAGGTCAAGGCGGTTTCACTGATTTTGGACGACAGCGCCAGATTGGCCGCCCTGGGCGAATCGCCGCCCATGGCAAAATGTTTCAGGCCGCTGGTGTGGGTCAGCAGATGGCGCAGGGTGATGTCTCCCCTGGGGTCATCGGCCCACTGGGGAATGTAGCTGCCAACGCGATCATCTAGGCTTTCAATGATGCCGTCTTCCAGGGCCGCCAGCATCGCCAGGGCCAGCACGCTCTTGTGCATCGAAAAGGTGGCCACATGCTGGTCAATGCGAAAATCGTCGGTGAGGTCCTGGCCGATCAGCTGTCCGTCATGCCACACCATCAGCCCCAGGCCGCTGCGGCTGCGATGGTAGTCCACCGCTGCAGATAGCGCCTCAGTCAGGGCTGGTGAGCTGGGCGGGGTGACCTCAGGGGCGCTGGGCTGCAGGGCGGGTGCCAGACCCGCCACCAGTTCTTTTGGCTGGCGCCAGGCCAGGTCCGTGGGCCCGGGCTGCTTCTGCATGGCGGCCATGTTGCGTAGAAACGTGGGGTCAGGCGCCGCGGTTGCAGCTTCAGCCGTCGCAGAGGCAGCGCTCTGGCTGGTGGCAACCGGGGCGTCGGGGTCATTGCCACAGCCGCCCAGCATCGCGCTGAAGGCAAATATTGTGAGGGCACTGGCCCAGCGTAGTTTGGGTGTTGGGTAGTCCATCAGGTTCTCTCTATTGCTAGCGGCGCTCAAGGGTGGCCAGGTTCGATTTCTTTTCCGTCAGCGGCGCGGCGCAAACTGCCAGCCCCGTGGTTAGATATCTGGCGAGAAAGCTTTGGGTGGTTGCCAATGCGGCGTCAAATTCCGCCTGCTGGGCGGGGACCTGGCGTTCCAACCGGCCGAATACCCGTCCGAAGTAGTGATCCACACCGGTTCCAGACCACAGCCACTGGTCGCCGGCAGGTGCGTTTTTCCAGCCGACGGCGTGGTCCCGCCAGTCGTCAATAAAGCCCGGCAGAATGTCGCCACTGCCGGTAATAAGCAGTTGGGGCGTGGCCATGTTGATCCAGGAATCGGGCTCTATGAATCCGGTCAGGGGGCCAGGCGGGGAAAACGCCAGCACCACCTCAACCCCCGGCACTTTTTCACCGGGTCCTTCCCCGGCAGCGGCGGCCCCCGCAGCTACCTGGGCTCCAAAGGCGCCGTAGGAATGACCCGCGGCAACCCGATTGGCGGTTAGCTGCAGCCCTGGCGTGAGCTGGGCCAGCAGTGAGTCTGACGCCGTTAGCAGTGCAGACATATCCTGTTTGCGGGTGGTCCAGACTTGATCCGGGGCAGGCGGCGGGTCGCTGGCCAATAGTTCGGAGTCGATATGCAGCGGCGCAACCACCACCAGGCCCATGGCCGCCAGGGGGGCCAGCAGGGCGTCATACCTTTGCGGCGCAGAAAACGCGCCGTGGGAGAACGCCAGCAGCGGGTACTGGCCGGGTTCAGCGGGCTGCCACAGGGTAACCTGGGTCTCGCGGCCGTCAGGATGTGCCAGGGTGTAAACTGACTGATCCACCGCCAGCGGCTGCTGGTAGCAGTCCGGCGGCATGGAAGCGCAGCCGGCCAGCAACAAGATCAGGCTCAAGGCTGTGAACCGGAGCGAGGATTTTGAGTCTTTGGCACTAATCATTGGGCATACCAGCAAGGATCTTTGAAGCTATTGTTAGATTAGTCTGCTACAGGATGGGTGGGAACACTAACTCATTGTGGTAAAGCTGGTATAGAAAATATCAATAGCTGCTGCTTGGGCTCTTCCCTACACTTCGACGAGCCGGCGGAAAATCTTTGATGCCGGTGGGTTTTGACCCGCCGACGGATGGGTCAGCCGTCCACGGCTTTTTTTGAGTATCGATAGGTTCGCCAGAGCCCTGGGTCCACCCCAGCTGCTTGATATTGTGACGACGCCAACAAAGGACCTATATCATGACCGCGGCCAATGCCAGTCACCGAAAATTCTATGTGGACACCGATATTGGCCAGGTTCACGGCCGCCGTCTTGGCACCGGGGAAGCCATTTTGCTGCTGCACTGGACGCCGCTTTCCAGCCGTATGTTTCGACACCTGATGTTGCCTCTGGCTGAGGCCGGTTACACGGCTGTAGCCCTGGACCTGCCGGGTTATGGCCGTTCGGATCCCAGGCCTGAGCGTTGGTCCATGGCCCAATATGCCCAGGTGATGATCCAGGCCATGACAAGTTTAGGTCTGGATAACGTCGCCGCCGTTCTGGGCGGGCATAACGGCGCATCAGTGGCCTTGGAGATGGCGCTGCATTCGCCCCAGCGGGTGCAGCGGCTGATTGTCGATGGGATACCCTTTCTGACGCCGGAGCTGCGGGAGATACTGAAATCTATGGCCAATAGCCCAAGGCCCAGGGTGTCCGATGGCACCGACACCAGCACCCTGATCTACCAGCGGGCGGTGGGGCTGCTGGAGGAGTACATGCCCGGTTTCCGGGTCACCGATGACAGCATTGATCAGGTGTGGGAAACCATGCTGGATTATCTTGAAATCGACTTTGTCTCTTCCGGGGATGTAGCGGGCAGCTACGATCCGCTGATCCGACTGCCAATGGTTCAGCAGCCGACCCTGGTGCTGGGGGCAGAA
>CAYGPO010000226.1:0-4447 GCA_964351665.1 uncultured Gammaproteobacteria bacterium | reverse complement strand
TAAGCAGATTGGTAAAGCCATGTTTGAGGTCACCGCCCGAGGCGCGGCGTTCCAACACGGCAAGAAAGTCGGCACCCGAAGCATAATTGGCTACAGCAATGCCTATGATCAACGTCAAAAAAATGTTGCGAGGCAGTGAGGGGGAGCTAGCTGGATTCACAGCTCGGAAGTTTCTACGGCGCAGACTCCTATCTGAGCTGGAAGGTCTTAGTTTTCAAAGCCATTGCGAAAGACCAGTTCACCCACGCAAATTACCACAATGCTGACGTCCCCACTGTCGTTGGCCAGGCCGTCGCTGACGGTGTAGGTAAACACATCCGGTGAGCTGCTGCCTGCGCAAAATCCGGCATCAGGTTGGTAAGACAATGACAGTCCATCTGATGCTATCTCCACGGTTCCTTGAGCCGGCTGGGTGGCAGCACTGACGGTCAGAGTGTCCCCGTCCGGGTCGATATCGTTTGCCAGTACATCAATGACGGTGGCAGCGCTGTCCTGATTGACACTCCGGCTATCGCTGGCGGCGTTCGGAGCATCGTTGATGGGTGAAATTTCAATGGCTACCGTGGCTGTGTCTGTGTCGCCACTTTGGTCAGTAATCTGGTAAGTAAAGGTGTCGGCGTCGTTGGCATTTGCATTGGGTGTATAGGTAAATTCGCCATTGTTGCTGAGCGCTACCGAGCCAAGGACGGCCTGGGCAACGAGGGAAAAATTGTTGGCGCCGTCGCCGCTGAGCAGATCATTGGCGCTGACATCGCCAGTGAAAGCCACATCTTCATCTGTGATAAAACTATCGTCTTGAGCATCGGGTTGGGATCGTGACACCAGGAGATCTATGCCGGTGTAATTTTCCAGAGGTTGAGTGACCAGTTCCACCGAATCGCCTTGCCAAAGGGGTGAAACGACCTGGAGGTCCATCACGCCGGCGGTTACCGCCAGGCTGTAGTCTCCGGTGGCGGGATTGGATACTGTTGTTGAGCTGCCGTTGCCAAGAATGAATTGGCCGCCCACGGGGTTGCCGGTGGCAGTGTCGATCACGGTACCCCGGATGGTGGAAATTGGACCGCACACCGTGAAGTCAAACAACAGCGGCACGACGGTGTATGCCACCGGTCCGCTGGACAAATCAACGGTTTCACAATTTCGGATTTTTACGTGCCCCACTGGTGGTCGGAAATAGAGCTGCTGTTCGGTTCCACATTGCCCGTAAGTAGCCTGGGGCGCGGCGTTTGGGTCCAGCAGCAGAGACTCGCCATAGACCTCAACAATGGGCTGAAAACGCGGGTCGTCAGAATACAACTGCAGGCCACCTTGTGAACTGTAGTAGTTGCCCGCAATGCAGTCTTCGCCAACAAAAACCCAATCAGCGTCGTCGCTAGAATGAAATGTACGGAAGCTGGAAAAGTTGCCGCTGCTGATGCCGACATCAGAATCGAAGTAGACATTGTCTGGCTCATAGATGTCTGTCGTCTCCGGCGGGAAAGGTTCCAGAACTTTGAGCTGCGAGGTTGGCATAGCGCCATCGAATACGCGCACCCTGGCCAGGGCACCGCCGGTATTTTCGTTCATGTCATCTCGCAATATGATGGCGCTGCCGCCACTGGGAAGGGCAACGCCATTGTCGTCGTTGAAACTAAGTGCATCCTGGTTACCTACAACACTCCTGGCAGATCCTGCCCGAAACTCACTGGGTTCGTCGCGATTGAGCGCGATTTGCAGATAGGTATCGGGGGATATCAGCGGCTGAGAGGGTGTAATGCCAGCGCCTCGAAAGTCTAGCGACTGGTCTGAAACGTATAGGCCATCATCCTGACTTAACAGGCTCAAATCCAACAGCCTGCGGGCACCATCGACATCATCTACTCGTATCAGCAGCACGATGGAATAGCTCTGCTGTGACAGGATGGAAGCCAGATCCAACTCAACTCCGGTGCCGCTCAATACCTCCAGCACAGAGCGGGGCTGCCCCAGCACAGTGTCCTGGATAAAGCTGTTGGTGCCCAGATCAATCATCCCAGGCGCTTGCTGCAAGAAACTTCCGAAATTTCCCTGATCCAAGCGGTAGTCGGCGGCCAGAGGTGCCAGTGGATTAAGAAATCTTGCGCTGAATTCCAGGTCAAAGAAACTGTTCGATAATGTTTGGGTGCCGCCGCTGCCCGGACAACCGCCCTGGGGCGTTAAGCCGCTGCCGCCGCTGTAAGACACAATCTGCGTGCGGGTTGAAAGGCAGTTTGGAAAAACTAGATAGAGCGTCTGGTTGTAAGGTACGGCCACCGGCGTGCTAAAAAAATACCCGCCAAAACCGCCAAACGCTGAGCCGAGAGCGTTATCTCCACTGACTACTCCGTCGATCACTAAGGGCTGCTCTGAGTAGATAAAGACCTCATTGGGATAGGCCTCGCCGCTGGCCAAAACAAACGACAGTGATTCAAGATAAGCCACACCGTGGGAATTGCGTGGAAGGAAAAAGTCGTCTCCATCATCCTGGGTTGTCGGGAGAAAACTCTGTCCGATCAGATCGATCATTGAGTTACTGTTGGTATTGGCTATCTCCCAGGCGCCAACGGGTGACGCGACAGTCAACACTCCAAGCAAAATACCGCAAGCTGATAGGCGAAATGTGCCCACTGTGACCTCCCATGACCAGCCAGAACTGGATTGTTGCTTCATATAGTAGGCGACGTTCGTCGCTTTTGATGAAATGACATACTCTTACACACGCAAAATGCGAAGAAAGGGGCCATATGGGCAAGCCGCTGCAAGAAATAGGGCTAATCTTCTAATAATAAGGATTAAGCGTGGCTTTTTTTGCTCAAGGCCGTTGAGCAGGCACTCAATAAGCCTAAAAACTCCCCTATGATGCCCGCTGATTTGACCTAAGTTGCCAGCATTATCTCTGCTTCCCCGCTGACCATTCTGCGCGTTTCCGGCGCATTCACTGCCCTGCTGCTGGGGTCTGCGTTCGCCAGTGGTCAGGAATCTTTGCAGTTCTATGCCTCTCATGGACTTTACGGCATCGCCGGTATTGGTGTGTCTATGGCGCTGTTTGCATACATTGCCTACTCGCTATTTAACGCCGGGCGGAAACACCACCTGACCACCACTGAAGAAGTATTCCAGCATTACTGCGGCCACTACGTGGGAACGTTTTTTGCCTGGTACGCAATACTCTTTATCACGTCAATTTATTGGATCATGCTGGTGGGCGCAGGTGCGACGCTGAACGCGGCCTTTGGCCTGCCAGAAATTGTCGGGCGGGGTTTGATGGCGCTGGCCTCTTTATTTACGATCTTGATGGGGCTTAAGCGAGTTGTGGATATTATTGGCTCAGTTGGGCCGGTTCTTATTTTCTTTACGGTGGGCATCAGCGTTGCAAGCCTGGTGAATTCGCCGTCCAATCTCTTGGAAACCGCAGGGCAGGTGGAAAATCTTGACCTGCTCCAGGCATCGTCAAGCTGGCTGGCTTCCGCCGTTATCTATGTGGGCTTCAGCCTGATGGGTCTGGCCAGCTTTCTACCGGCCATGGGCAGCCAATTCGCCAGCCGTCGGCAGGTACTTGCGGCATCAATACTTGGGCCGGTGCTGCTGATGGGGGCAATGATGTTTGTGACTCTGGCGGTTATCGATCAGAGCTTTCAGATGGTGGGTGCGGCAATGCCCACCATGGTGTTAGCCCAGGCCCTTAGCCCCGTGATCACCCAGCTATTCGCCGTGGTCATTATTCTGGGTATCTATACCACCGCTAGCCCCCTGATGTGGGTCGTGTGTGCGAGATTCAGCGCCGAACAAAGCACAAGCTATAAGCTAACTGCTGTTGGACTCGCGCTAACCGGGGTGATCGGTGGCGGTATTTTACCTTTCGCGGAACTGGTCAATTTCATCTACCCAACCGTAGGGTACGCGGGTTTTGTGATGGGTGTATTTATGCTGATCAAAGACCTGCGTAATCGTTATTGACGCTTTAAGATCAAATCAGAAACCGAGGCCTTGCCAGCGGTGGTCCATATTTCATTGCGAAAGACCTGTTGGTTGTCGGTAAAGCGATAGCCAAATCCAGAATTATGGCTGGCCTCTGCTGAGGGCAGGTTGGTCGCAGAACGAAGCCTGAACTGATAAATATCCTCAGGGGATTTCCCAACCAGCTGCATCGTTGATTGAATTCCTGCAGCGCAGTAGTGGGTCGCCACCAGAACGCCGTTGTCCATATGAAATACCGTCAGCTCCTCCTTTCCACTGGGCATAAACCAGGTCTCGGTGAGTGCTGAGCCCCGGGAAATCAGCCGATAGTCCACCTGCGCCAGACTGTCTGGCTCACCCAACTCATAGTAGGTGCCTGCCAGAGTTTTCATGGAATCAAATATCGCCTGATGATCCAACGTCGCCGCGGATGGTTCTTTGGACTGAACCGGCAAACCGAACGTCAGACAGACGGCGATGGACGCGATGAGTA
>CAYGPO010000225.1:0-4477 GCA_964351665.1 uncultured Gammaproteobacteria bacterium | reverse complement strand
TAGGAGGGAATGGCCGCCAGATAGAAAAATTCGCCCTGTGGGTTGTGCAGTCGAACCATTTATTCTCATAATCAGTCATGAGAAAAATACCCTTGAAAAATGCCGTCTCAGCGATGGCCGGCTTCCGAGTTAGCAGCAAATACCCATTCCTCTGTTTTTTCATGTTCATGGCCGCCATGACGGGCCCTGCTGTATCCGTTGCCGGTGTTCCGTCTTTTGAAATTCTTATCAATACAGACGCTGATAACAAAAAATTGGCATTGTTGTCTGAAATTCGAAAGGGCGAAACCACCACTCGAGAGCTAGGGCTTATTGGGAAAGGCACCGCTCCGCTGGCTATCACCAATAATGACCGATCACGACTAATCGTTCGTTATACCGACGTAAAGCGTCGACACGATGAACTGGTTGTGTATTCGCTTCCCGGCCTAACAGAACTAGCCCGTCATACCCTCGGGCTGGCGTCCCAAAACCGCCTTGGACGATCTGCACTCAAACCTGACCTGTTTCACCTTACGACCAAGCAGGAGCAACTCGTGACCGTATCGGTTTCGAAGAACCAATGGTCTTTGCATACACTGAGCATGGCAAACCCAGCTTCGATTCACAGTCTTGAATTGGGCAAAGGGGTGGTGATTGGACAGGTTTTTCCTTCGGAGACCCACGCTGTTGTGGCCACGGCGAAGGAAATTAGGATCGTAGATCTGAAAGCAATGACGGTTACCGGGCACCACGAGCTAACCCGAAAGGCCTATTTCGATTTGGTTTTCGACCCTGATCAGCCGGTGGTCCACATCCTGGAACGACTCGAAAAAAAGCTCTATCGGGATCCCCGATCCTACGGTCTTAGAAATCGGGAGATCCTCACACTCATCACCATGGACCCAATCACTGGGGAAAAGAAAACCGTTCCTCTTGGCTACCAATCACCAGTGGTCATTGGTCACCCAGACAATAAAAGTCTCTACTTATCCGCTAAGACCCACCCACATCCAACATCGGACTTGATCATCTGGCGGTTGCGCGACGGTGGTGTTGAATTGGTTCACACCATCCCCAACGAGCGAGATCCCTTTTCGGTTTTCGTCTATGAGCCCGCGGATCGGCTGGTGCTGTTTTACATCTCCACGGACGACCTTGTTTATTCTTTGGGTGAAGGGGAACTGTTGGGGCAACTGCGCACGCCAGTGAAACCTGTCGTTGACCCCTTGATTCGGGATCAGCGTTACGCGTACTTAACATCGGCTATAGGATCTAACGTTTCGTTGGTGGACCTTAAGGAGGCGCATCAGATTGAGGCGGTTTCAACCGGCCGCACGGAAATCAAGGTACTGCAAGGCGCAATGTCAATCTTGGGCTTTGCTGCGGCCCAGGTATATGGCATCGGATTCGCCTATCTAGATTTTGCAACGGCAAGAACGCGACTCAAATTCGATGAGAGAGAAAACCAAGTGCTAGTGATGAATACCGGAACCAACGATTTGTCTGTGCTTGATGCCGATACGCTGGCGGTCAAAGGGCATGTACCAGTGGGCGGCGGCGGCATCGGCATATTCAAGACCCAAGACCGCAAAGAGGCTGTCACGCTGTCCACCAAGCGCCTAACAGTGATCGATCCAACTCGCATAGCACAAATTTCAGCTGTGACTGAAGGCGAGCTGACGGGCCTGAACGCCGAAGCTAAGTTTGCGTACTTTCTCGATGACGACATCATCACCCGTTATTCATTAGAAGACGGCCAAGCGCACTCGACACTGCCTGTATCGGGAAGGGTACTTTTGATGGCTGGTCCAACTGGTTCGCGGTCTATGATGGAGACTTTCGACGTTCCCGCTTTGGTGACGTTTTTATCGATAGGGTATGGCCCAAGAGGACTGCGTTTAGGTTCTAATGGTGCATTTCTTGCCCGACCTTGAACACCGCGTTGGGTATTGCCAAGTCGATTTTGGGGTCGGGGGATTACCGAAACAACGGATGTGGGCTATTCAGGCCCTGTGAAAATGAAACTATGATTGGTGTGAAGAGAAAAACCTTTCTAATTCTGTTCGGGCCTAAACCATAAATAAATGTCGTAGGGTTTGGAGGCAATCCGCTGATGTCTGTTACCGTCAACGGACAGCCACCAATCCCAAAGAAAACTACCGGCTGACCAACTACTTGAAATCTAGCAACTGGAATCACTCCATCTGGCCCGGCGTTTGAATATGTGAGCGTGAACTGACCCATGGCGCCTGGGTCAATCGGCTCTGGCGGATCCAGCGAAATATCCAATGACAGATCAGCAACAGGCAACGATTGTGCGTGACTTTGCAGAAATGGCGAAAAAAGCAGCACAAGCAGAATTGTTCGAATAGTGATATTCAAGAAACGTCCGAGCCTACGATTGCCCCCAACCGGTATAATCAAATGGCTTTTCGCCCATTGAACACAAAAACATCTAGAGCAAGATATTGCACAAACATAGCGACTGGAGGACGTAACATACTCGCTCTTTTTCCGTTTCCCATGCCAGGAAAACAGCGACAACACGCTATCGCTCCTTGGTTCTTGACTACACTTCGATCCAACGTTTGTATACCTCACCTCCAAAGTGGTGTTCATGGGTTTTGAGCGTTAGTCTTGAATTGGGACCAAACATCACTTGGCAATGCCACATCGCAAAGAAAGCAGACTTGGTCCATTTTTGGGCCCACCTGGCGCCTGAGGTGTTGGCCGAACTACATGCTTAGCGGTAGCCAACTCTTGTTTCCAATTGCGCACATCATTGCGGGTACCCTGGTCATTGATACTTAGTTTTTTTGTTAGCGACAAAAAATGGATTTATGCGACATTAAACGTAATTGACGTCAAAAACTCGCCCTATATGTCGCATAAAGTCTTTTCGCGACATATAATCGCCAAATGCCAAAGCAGATCCCGGAGCAAGAACTCGAAGCTATCCTCGCAGTCGCGGCTGCACACCCAGCGGGTATGGGAGTCAGCACCATTCGCGAAAAGCTGCCATACGAGTTGCCGCCACGCACGTTACAGCGACGCCTAGCCTTGCTGACGGACCAGCAACGGCTGATCGCAGAAGGTCAGGGCAAAGGCCGTCGCTATCGCTTGCCCTCCGGGAATGTTGTCGTCACAGGCTCGCCGGTCAACCTTACGTTAACTGCATATCCGTCTCGAGTCGAAACCTACCCTCCTATCTCGCCAGATGCCGAGGCCATCAAGGCAGCAATTCGCGCGCCAATCCAGGAAAGGCACCCGGTAGGTTATCAGCGCGAATTTCTCAATGAATACCAGCCCAATGTCACTTATTACCTGCCGGAGCAAACGCGCCAGAGCCTGAGTGAAATGGGCCGGTCTTCAAGTGAAGAACGCCCAGCGGGAACCTACGCCCGCACGATCTACAACCGCTTGCTCATTGACCTCTCATGGAACTCCAGCCGACTAGAAGGCAACACCTATTCCTTACTGGAAACCGAGCGTCTGCTCGAACTGGGCGAGGTAGCCGAGGGTAAAGAAGCGAAAGAAGCGCAGATGATCCTTAACCACAAGTCCGCCGTCGAAATGCTTGTCGACCAAGCCGATGAGATCGGCTTCAACAGCTATACCATCTTAAACTTACACGCGCTGCTCGCGGATAACCTGCTTGCAGACCCACAGGCAGGCGGTCGACTAAGGAGCATCCCCGTTGGCATTGGCGGAACCGTCTATCTTCCGCTCGAGATGCCGCAACTCATCGACGAATGTTTCAGGAAAATTCTCGATACCGCGGACGCGATAAACGACCCCTTTGAGCAGGCATTCTTCGCGCTCGTGCACCTCGCGTACCTGCAAGGATTCGAGGACGTCAACAAGCGGGTTTCTCGCCTCGCAGCAAACATTCCGCTTATCCGTGGAAACTTCTGCCCTCTGTCGTTTGTTGATGTCCCCGATCGCGCCTACATTGACGGCGTGCTCGGAGTCTACGAGCTGAATCGTATCGAACTACTCCGCGATGTGTTCGTCTGGGCATACGAGCGGTCCAGCGCTCGATACTCAGCTGTACGCCAGTCACTGGGTGAGCCTGATCCATTTCGGCTGCGTTACCGGGCACTAATATCCGAGCTCGTGGCCCAGGTAGTACTTGCGAAAATGGACAAGAAGGCTGCGACCGCTTCCGTGCGACAAAGCGCGCGGGAGCATATTCCAACGGAGGATTGGGCGCGATTTGTCGAGGTAGTAGAGACGGAACTCATGAACCTTCATCAAGGCAACATTGCGCGCTATCGGCTGCGGCCATCAGAGTTTCTCGCCTGGCAGCAAGGCTGGCGCTGAACGAGAGATAATCCGTTGGACACTCTGTGAATCCGAACCAACACTCAGATAGAGCTGATCCTGCTATTGCTACTTAGGGGTACTTTTGGGGGTATCTGAAATCTAAATTGTTAATCTAATGTTTTTATTTCAATAGGTTAGATGAATCCATCGACTCCTGGTGCCGGCACCA
>CAYGPO010000224.1:0-4563 GCA_964351665.1 uncultured Gammaproteobacteria bacterium | reverse complement strand
AGTCGCCTGGCCATCTGCTCAAGCGTAGTCTTGCTGCTGGCCGCCTGCTCTGACGCCCCGGCACCCCCCGGAGAAGACGCCCCGATACTTGAAAAGGTCAATCCCATGGCGAAGGAAAATCCAGCGCTCAGCTATCCGAAAACCGGGACTGTGGAACACCTGGATACCTATCACCAACGCCAGATCGCCGACCCTTATCGCTGGCTGGAAGACGATGTCCGGGAGTCGCAGCAGGTTGCCGACTGGGTACAGGCGCAAAACGCTGTGACCTTTTCCTATCTGGACGGGATTGCCCAGCGTGGCCCAATTGCAGGGCGTCTCAGGCAGCTCTGGGACTACGAGCGTTTTTCCACTCCCAGCCTTAAGGCCGGCCGGTATTTTTTCAGCTACAACGATGGCTTGAGCAATCAGAATCAGATCATGGTGCAGGACAGCCTGGAGGCTCAGGCTCGCCTGCTGGTCGATCCCACCACCTGGTCCGCTGACGGCACTGTGGCCCTGGCCGACTATGAGGTGAGCCCCAACGGTCGATACATGGCCATGGCGGTTCAGGATGGCGGCTCCGACTGGCGTACCCTGAAAGTGCTGGATGTGGACACCGGAGATGTTCTTAACGATGAGGTGAAATGGGCCAAGTTCACGCCCATGTCGTGGAATGGTGACAGCTCGGGTTTTTATTACTCCCGATATCCCGCCCCCGACGAAGACGGCGCGTTTCAGGACCTAAACCTCAATCAGCAGGTGTATTTCCATCGAGTCGGCACCCGGCAGGACGCCGATCTGCTGATCTTTGCCAATCCGGAAAACCCTTCCTGGGGCTACTTTGCCAGCGTCACCGATGATGGTCGTTATCTGGTGATTACCATCTGGCAGGGCACCGACTCCCGCTATCAGATTGCCTGGCAGGATCTGAGTCAGGAGGGCAGCCAACCCCAGATGCTGATAGAGGGTTTTGACCACGACTATTCCCTGGTTGGGAACATCGACAGCCGGCTGGTATTTCGCACCGATCGCGACGCTCCCAATGGGCGGCTTATCGCCATCGACGTGGCCAACCCGCAACAGCAGCAATCGCTGATTGCTGAACGTGAGCAGGTGCTGCAGGGGGCGGCCTTGATTGGTGGCCAGATTGTGGCTGCGTACCTTAAAGATGCCCGATCTGAAATACGCATTCATGAGCTGGACGGCAGCTTTAAGCAGGAGGTGAGCCTGCCAGGCATCGGCACCGCCAGCGGCTTTGGCGGCACCCCTGACAACCCGGAGACCTTCTTCAGCTATTCCAGCTTTAATTTGCCTCCGACCATTTACCGCTACAACGTCAAAACCGGTCAGCGCCAGGAGTTTCGCAAGGCCCAGGTGGATTTCTCACCTGAGGATTATGTTGTGCACCAGGTCTTCTACACCTCAAAAGATGGCACTCGGGTTCCTATGTTTATCAGCCATCGCAAAGACTTAAGCCCTGACGCTCGCCATCCCACCCTGTTGTATGGCTACGGCGGATTTAACTCCTCGCAAAAGCCCGCGTTTTCTGTCACCCGCTTAGCCTGGATGGAAATGGGCGGCGTTTATGCGGTGGCCAATCTTCGCGGCGGCGGTGAGTACGGCAAAGCCTGGCACCAGGCCGGTACCAAACTGGACAAGCAGAACGTGTTTGATGATTTCATTGCGGCGGCGGAATATCTGATCAGCGAAGGCTGGACCAGCGCCGACCAGCTGGCGGTATTTGGCGGCAGCAATGGCGGCCTGTTGGTGGGGGCGGTGGTCAACCAGCGACCAGAACTGTTCGCCGCAGCGCTGCCCGCCGTAGGGGTGATGGACATGCTCAGGTTCCACAAATTTACCGCTGGACGATTCTGGGTGGATGACTATGGCTCATCGGATGATCCGGAGCAGTTTGAGGCGCTGCTGGCCTATTCCCCTTATCACAATATTAAGCCGGGTGTGGACTATCCGGCCATTATGGTCACCACGGCAGACACCGATGATCGGGTGGTGCCCGGGCACAGTTTTAAATACGCCGCCCAGATGCAGGCCGCCAATCCCAATGGCAAGCCGGTGATAATACGAATCGAGACCCGGGCAGGCCACGGTGCGGGTAAACCCACGGATAAAACCATCGCTGAATACGCCGATCGGTGGGGGTTTTTGGCAGAGCATCTGAACATGACGCTGCCAGAGGGTTATGGTTCAGCCGACACCCCCGGGGGCGCTGGGGGATAACCTCGACCCGGCCTCTTATCCTTTGTTGTTGCAGGTTTTCCCTGACTCAGGGCCAAAATAACAGGGCGTCGGCTCATTCCTGAGGGGCTGGCAATGATCAGCGCATCGTCAGCTGCGGGACCGGGAGTCGTCGGGCAATTTGCGCTGCCCCTGCCCTTCGTCACTTGTATCGCTGATTTTCCGTTACTAGGGTAGCTCAACTATGCCTTTAGAGAATCCAGCCATGTTGCGAATATCACTGTTGTTATCGATGATCGCGTCTTTAGCCGCCTGCAGCGATTCATCACCACCGCCGTCGGCTCAATCATCTGACGCTGCCACTGAAGCGCCCGCGCCAACAGCCCAGCCTGATGGAAAGCCTGCAACCATTGCTGCCGCCCTTATTGAACGCGAAAAAATCTTTGGTAACCCCAGCCGCACCCAGGGTCGCATCAGCCCTGACGGACAATACATCAGCTGGCTGGCGCCGGTGAACAACGTGCTTAATGTCTGGGTGGCGCCGGCGGATGATATGAGCGCCGCCCGGGCTATCACGAAGGACGATGTTCGCGGTATCAACAATCATCAGTGGTCGCCGGACTCAAAATTTGTCTACTACCAGCAAGATACCGGCGGCAATGAGAATTTCCACGTCTATGCCGCCGACGTTGCCACCGGCCAGGTAAAAGATCTGACGCCCTTTGACGAAGGCGTCAGGGCGGGAATTCAGGCCGTCTCCAACGCCCGGCCGGGAGAGCTTCTTATTGCAGCCAACGCCCGAAACCCTCAGCTGTTTGATTTGTACCTGGTGGATGTTGCCAGCGGTGAGCGTCAGCTGGTGGCGGAAAACCCGGGTTATGCATCCTGGCTGATCGACAATACCCTGACCCCGCGCTTCGGACTGGTGCAGACCCCGGGAGGCGGCGCTGACATGGTAGATATGGAAGGCAATCGCTTATTCGCCATTCCGGCTGAAGACTTTCTCACCACCAACGCCTTTGGCTTTGATGCTGCCAACGAATTTATCTTTGCTGTGGATAGTCGCGGCCGGGACAAAGCCGCGCTGGTTAAGATGAGCGCCTCCGACGGCAGTGTTGAGGTGCTGGCGGAAAGCAATCAGGCGGATATCAGCGATGTGCTGCTGCATCCCACCACCTATCAGCCCCTGGCCTATGCCGTTGATTATCTGCAAAACGAGTGGACTCCCCTGACCGATGCTGCGGCCAAAGACCTCGCGTTTTTGGATGATCAGCTGGCCGGTCAATTCAGCGTCACCGCCGCCACCGATGATTTAACCCGAATGGTGATCTACGCCGAGTCGGCCCAGGCTCCCGGTGTTTATTTTATATACGACCGTGACGCAAAAACCCTGACCGAGCTATTTTCCACCCGCCCGGAACTGGCCGACGCGCCGCTGCAGCCTATGTATCCCCAGGAGATTTCATCCCGGGATGGCAAGACCCTGGTGTCGTATCTGACCCTGCCTGCAGGCGCAGATACCGACGGCGACGGGCGGCCCGAATCCCCGGTACCCATGGTGCTGACCGTCCACGGCGGTCCCTGGGCCCGAGATAACTATGGATACAATGCCTGGCATCAGTGGCTGGCCAACCGGGGTTATGCGGTGCTGTCGGTGAACTACCGAGGCTCCACTGGATTTGGGAAAGATTTTGTCAACGCCGCGGTGGGGGAGTTTTCCGGCAAAATGCACGATGACCTGATCGATGGGGTGAACTGGGCCGTCAGCCAAGGCATTACTGGGCAAGATCAAGTGGCCATCGCCGGCGGTTCTTACGGCGGATACGCTGCGCTGATCGGCCTGTCCTTCACCCCGGATGCATTCGCCTGCGGCGTGGACATTGTTGGGCCCTCCAGCCTGGTCAGCCTGATCGAGAGTTTCCCGGATTACTGGAAACCTTTTCTGGAAGGAACCTGGTTTAAATACGTCGGCGATCCGGAAGATCCGGACCAGCGCGCTGATATGTATAGCCGCTCAGCCATTAGCCGGGTGGGCGACATCAGCGTGCCGCTGTTAATTGGCCAAGGCCAGAACGATCCCCGGGTAACCAAACAGGAAAGTGATCAGCTGGTGGCGGCCATGGATGAAAAAGATCTGCCCGTTACCTATGTCAATTTCCCCGATGAGGGCCATGGTTTTGCCAGACCAGAAAATCGATTGGCCTTTTATTCGGTGATGGAGGGCTTTCTGTCTCGCTGCCTGGGCGGCAGAACCCAGCCCATCGCTGACGCCTTTGCAGGTTCCAGCGTTGAAATTCTCCACGGCGAGGCTTTTGTTGATGGTCTCAGTGACGCCATTGCCAGCCACCGCAAACAGGCCGCTGCAGCAACCGACGGTTAGGGCAT
>CAYGPO010000223.1:0-4711 GCA_964351665.1 uncultured Gammaproteobacteria bacterium | reverse complement strand
GGTCAGGATCTCACCATGTACCAAGCCATAGCCATGTGCAAATCTCGGTTATGATGGGCGTTAACCAGGGAATCACACTGACCGATAACAACTATTGGTTAAGAACAGGGACAGCACCATAAACACCACGCGCATCAAGTTTGCCATTGGCCTGTTGGTCTTCGGGATTGTCATGTTCGCGCTTGGCGCCTCCGCCAACGAGGTGCAGCCGCCGGATCCTGAGTCTGACGAACTGATGTCCTCGACGGGCTTTGAAAGCCCCAGCCAGACGGCTGCCGGTGCCCCCTTTATCCTGCTGGGCCAGGAAATCCCGGCCGGTGAACGACGCCAGCTGAACTGGGAAATTGAGGCCGCCATGGGCGCCGTGGCCATCCCCACACCGATATTGGTTGCCCACGGCAACAAGGCAGGACCGGTGCTGTGTCTTACCGCAGCCATTCACGGCGACGAGCTCAATGGCGTGGAGGTGGTGCGGCGCATCGTGTTTGATCTAAAGCCCGAAGACCTGTCCGGGACGGTGATCGGCATACCCATAGTCAATGCCTCCGGTTACCTGCGCGGCTCCCGCTATCTACCCGATCGACGGGACCTGAACCGGTTTTTCCCCGGCAGCAGCTCCGGCAGCCTTGCCTCACGGTTTGCCAAATCCTTATTCGACACCATCATAAAACGCTGCAGCGCGCTGGTCGACATGCACACCGGCAGCTTTCAGCGCATTAACCTGCCCCAGCTCCGCGCCGACCTGACCGCGCCGCCGGTGGCCGAGTTCAGCAAGCAGTTTGGCGCCATCGCCGTGCTGCACGGTGCGGGCCCCAAGGGATCCCTGCGCCGGGCAGCCACCGACGTTGGTATTCCGGCGGTGACCCTGGAAGCCGGTGAAGCCAGCCGCTTCGACGTGGCGTCGGTAAGCAAAAGTGTTGAGGCGATTCAGTCGCTGCTTAACCGTCTGGAAATGGTGCCGAGATTTCGACTGTTCGGTGAACCCCAGCCGGCCTTTTATGAGTCTCAGTGGGTGCGCGCCGACAGCGGCGGCATCTTGTTCAATCAGGTGGCGCTGGGTGAGGTGGTGAAAGCCGGCCAGCCCCTGGGCACCATCACCGATCCGATCCGTAATGACCAGACGGTTATTGCCGCACCGTTTTCCGGCCGCATCCTGGGCATGGCGGTGAATCAGGTAGTGATGCCGGGCTTTGCCGCTTACCACGTGGGCCGGCAGGCCAGCCAGGCTGAAGCCATTGCTGATGCCATGGCTGACCCGATGGACGATGAGCCACAGCCTGCACCCAGGCCCTCTGTGGACGGGCAGAACCCTGCCCTGCCCCCGGTTAAGACCGAGGATGTTGAAGTGCTGGGGGACCCCATGGCGCCGCCGGAACAATCCACTGAGCCTGAAGAGCCTGACGAACCTGTTGATCCCATCGACCAGACCGAGCCAGCCATAGAGGTGAATGAGCCTCAACCGATGCCCGATGCCCAGTCCACCGATCCTGCAGCGGTTAAGGTCCAGGAGGTTGAATTGCCGGATAGCCCGATTGGGCCGTTAGCGGATCAAAACCCGCCCGAAGTTGAGGCTGAGATGGAGACGAATGTGGGTGAAGCCGGCCTTCAGCAACTACCTGACAGCCAGAACGAACCCGAGCTGGCACCTGAAAGCGCTGAGTTGAACCTGGAGTCAGAAAGCAGCAGCCCACAAACTCCGGCGACCGTCGATGACCCGGACCGAACTGCTGACCCGTCCAGTACTGACCCATCCAGTACTGATCCATCCAGTACTGACGACATTTAAACCGGTAAAGGAAAAGTTGGGCGCTTTTCCTGGACCCAATGTGATGCCCGGGGATGTACGCACTGAAACCGTTTTACCGTCTAACGAACAATCCTGGCCCGATAGCGCTTGGCCTTAATGGGCCGGGAATTGAGCTGCTGCACTGCCCGCTGAGCATCATCAACGCGCACCGCCACATAGGTGACGGTGTCAAACAGATCAATTTTGCCGACGCTGGTGCCGGGCACCACGTCGTCTGCGGTCAGCGTTCCCAGTAAATCGCCCGGGCGCAGCTTGTTCTTGCGCCCGCCGTTGACTTCAATGGTGGTCATCATCGGCAGCAGCTTTGCTGACCCGTGGGCCTCATCGGGCACCGCATATTTTTTCGCCGGACGTCCCCCCAGCAGCTGGTGAATTTCATTCCAGCGCCATTGTTCCCGGGCCTCTACCAGGCTCACCGCAAGCCCGCTGTTGCCGGCCCGGGCGGTGCGACCGATGCGATGCACATAAACCTCCGGCTGCTTGGGCAACTCATAATTGAACACCACGTCCAGATCTTTTACATCCAGGCCGCGGGCTGCAACGTCGGTGGCGATCAGCACCGAGGCGCTGCGATTGGAAAACTGCACCAGCACCTGGGTGCGCTGGCTCTGATCCAGGTCGCCGTGCAGCGCCACCGCAACAATGTTTTGTGACTTGAGATATCGCCCTACCTCAGCGCAGTCCACCCGGGTATTACAAAACACCAGGTTCAGCTCGCCGCCCCAGGCCCGCAGCGCCTTGACTAACAGAGGCTGGCGGTTTTCCACCGTAACGGTGACGTAGCGCTGATCGATCTGCGCCGGCTGTTCGTCTTCAGTCACGTCCACCACCACCGGTTCGCGCAGCACCCGGCTGCTCATGGTAGCCATAGATTTGGGATAGGTGGCGCTAAACAGTAAGGTCTGACGTTTCTTAGGCAGGAAATTGACGATGGCATCCAGGTCATCTTCAAACCCCATGTCCAGCATCCGGTCAGCTTCATCCAGCACCAGGGTTTTGGCCGCTCCCAGCTTCAGCGTGGCCTGGCGCAGATGTTTCAGCACCCGCCCCGGGGTCCCCACTATTACGTGGGCGCTGCGCTCCAAAGACCCAATTTGCGGCCCTATGGGCGTGCCGCCACAAAGGGTCAGCACCTTCACATTGGCGATCCCCCTTGCCAGCCGCCGGACCTCTTTGGCCACCTGGTCCGCCAGCTCCCGGGTGGGGCACAGCACCAGAGCCTGGGTGCGAAACTGAGCCACATCCAGCTTGTTCAGCAACCCTAGGCCAAAGGCCGCGGTCTTGCCGCTGCCGGTTTTTGCCCGGGCCAGGACGTCTTTGCCGGCCACCACATGGGGCAGGGTTTGCGCCTGTACCAGGGTCATATCGTGGTACCCCAGATCATCGAGATTGTTCAGCAGCTCGGAGGAGAGGTTCAGGGTTCGAAAGTGCGTGGAATTTGACATGTGGCGATATTACGCGGAACTGGGCCCCGGTGCTGGCCGTTGGTGGCCCTTGGTGGCCTGATTGATCAAGATGCCGGCGGGCAAACACCAGGGATTGCGCTGGAATCCCTCAAGGAGGCTCTTAGCCAGGCAAGCGCAACCTTAGACTTTGTTGATAATCTATCCACATGGACCTCTACCGCGCCCGTTCCGCAACGTTAGCCCTTTCAGAGATTGCCGCAGGCAGCTTGAGCTGTGAACGCTGGGTCAGCGAGTGCATCGACAGCTACAGCCGCCATGAACCAACCATCCAGGCCTTCGCCCACTGGTCTGGGGAGCAGGCCCTGCTGCAGGCGGCGACCCTGGATCAATCTCAGCCCCGGGGTTTGCTGTCGGGTCTGCCCCTGGCGGTCAAGGATATTTTCGACACCGCCGATCAGCCCACCACCTTTAATTCGCCCCTTTACCAGGGCCGTCAGCCCGCCGAAGACGCCGCCTGCGTTGCCCTTTTGCGCCAGCACGGGGCTGTTGTGATGGGCAAATCCGCCACGGTGGAGTTTGCCTCCCTGGGCCGAACCGCCCCAACCACCAATCCCTTTGATAGGAGCCGCACGCCGGGGGGCTCATCGTCGGGATCTGCCGCCGCCGTGGCCGCCGGTATGGCGTCGGTGGCCCTGGCCACACAAACCGGTGGCTCAACCATCCGGCCGGCCTCCTTTTGCGGCGTGGCGGCGATCAAACCCAGCTACGGCGTCGTGCCCATCGCCGGCATGCACCCCTATGCGCCCAGCCTTGATACCGTGGGATGGATGGCCAGAAGCGTGGATGATCTAATGCTGGTGGCCAGGGTATTTGGGATGGAAAACCCTGTGCAGCTGAAGCCGTCACTTCGGATCGGCTTTTATCCGTCACCTTACTGGGACTGCGCCCAGAGCCAAACCCGCAGCGCCCTTGACTGGGCCAGGGCGCAAATGAGCAATGCCGGCATTGAGCTCTTCGACGTCCCAGCATTGCCCGACAGCCACCGACTCAACGAAGCCCAGAACCTCATCATGCACGGTGAAGGTCGGGCCAGTTTTCTCAACGAACATCTGCGCTGGCCCCAGCGCCTGCATCCGGCGCTGAAAGACGAAGCGGAAAATGCGCTAGGCATCACCCCGGCCCAGATGCGCTGGGCCTATGATTATCTGGGCGCCATGGCGCCGGCTTTTGACCAGGCCATGGCTGATTGCGATGCCTGGCTAACCCCGGCAGTGCCCGGGGTTGCGCCGCTGGGCCTGGATCAAACCGGTGACGCGGTGTTCAACCGACTCTGGACCGGCCTGAAAATGCCAGCCATAACCCTGCCCGGCTACCGGGACTCCCGGGGCCTGCCCGTTGGCATACAGCTGATTGGACAGCGCCATGAAGACTGGCGGCTGCTGCAGGTGGCGAAGCTTGTTGAGTCTGCCTTGGCGAGCGGATGAAACAGGCTGATGAA
>CAYGPO010000222.1:2218-4720 GCA_964351665.1 uncultured Gammaproteobacteria bacterium | reverse complement strand
TCTTGCTGGAACATTCTTGGCTATCGACCTGAGCTTTGAGCCATTCATCATTTGGCAAAGTCAGTGAAGTACTTTGACGTGCCATTGTGTTTGACTACAAAAGAACTTCAGGTGCGATATTACATCGTAATAGCACCACCGGCTGGCAATGATGTTGATTAGTCGTGATTAGTTAACTTGTAGTCCCGACGGCAGGCAAAAAAAAGCCGGCAATCGATGCCGGCTTTTTCTTACCCTCGAAACTGACGGGTTTAGGCGTTGGCTTTACGCTCTTTTACTTCTGCAACAACAGCTTCGGCAACGTTCGCTGGGCACGGCAGATAGTGTGAGAACTCCATCGAGAACTGGCCACGACCCGAGGTCATGGTGCGCAGCGTGCCAATGTAGCCAAACATCTCTGATAGCGGTACTTCGGCCTTGATGCGAACACCCGTAACGCCTGGATCCTGATCCTTGATCATGCCGCGACGTCGGTTAAGATCACCGATGACGTCACCTACGTGATCATCCGGAGTAAACACGTCCACCTTCATGATGGGCTCAATCAACTGAGCACCTGCTTTAGGCATGGTCTGACGGAAAGCACCCTTAGCCGCCAATTCGAAGGCGATGGCCGAGGAGTCAACGGCGTGGAAACCACCGTCATACACATCAACTTCGACGTCGAGTACGGGGAAGCCCGCCACCGTACCTTCGCCCATGAGGCTCTTGAAGCCCTTCTCAATCGCTGGGAAGAATTCCTTAGGCACATTACCGCCCACAACCGAGGTCGAGAAGACAAAGCCTGACCCTGGCTCTCCCGGACGGATGCGGTAGTCAATCTTGCCGAACTGACCGGAACCACCCGACTGCTTCTTGTGGGTATAGGAATCGTCGACTTCCTTGGTGATGGTCTCGCGGTAGGCCACCTGCGGCTTACCGACATTGAGGTCAACAGCGTAGGTGCGCTTGAGAATGTCGACCTTCACATCAAGGTGCAGCTCGCCCATTCCCTTAAGAATAGTTTCACCGGAGTCTTCGTCGGTCTCAACCCGGAACGAGGGGTCTTCTGCAACCATTTTGCCAATGGCAATCGCCATCTTCTCGGCACCAGCCTTGTCCTTGGGCGCTACCGCGATCGAAATCACCGGCTCCGGGAAAATCATCGCTTCCAGGGTGCAGGGGTGCTTGGGATCGCACAGGGTGTGACCGGTCTGAACATTCTTCATGCCAACGATGGCAATAATGTCGCCCGCCTGAGCTCGTTCAATTTCGTTGCGGTCGTTTGCGTGCATTTCAACCATGCGGCCAATACGCTCGCTCTTGCCTGTAAAGGAATTCATGATCGTGTCACCACGATTCAGCACGCCCGAGTAAAGACGCACGAAGGTCAACGCCCCGAATCGATCGTCCATGATTTTGAACGCCAGGGCGCGCAGAGGCTCGTCAGTAGAAACCAGTGCCGTTTCGCCCGTGGGCTCGCCAAACTCATCGGTCAGGTCCTGGGGATCCACCTCTGTGGGGTCAGGCAGGTAGTCGACAACGGCGTCCAGAATCAGCTGAATACCCTTATCCTTAAAGGCAGAACCACAGTAAGTCGGGAAAAAGTCCAGCTTACGAGTGCCGTTACGGATGCAACGCTTGATGTCTTCCATAGAGGGCTCATTGCCGTCAAGGTAAGCTTCCATGACGTCATCGTCCTGCTCAACGGCAGTCTCAATGAGCTTTTCACGCCACTGTTCTACTTCGTCCACCATGTGTTCGGGGACATCGGTAATATCGAATTTTTCAGGATTACCCGGATCCGGCCAGGTGTGCGCCTTGCGGGTCAGCAGGTCCACCACACCAATAAAGTCCTCCTCACGGCCGATGGGCAGCACCATGACCAGGGGATTGGCACCCAGTACTTTCTCTACCTGGTTAACAACCCGCAGGAAGTCTGCACCGATACGATCAAGCTTGTTCACGAAAATGATTCGCGCAACCTCTGAATCGTTCGCGTAACGCCAGTTGGTCTCGGATTGCGGCTCAACGCCGCCAGAGCCACAGAAAACGCCCACACCACCGTCCAGCACCTTAAGCGAACGATAGACTTCCACCGTAAAGTCCACGTGTCCGGGGGTATCAATGATGTTCAGACGGTGATCTTTCCAAAAACAGGTTGTAGCAGCAGACTGGATCGTGATGCCCCGCTCCTGCTCCTGCTCCATGAAGTCGGTGGTCGCCGCACCGTCGTGCACTTCACCCGTTTTGTGAATTTTACCGGTGAGCTTAAGAATACGCTCAGTGGTGGTGGTTTTGCCGGCATCAACGTGGGCGAAAATGCCGATATTTCTGTACAGCGATAAGTCAGCCATGGTCTTTCTCAAGAATTAGATTTGGGGAGCAGAATTTAGCTGCGGAAATGTACAGGAAAACGCCTCAGATTGGGAGTGCCCTTGATCATGTTGGTTTGCAACTTATTCTGCCCCACCTCGTTGTACCTAACAGGTCCGCCAAATTCGACGCAAAAAAGGCCCCTTT
>CAYGPO010000222.1:0-2118 GCA_964351665.1 uncultured Gammaproteobacteria bacterium | reverse complement strand
GTTCATCAGCGGCGCCGCCAGGAGCCATTGAGAAAATGCCTTAAGCCATCAGGGGTAAATCTGCTGAGAAATGCGCCCACACCATAGGTGACGCTATAATGATAATTCCAGCCGTCCTGCCGAGCGTCCAGGGCCAGACCAAGGACAACGCCAAATGCATCGGATCAGAACAACACGATATGTAACCTTTTTACTGTTATTTTGGCTGGCGAACAACGCATTCGCTTATGAAATAGGCACCCAGTACAACACCGGTACGGCCCAGATTCGGGGCCAGTCTTTTGTACCTTCCCAGGCCTCCCGGTCCCCGTTGGGCGTGCCATTTCCCACCGGCTTCGAACCTTCTGATCTCGCGGGGCAGTCTTATCTTTATGAAGTGGAACTGCTGTTTGCTGATGCCGCTCTGGCGCCAGGTGAAATCTTTCTGTTTTCCTCGCTGCCCTCGCCCGCGGCCTCGGTCAGCGGCGATGGTGCCCTTGCTACGGCCCAATTTGGCAGCGGATGTAGCGGTAGCCGCTGCAAGTACTTTTTTCAGAACACCGTTGCCCTGAACTACGACGACACCTACTTTCTGGTGTTCCCCTCCTGCGCCGCGCTGATCACAGGCAACAACTCCGGAGCTGACGATTATCCGGCCGGGGACAGCATTGTTTCCCCAGACTGTTCGGCACCCGGGCGCAGCGCACTGTCCATCAGCAGGGCCCGGGAGGACGCCGCCTTTATCGCCAGATTTTTCAACGCGTCGCCAAATCCTGTGGCCGACTTTCGCGCCGGCAACCAGGGGCTAAGCAGCGTATCCGGAGCCCCGGCGCTGGTTGGCCAGGATTTCACCCAGGTGACGGTGGAGACAGTGCTGGGGCAGGACAGCCCGGCCCATCCCATGGATGGTGCGCTGATGCTGGACACTCTGTCACTGGCAGCCTCTAACGCTTATTCCGTGGCGATGCTTCTGCGCGTTGATGAAACCGCGCAATTTCGGAAATTGTTGGATGTGTCGGACCGTCAGTCCGACACCGGACTCTATGTAGTCAACAATCTGCTGAATTTTTTTGACCAGGTGTCCGCCCCGAATCAGGACTTTCCGCCGGACACCTGGCTGCAGGTTCTCCTCCAGCGCGATCCATTTGGCCTGGTTCGAGTATCGATCAACGACACACAGCAGTTTTTCTTCGACGATTTCGACACACGCGTCGCCACCCTGTCACCGGCCCAGCGCATGACATTTTTTGCTGATGACTTCGTGACCGCGCCGGCCGAGAACCCCGGCGGCGCCTGGGCCCGTATTCGCCTGTTTGACAACGCCGGGGCTTCCCTCAGTGGCCTCTCGGCATTTCCGGATGAAGGAGCAGATCGTTTTGAAAACGACAACGGCCCGTTTCGCGCTGATCTTGGGTTGAACGGCACCGCGGGGCGTTTTCGTACCCTGCATAGCAATGAGGATGAAGACTGGCTTTATGCTGGCGTTGCCTGTCAAACCGACAACAACTGGAATATAGCCGACGTTCTGGGAAACCTGGTGCTGTACTCTGACGACCCACGCTTTCAGCCGCTGGTGGAGTTTTATCCACAGACAGCTCTAGCCGACCCAAACACACCGCCGAGCTTTACCGCGGGAGCCTGCGGCCAGCAACAGCGATTACTAATGCCGGCACCCAACGATACGTTTATCCGAATCCGAAATTGCCCCGATGTGCCAATCAGTGTCACCGATGCCATAAATTACCGGGTGGAAAACCTGTCCAGGGATCTCCGGGTGTGCGCCGCCGCGGTATTGATCCAGGGCACGGTGACGGACTCAAGCTCCGGCGACCCGGTGGGCGGCGTATATATTCTGGGTGACGGCAATTCAGCAGGGTTTTCCAATCCCGCTGACGGCACTTACCGCATCCTCGTTACGGACTTTACGCAAATGACACTGGGCATTGTTTCCCCATTCTGGGAAGCTCCGACCCAAACCGTGGATGAAATTTTGGACAACGTCATGGCTGGTGGCACCCTGACCGTCGACTTTCAGGTCACTCGCAAAGGGACGCTGTTCAAAGACTCCCTTGAGGAAACCAATCCGTTTCAGTTGCCCTAAGTTCGGACTTGTTGAATTGCACACAAGATTGACCCTGC
>CAYGPO010000221.1:0-4737 GCA_964351665.1 uncultured Gammaproteobacteria bacterium | reverse complement strand
CTCGGTGGCGCGCAGGAAAGCGGTGGCCCTGTGCATGCCCTTGGAGGTCAGGCCATCGATCTCACAATGCAAAGGGTCGCAAAGCTCCTCAAGCATGGGGGCGGAGCTGGCACGGCCGGGCTTGGCTACCACCTGCTCGCACCAGCGGCTTACTTCCTGGTCCAGGAGTCTGCGCCGTAGAAACTTCCGGGCTGCAAATCCGCGCTCATCCATAGTTTGTGCCCATCGCCCTCGTCAAATAGCCCGGCTATTTTCCTCCCGCGATCGTCCCAACCTATGGCGATCGCGAATTTTCGCCGGCGAAAGTTTCTACGGCGCAGACTCCTAGATCAAAGCTGTTTTGAAGCTGGTTTTTAGTCATAGCAATCGTCTCCATAGACAAGGCGGAAAGACGGGACGGCAAAGCTGTCCGGTCACGCCGGGCTTGGGCTTGTGGCCTGAGCAACAAACCGCTGCAGCAGGCCGTTCATTTGATCCCACTGCTGTATCAAACTATTCAACTCACCCCGGCCTTCTTGCAGCAAACGATAATATTTACGTTTGCGACCGGTGTCGGCAGTGCCCCAATAGGCCTCAACCAAGCGTCGTTTTTCCAACCGGTGCAAGATCGGATAGAGCATGCCGTCTGCCCACTCCAGCTGACCGTCTGATAAATCCTTAACTCGCTGAATGATGGCTTAGCCGTAGCTGTCACCCTCAGCGAGTATGGACAACACCAGGGGCGTTGCGGAAGCGGCAACTAGATCTTTGGGAAGGTTCATGGTTTTTACCTAGAGTCACTATGCATAGCCCACCTTAAGCTAGTGGCGACTGCAAACCCTGCCCAGGAAACCATCGCTTTTTCATCAAACCCCCATCAGGTGCATACCTGCTGGGGTGCAGGCAACGGAACACTGACGTTACAATCAGCCATGGCCGAAACGCTCCAACAGCTGCTTGACCGCCAACAGCAGCTGGACCACGGGGCGGCAATCTCCGCCCTGAGCGCGGCGGCCCAGGGCCCGCTGCCGGCGCCGGCACTGGGGGTCAATCTGGCCGAAGCGCTGCTGCAACGGGATCTGCTGCCCCTGGCACAAACACTCATGACGCGGCTGCTGGACCAGCATCCGCACTTTGCACCCGCTTGGGCTCGTCGGTCTGAGCTTTACCTTCAGCTTGGCCAGATCGATGAGGCCCTTGAGTCTGCCCGGCGCGCCGTTGCATTGGCCCCCGACAGCAGCTTTTGCCGACTGTGCCTGGGCATTGCACTCAAGGCTGCGGGCTTGGTCTCGGCGGCGACGATGCAGCTTGGCGCCTGCTTACAAAGCAATCCCCGCCATCCCGCGGCGCTGAGCCACTACGGCCTGGCCTTGAGCCAGCAGGGTCGACACGCCATGGCCCTGGATGCGCTGGCCCAGGCCCGGGATCTGGATCCGGAACAACCGCTGCACCACTCAAACTGGCTGATGACCCAGCAATACCTGCCCAGAGCCAGCAGCGAAGAGCTGAGGCGCGCCGCCCAGGCCTTCGGCAAAGCCTGGACACCGGCCACGAAAAACCTGCCCCGCCGGCGCAAACCGGCGGGACCGCCGGTGGTGGGCGTTATCAGTAGCGATCTTTACCACCATCCGGTGGGAATTTTCCTGCTGCCGGTGCTTGAGGCGATGGGTAAACAGGCCCAGCGCTGGCGGCTGTATCACGACGGTTCTCAAACTGACGCCATCACCCGGCGCCTGGAGCAGGCCGCCGGCAGTTATTTGAACAGCGCCAGGCTTGACCGCCCACAGCTGGCCCAGCAGCTGCAGGCCGATGGCGTCAATGTGCTGCTAGAACTGGGCGGCCACAGCGCCAACAACCGGCTCCATCACCTGGCCCAACGCCTGGCTCCAGTCCAGCTGAGCTGGCTGGGCTATGCCGCCAGCAGCGGGCTGTCGACGGTGGACGGGGTGTTGATGGGCGACGCCCACATGAACGAGGCCAGCTCAGCCTATTTCACCGAAGACCTCAAGCCGCTGCCCGGCTGTCATTTACTCTACGCCGCGGGCAACGTTGGCCAGCCCCCTGGGCCAAGAACCCCTGGTCCGTTGAGGCTAGGCTGTTTCAACAACAGCGCCAAAATCAACGAAATGGTGTTAGACACCTGGGCCCAGGTGCTGACGGCATTGCCATCGGCCACCCTGCTGCTGAAATGGCGCAGCTACCAAGACCCGGAATTCCGCCGTCATCTAAGGGCTCAGCTGTCGGCCCGAGGGGTGACCCCAGAACGCCTGCTGTTTGAGGGTCATACCGAGCACAGCGCTCTGCTGGCCAGCCATGGGCAGGTGGACATCGCGTTGGACACCTTTCCCTTTAATGGCGGACTGACCAGCTGTGAGGCCTTGTCTATGGGAACGCCGGTGGTCACCATGGCCTGGCAGAGACCGGTGGGCCGGCAGGGTGCAGCGCTGCTTGCAGAACTGGGCTACGGCCAATGGATTGCCAGCAACAGCCGCCAGTATGTGGCCGCGGTACAGGCTCTGGCCGCCGACCCTGACGGGCTTCAGCAGCTGCGCCAGCGGCTGCCCCAGGCACTTAAGGACTACCAGCAGCGCCAGGCCCCGGTGCTGGCCAGGGCCATTAACCGAGTGATTGAGGGCTATTTCGAGTCGACGATATCGTGAGGGTGGCTGGGGGCGTGTTGCATTCCGTGGCGGTAGCAGCGTTGGCAGAAGCTATGGTTATACCGTCGAGCCTCAAGCTGGCTGTGATCTTCGTCTAAAAATCCCACTCCCAGCTGGTTGGCAGCGGCATAGGTACTGCAGCAAAGGGACACGGATCCATCATGATTGATGACGGTTTGATTGAACCTCAGCTCACAATCAAAACGCTGGTCCCGGACCTTGGCAAAACGCTGCAGATAGCTTTCCGGTGATTCCAGCAAAAGATCAACAACCGCCGGATGCGCCGCCGCCTGGCCCTCGGCAATCTCCACCAGAGCCTCCAGGGGTTGGTAAAACGCGGCCACCGGCTGATGGTCAAAATCAAGTTCCTGGCACAGTGCGGCCATGGTGGAGATCTCATGCCGGTTGTGGCGATAAATATGATGACCAACCCACACATGGGTGGTGGACTGATGGCGATCCAGGGACCGACGAAGCAGGCGCATATTTTCCTGTACCTGGGCATAGTTGCCGCGCAGGTGGGTCTGGCCATAGGTTTCCTGGGAGGCGCCAGACAGGGATATTTTTAGATCCGTGGGGTTGGCAGCAATCACCTCATCAAGCCGGTGCCGAATATTCAGATTGCTGGATAGATACGAACGCAGCCCCACCTGATTGAGATGCCGGATAAACTCAGGCAGCTGGGGGTGTAGTAAGGGCTCACCCCAGTTAAAAAGCCAGATTTGAGGGTTGGGTGATGGGCGCTCCCGCAGTATTTTTTCTATCACCTGATGAAACAATTGCGGGGTCATGAAGCCTCGACCGCGGCCGCCCAGGGGGGCGTTACCTACCGGGCAGGTTGGGCAGCGCAAATTGCAGGTCCCCGAAATATCAATGGCATAGATATAGTCGGATTCAGAGCCGGCCACCTCTCTGGGTGGATGGCGCAAAAACGATCGCTGGGGGCTGCTGGCCTCCGGCGCCAGGTAGTCAGGCAGAGCCGTGCGGCGTAAACCTTCAGCGGTTTCCGGATCGTCTGGATTAAGGCCTGCAGACTGCCCAAACCAGTCGCCGGCCTGGGTAACATGGCCTTCGGCCAGCAAGACCGACGCGATGATTTTCATCCCGGAGGCCTGACTCAGGGGCGCCAGGTTCAGATGTAAACTTTTTCTCGCCCTGGCCAGGCCGCTGCGAACCTGGCCTAACCCCAGATCTGCAGCGGCCGCCAGCAATTCCTGCCAGCCGGACAATGGGCGGTTTTGCGAGGCGGCTGTAAGCTGGTCGAAAATCTTGGCATAGTGGCGTTGCTTCAGCCAACCAAGATTCTGGTCGATAGACGGAGTTGCGGTCATTGAAAGCCAATCTAGTCCACTGGCCCCAGCACAACAAGCAGCCAGTCATCATTGAAGGCAAACAACGTTGGTGAAAAATTCCAGGAAACACTACGGGCAAAAAAGCGCGCTGGCCATTGCGGTGGCCATCGCCCTGATGGAAACCACCCAGGCAGGCGGGTTTGCCTGCCCCGAAGGCGAGGTCTCGGAAACCGGGGAGCTGCCCTGCATGTCCTGCGAACTCGGCACCTACCAACCCAACACCGGGCAGACCCAGTGTTTGGACGCTGACCCGGGCTTTTTTGTCAGTATGACAGGCGCCGTTGACCAAACAGCCTGCCCCCCGGGCCGTTTTCAAATGCTGCCAGGCCAGGCCTTTTGCGACGCCGCACCCGCCGGCAGCTTTGTCAGCCAGGCGGGCGCTGAGATGGCCGTACCTTGCGCCCTGGGCACCTTCCAACCCGACTCAGGACAAACCCAGTGCCTGGATTCCGGACCGGGATTTTTTGTCCCCACCACCGGCGCCACGGCGCAGTCTGAATGTTTGGCTGGCAGCTTTCAGGACCTAAACGGAACCAGCGCCTGCAAACCAGCGCCGCCGGGGCGGTTTGTGCCAGAAAACCGGGCCGTTGAGGCATTTCCCTGCGAGCCCGGAAGGTTTCAGGAACTGGAAGGTCAGCTGGCCTGCGACACCGCACCGCCGGGCAGCTTTGTCAGCCAGGCGGGCGCTGACATGGCCGTACCTTGCGCCCCGGGCACCTTCCAACCCGACTCAGGACAAACCGAAT
>CAYGPO010000220.1:0-4780 GCA_964351665.1 uncultured Gammaproteobacteria bacterium | reverse complement strand
CTCCCGTGAAAGCCGTCGTTGGTAAACAGCTGGCAGTGATTGCAGCCGATCGCATCAAACACGTCGGAGGCTGTCGCCAGGGATTGCTGCAAGCTTTCTGCTTTTGCAGCCTTTGCCAGGGTTTGGGTTTTTACCGTTTCCCAGTCAACCTCAGATCTAAGCAGGTAAATTCATTCAAGGTGCGCAAACAGCTGACTGTAGAAGTGGTCAATATTTTCTTTGTCTGGGGATTGTTGAGCGAGTGCTTCGCCCCCCAAGGTAAGCAAAATACATAGAGCGCTGGGTCTGTGAGCTATCATAATGTTTCTGACCATTGTAGATGGCGTGTGCCGGGTTACCTTAGGCAACACGCAAGGGCGCTGATAAAGTTACATTCGATTAACCCTGCTGATGTCCTTTTTCGCCGTTGGTCGCTGGAAGCGTTATCAGGTGGAAGGAGTTTACGAATAACGAAACGGCCAGAAAAATGAATAGGTTACTGCTATTGATCGGTATTTGTGTGCTTGACTGCACTGTCGGTTTCGCGGCCCCGCGGCCCTTTGAGCTGGTAGTGCACGATGGATTGAGCAAGGCTGATGTGAAGCATTTAGACGACGCCTTGAGCGCCGCATATCCCCAGTTGTTGGACAAACTCCAGCTCGATGGGCCTCCATCCATTACGGTCCAAATCTGGCGTAGCGAAGAACGCTACCAGGACGCCATGGAGGTGGCACTGGGATCTCGTGCACCTGGCTCCCGAGGCTACGTGACCGGGCCCCGGGACGTGAGGCTGCTTTATCACAGGCAACTGTCGGCCCAACAGGAAGCGGTGCATGAGTTTGCCCATGCGCTTTCGCTTCATGTTCAGCCGGATTTTGGCAACAACCCCCGCTGGCTTTGGGAAGGCCTGGCCCAGTACCTGGCTGGTGAGTCTCGCGAGCTTAGCGCTGACGAGGACGGTGGGGTTGCCTGTCCCGGACTCGCCCAACTCAGTTCACCGTTTGACGGTGGAGGTTTGGTTTACCGTTTTGGCTTCTCGATTGTGGACTTTGTTGCACGTACCTGGGACTTTGACGCGGTGATGGCCCTGGTAAGGTCTAACGGCGATATTGAACAAACCCTTGGCATCACTGAGCAGGTCTTTGAATCGCGCTGGTGCGAGTTTGTTCAGAAGACTCCTAGCCAAATGTGATGACTACCTTACCCACGTGCTCAGCTTTGGCCAGATAGGTAAGGGCAGCTTCTGCTTCGCCGAACTGGAACACGCGATCGATGTGGGGTTTAACCCCGTTGCTGGCGCAGGCGCGGAGCAGGTCAGCCAGGTTCTTCCGACTGCCCGAGGTGATCCCCTGTAACAGCACGTTTTTGATCAGCAATCCCATAAGGTTAGGTCCCTGGCTGGGCACACCGCCAAGAGCGCCAAGAAAGCCGACCCGGGCGTTGGGGGCGCAGGCCGCCAGGGACTGGTCCAGGGTGCTTAGACCCACGGTTTCAACCACAATATCGGCACCCCCGGTTTGCTCTACTACGGCATTTTCCCAATCCCTTCGCTGCCGATAGTTGATGGTGATGTCAGCTCCCAGTGACCTGGCCAGCTCCAATTTCTGATCGCTGGAGGAGGTAATGGCCACGGTGGCGCCGCTGATGGATGCCAGCTGCAGCGCCATGATGGAGACGCCGCCGGTGCCAAGGGTCAGCACCGTGTCCCCGGACTTTACCTTGCCAAGCACCTGCACCACCCGCCAGGCGGTGATGGCCGCTGCGCCAAGGGCGGCGGCGGATTGAAAACTCATGTTGTCAGGAATTTTGACGCAGGCGCTGGCAGGCAGCCGCACGATCTCTGACAACCAACCGTCTGCGGTATTGCCCAGGTCTGCGGCGAAGATGGCTGGGCTGTACGCGCCGTCAATCCACAGGCTGAAATGCGGCGCGGTGACCCGGTCTCCCACGGCAACGCCCTGGACCTGGTCACCAACCGCTATTACCTCTCCAGCGCCATCCCCGACGGGCACCCGATTGTTAGGCTTTTTGGCGCCGTAACGGGCTTCAAGCACCATGATGTCTCGGTAGTTGAGGGATGCTGCTTGGGTTTTGACCAGGACGTCAAAGGGACCTGGCGCAGCAATGTCCCGTTTCGTCAGGGCCATAGAGGCTATGCCGGATTGATCGCCGATCTCATAGGCGGAAATATTTTTAAAGGTCGGGTTGGTCATCAGACTCTCATTTTTTGAGTGGGACAGCGGTCAGCGGCAACAACAAATATCTTGTCATTGAGATCCATCATCTGGCCAATGATCCGGGACTGGCTGGGGATGTCAATGAACGATTGCTGTGAGGCCCAGGGCAAAAGGAGTTTATACTTCGCCAATTGTGAAGCAGAGATTGCCTTGCTTAGCTATCGCCATGGTTATCACGCGGGTAATTTTGCTGATGTCTTGAAGCACCTGGTGCAGATTGAATGCCTGCAGCACATCGTCCAAAAAGAAAAGCCGTTTACCTATATCGACACCCACGCCGGTGCCGGACTTTATTCACTTGAATCTGAACAGGCGCTGAAGCTTCAAGAGTATCGCCGGGGTATAGGCGCGCTGTATGGCAGTACCTTGCCTCAGCTTGCACGCTACCTAGAGGTGGTAAAGCGCTTCAATCAGGATTCAACCCTTCGTTATTACCCAGGCTCGGCGTTAATCGCTGAACACTTTCTGCGCCCCCAGGATTCCGCCAGGCTCTACGAGCTGCATTCAACGGACTGGCGGATTCTAAATGATCATTGTCAATCCGCTAAGCGCATCAGCGTGCATCACGACGATGGTCTAAAGAACCTGCCTGGCCTGCTTCCGCCTCCCTCGCGGCGCGCTCTGGTGCTGATCGATCCCTCTTACGAAGTGAAGTCTGACTATGAAGAGGTCCCCAAGGCGGTGGCCTCTGCCTATCGAAAATTTTCCACTGGAACCTACGCGATTTGGTATCCAGTTGTTCAGCGAAGTTGGGTCCAACAGTTAGAGCAGCGTTTGGCGAAAGCCGGCATCAAAGACATTCAGCGATTCGAACTGGGGCTAATGGAAGATGACCATGGCCGGGGGATGACCTCGTCGGGCATGATCGTGATTAATCCACCTTGGACCCTTTTCGCCAGGATGCAGGAGTTGTTGCCTCAGCTCAGCAACATCCTTGCTGGTGCAGCTGGCAACTATCGCTGCGATATTCTGATCCCGCAATAGCCTGATCCCTGCCGTCCCGCTGGCAGACGTGGCGTTCCTGGGCTTTCCTTAGCCCCTTTCTTAAAAATCTACCTGTTCATCACCGTGTTCAACACAAAGGCGTTTTTCGCGCTGACTCCAGAGCCAATGGATACGTCTGTCCAGTGGGCTCTTTTTTAAAAATGTAAATTTGTTGACAAAAATATAAATGTAAATTAAATTACAAATGTGCTCGACGCCTGAGTCACATGTTGTGACAGGTGGGACTGGGCTCATGGTGTGTCGAATTCAGCCTCTCCGAAGGTGATGCGCGGCAACATTGGAGGAACAACACGTGAAAAAACGAACACTAGCTACCGCCATCGCCCTGGCGATGAGCGGCTCAGCAGGCGCAATTACCGTCACCGGCGGATTTTCTGGTTCCTGGTACGACCCGGGCGCCCCGGGGCAGGGATTGATTCTTGAGGTGGTGGATGCCGGCTCCGAGCGTCGTGGCCTGGTTTATTGGTTCACCTTTGACAGCGCCGGCAATCCTCGCTGGCTAGTCGGTACCGGCCCCATACAAAGCAACGCCATTACCTTCCAGTTGGACGAAGTGCAGGGCGGCGTGCTGACGCCGGCAGGCTTCAATAACGATCAGCTTGAACTGTCACCCTGGGGTACTTTGACCCTGTCCTTTGACTCCTGCTCAAACGGATTAGCGGTTTGGGACTCCGCCACTGACAGCGGCTCCGGCAGCATGTCCATTGCTCGCCTTACGCAAATCCGAGGCGCCGAATGTAGCGGCGGTATCAGCGACGACAGCAATAAGGAGTTTTTGGACCTTGAGCTGGCTCTGCGCAACAGCGGATTAGTTCCCCAGGCCAGCGGCAGGGTTAGATTCGAACAGTCTGCGTCGTCTGCGCGATTCGAAGTGCAGGTTGAAGACCTGCCTGTGGGTGCCTACCCGTTGCACGTCGACGGTATTGAACGCGGTGTGCTGCAGGTTCGTTCTTCAGGTGGGTCCAACCAGGCGGAACTCGAGTATGAAAGCCCGGCAGACGACAACGAGCGGCTGCTGAGTTTTGAGATCGTTGGCCGGGAGGTCGAAGTGCTGAGTAACGGCCGGGTCGCCTTTTCTGCAATAGTGCAGCAGAGCAACCCTAACCCCATGCACAGCGGCGAACCGGCGGATGTGGAAGGCCGGCTCCAACGCACGGCTGCCCTGGCCGAAGGACGGGCCAGCGCCGAGTTTGAGCGCGATGAAACCAACAGCAAATTTGTGATCCGTCTTCGCGATGTTCCTGAAGGACTCTACGAGGTCTACGTTGGCGAGCTGTTTAAAGGGATCGTAGTTGTTACTGCTGATGGCAACGGCAGTACCGAGGGTTTACTGGTTTTCCGCGACCCCGCACGACCCGGGGTCGAGCTGTTGGATTTCACCGTGTTGGATGAGCTGATCAGCATCGAACTGGACGAGTTAGAGGTGTTTGTGGGAGTGCTTTCTGACTCAGATGACTCAGATGACTCAGATGACTCAGACGATTCCAATGATTCCGATGATTCCGATGACTCAGATGACTCAGATGACTCAGATGACTCAGATGACTCAGATGACTCAG
>CAYGPO010000219.1:0-4783 GCA_964351665.1 uncultured Gammaproteobacteria bacterium | reverse complement strand
GGGCAAACTGCTTTATGGCCGGGTTCTTGGTGCCCTGGGGGAACTTGGGTACCGGCACAAAAATAAGATCCAGCAGGCCCACATTGACGTCAAAACGGTAGGTGTTGCCGCCCCGCCCCACTGGGTGAGTGAGCGCTCGCTGGCTGGAATAGGGGCACAGATGTCCGGTGCTGCTGATCTGTTTAACGCCATCGCAGTCGGAATAGATACCGTCCGAGGCAAATTCGTCCCCCAGGACCGCCGCCACGCTCAAGTCGTCGGTAAACGGCGGCAGCTTGCCGCGCAGCATGTAAACCTCAACATCGGTGTTCTGATGAACCACCTGGGGTGTGCCCAGCTCTCCCCAGTCGTAGTCGAACTGCACCGGGATGCCAAGCACGTTGGTGAACTGGGAATGCACGCGCTTGTGGTCAAAAGTTTTGAAACAGGCACCGGCGCTGTTGGGGTCTGCGTTAAACGGATCGTCGGCAAAGCTGATGATGTCCGGCGGCGCCAGGGCAAACGGCAGACAGAATTTTAATGCAAGGTTAGCGCTGTAAGCGCTTAAGCCAAATGCCAGGTCAAACGGCGGTGGCGCCACAAACGACGCGCCAAGGGCAGCGTTGTGGGCCGCCAGCAGCGGGAACTGGCAAACCAGCGCGGGGGTATTTGAGCTGATGTCGCGATTTTGCCGGCCTCCGGTGAAAACCTGACCAAAAAACTCGCTGTCTGATCCGCCGGCCGTTTCCCGAATCTCAACTTGATTGAAGTTTGAATCACTCCAGATGCCGACAAAACCCGTGGTTGAGTTGGAAGACACGGAGACCGTGGCCACGGCGACATCGTCGCGGCGCAGCCCCACCGTGAAGGTTGACGGACTGCCTCCGTCGGCAAAATCAAAACCAATGCCCGCGGTGCCGAAGGACAAGTCCAGATTCAAATTGGTTGAACCGGTAACCGTCAGATCGTTGCCGGGAAACAGGGATGTTCCATCAAAGAAGTTCAGCCCTGACCCCAACACCGGGGTAAACGTCACGCCGCCGGATTCAAAGGCTGTGGTGCCCAGATTGTCACTGGGGTAGGGGTCTGTAATGGGTATGGCCCCGGTCAGGGTCAAAAAGCGAGTTTTACTCGTGATAACTTCCGTTACTGCCAGAGCAGCGGTACTTAAAAGCGTGCCCATCAATACTAATGCTGCGATCCGGACTAAACCCATGACGATCCCTCATCTTATCTCCCCAGCAGTCTGGAGTTTTGATGCCTTTAGCGGAATACCGGGTAGATGCGAATCGTTGTACTGTGGATGCAGGCCTGTTCTAAATCATTGATGTCTATAAAAACGAGACGCCTTGAGAGCAGCATGCGCTGGCCAATGTGCGTGCACTGTTCTGTCCTCAGCAAGCCCTGAGCTAAAGCTCAAACCCATTGGAAAAAATCGGTTCAGACTCCGGAGGCGTCGATGCCTCAACTTGAAACAGGTACGCCCCCTGCGGGCTGCTCGGGCTAACCACAGCGCCGCCGCTGGCCGCGACGGCTCGGGCAAAGCCAAGTCCAGGCCGCCCCTGACCACGGTCTCGCGGTGCCACCTTTTCAGTCTGCAGCCATAGGCCGCTGTTGGTCTGCTCAAACAGGTAGAGGGAAGCGGGAACTGGCCCCGGTTCTTTGGCTGCGCCAATCACCAGACGCTCGCCATCCAGGGCCAGGCTCAAGCCAAAAACGTCCACCTCGTCTTCATCCGCGGCCTTAAGCGTCTGCGCGGCCTGCCAGTCGCCAAACTCGTTGCGCTCAAACAGATAGACCCGTTTTGCCAGTGGATCAGCAACCACCACGAGGTCATCGCGGGCGGCAAGGCGCCCGCCAAATACCTGACTGTCTGGTTCGGATGCTCGAAGCGTTTGCTCCCGTCCCCAGGCGACGCCGTTGTTGCGAAAAACCTGCACCTCACCAAAGCCGTTGGTAGACGTGTCGTCGAAAGCGCTGACCAGGAGTTCGTCGTCCGCAGAAAACGCCAGCTGGCCGGCAAAGGTCTGACGGGAGCTAAAGGGATTACTCGGCACCGAGAGCTCTTCTATGAAAAGACTGACCCGATCAATTTGCTGCCATTGTCCCGATGGTTGGCGCTCAAAAAAGTAGACCAGGCTGAATGGCCGGCCTTTGGCGCCAGGCGCAACAAGCAGTGGAGCGCTAACCGCGGCAAGGTCTCCGCGCAGCGCAACATCGGTGCCAAATTCATTGTTTTCTGGCAGAGACAAGGCCGCAGCAAAACTCTCATTTTGAACAAATTCGCCTCCTGGCTGACGTTCAAAAAGATCTGCCTGTAGCAGGGTGCTGGAGCCAACCAGCACGCGGTTGCCGTCCACGGCCAGGCTGTTGCCGAACAGGCTGCCAACGACGATGCCGCCGGCGCTTGGCATGAGAATCGGTGACGCTGACGCAACCCAGCTGGTGCCCTGGCGATCGTAGACGTCGACCAGGTTGCCCTGCTCGGTGATGATCAACGTGTCTGCATCCATAGCCACAGCACCGTTGTAGCGAGGGCTGGCCCCGTCGGGCGCCAGTTCTTCGAACGGCGTAAGCCCATAGCTGTAGGCAAAGTCGCAACGCGCTCCACCGTATTCCGGCCGGGCCGGGCAGTTAAAGCCCAGGTCTTCGAAAGTAACGAGATCTGTGGCAGACAGTGAATCACCGCTTGCCAGGTCGGAAAACGCCCCAAGCAGCGTTGGGCCAGCCTCGGTGCTGTCGAAAATCATTTCCGACACCGGCGTCTCGGATACAAAGCCGTGGCCAACGCGAAAGTCTGACCCAGGGTTCTCAGGTCTTTCCAGCGTAGTGATCACCTGATCTGTAGAGTCAAGCAGGGTGACGCTGACCTGGGCGCCGCTGGCCAGCGAGCTGTAGTAGCTGTAAAAGCCGTGAATCGGCGGGCTGAACCTGAGGCTCAAAGTGTCGCCGTTGGTGATGTAGGCATCCGCTACATCCCGCGAGGCTGTCCCGTCGCGAATAGGGCATTCACCGTCAGAAAGGCTCATGGTGAGCGTACCGCCACCTTCCAGCAGGATGGTTTGATTTCCGGTTCCAGATAGGCAGCCATTACCCGGTCGCGCTGCATAGTCCTGCTCAAAGGCCCGGGCCTGCCAGTCGCCGGCCTGTCCGGCCCACGCATACGTGTCGTCGTCGTAGTCGGTGACAGGTGCCGACGAAGAGCCCGCCGAAAGGGCGGCAGTCAGTAGTAACGGCAGTGATGGGGTTATCACCCGCAATGCCCCAAAATGCTGACCTGAAGTCGACTTGCGCCAGTTTGTGGGAGGCAGCACGAATCCGGCCGAGGGAATTCACCCACAAGAGCCCGGGGCAACCTGTCGCTGGATCGAAAGTATGCACACAATGTAATTTCAGCGCATTGCATTGGCATCGTGGGTTTCCTTTTAACAGAGCTTCAAAGATGCCGCATTGATGGTGCCAAGTCTTGCTCTCTCGTTGCAGATTTTTGTCCGTTGGTGCAAGTTGCTGGTTTGCCGGTAGCCAGGGACGGCCACACCGATTTCTTGAAAGGCCCCGCGCTTGCAGTGTTCATGTTTCGTGGGTTTTGACCCCTGAGTGTCCCGAAAGGAGCCCGGACCTGCCCTCCAGCGAAGTGAGGAATGCTCCGTTGGCACGCCGGAGGTTGGACGCCTGTCCGTGTGCGCCTACGCCGGCTATCACATGATGCTTCCGGTGGCTTTAATTTTGACTCAGTCCTGGTCGGAATTCCTCTATCGATCCAGCGGACTGATGACGCCTCGTCCGGCGCGGTTCAACACGTGGGTATAGATCATGGTGGTGGATACGTCGGCGTGGCCCAGCAGTTCCTGCACCGTGCGAATATCGTAACCGTCTTCCAGCAGATGTGTGGCAAAGGAATGACGAAAAGTGTGGCAGGTAACGTGTTTATTGAGCCCGCAGCGGTCTCGAGCCAGTCGCAGGTGCTTATTTACCGCGGATTGAGACAGGTGATGTCGAGCGTATACGCCAGACCGAGGGTCCGCCGATCGATGTGGGGCCGGAAACACCCACTGCCAGCCCCACTGTCGGTTGGCGTTCGGATATTTTCGCGCGAGGGCATTAGGGAGAACTACCTCACCGTAGCCCTTTTCCAAATCCGTCTGATGCTGGCGCTGCACCCGCTTGATGTGCTGGATGATCGGCGAGATGACTTGCGCCGGCAACACGGTGACTCGATCTTTATTTCCTTTACCCTCTCGCACAGTGATGGAGTTTTGCTGAAGGTCCACATCTTTTATTCGCAGCCGCAGCGCTTCGGTAACCCGCAGGCCTGCGCCATAAAGCAAGGCCACCACCAGCCAGTGCCAGCCAGACAGGCAATCCATGATCCGCGTTACTTCCGTTCGGGTGAGGATGACAGGAAGCTTCTGCGGACGCTTAGCGCGCACCACATCATCCAGTTGAGGCATGGGGAGATTTAGCACGTGGCGATACATAAATACCAAGGCATTTAGCGCTTGGTTCTGAGTTGAGGCGGCCACCTTCAGATCTGTTGCCAGGTGAGAAAGAAATGCCTCAATGGCCGGTTTTTCCAGCTTGGCAGGGTTGGTGTGGTGATGAAATCTAACGAATCGGCGCACCCATCCCGTATAGGCCTGCTCAGTGCGATAACTGTAGCCTCGAACCTGTGTCTCTCTGGAAATTGCCGAAACCAATTCCAACAGCGTTGAAATATCCTCAGTCAATTCAGACACCTACAACACAAAAAACAATCACTTTCCCCGTAATTTCCCAATATCACCACTATCCACATGCCTGAGCT
>CAYGPO010000218.1:0-4792 GCA_964351665.1 uncultured Gammaproteobacteria bacterium | reverse complement strand
CTAGAGTTTCTCTTTAAAGTAGTCGGCGATTTTCGTATAGACGTGCTGGCGGGCGCCCTCGATACCGTGGTGCTCGTTGGGGTAGACCATCATGTCGAACTGTTTGCCGGCTTTGATCAGAGCATCAGCAAACTGCAGGGTAAACGCCCACTTGACGTTCTCATCGCCGGTGCCGTGAATCAGTAACAGCTGGCCTTGCAGCCGATCAACAAAATTATTCAGGTTAACCGCGTCATAGCCTTTTTGGTTCACGCTTAGCTGGTCCATCCAGCGCTCCACCCCCACCGCCTGGTAGTTTTCAAGGTTGATCACCGGCGCTACGCTGACCCCCACTTTGTAGTGGGGTGCACCTTTGGTCATCATCGCGGCGGTCAAATAGCCGCCGCCACTCCAGCCCCAGAACCCCAGCCTGTCTGAGTCGATAAAGGGCAGGGTTTTCAGATAGTCAACGCCCTGCAGCTGATCCAGCACCGCCCACTTGCCGTATTCACCGTAGGTCAGATTTTTTGCTGCCTTGCCCCGGCCGGCGGTGGTTCGATTGTCCATGCAAAAAATCACGTAGCCCTGGCTGGCCATATAACGATGCCACAGGTCCCGCTGCACGCCCCGGGCGCTGCCCCAGCGATTGACCACCATCTGGGAACCGGCGTTGCCGTAGCCATAGGCGATCACCGGATATTTCCTGCTCGGATCAAAATCCGGCGGCTTAATCATATAAGCGTTGAGGCTAATGCCATCGCTGGTATCAAACTGGAAGAACTCCGGCCTGGGCACCCCATAGCGGTCAAGCCCAGGTGGATGGTTTTCCAACAGCACCCGCTTCAGCGGCCCCGCTGGGCTGCGTAAATTGAAGGTCCAGGGAGTGGCAACACTGGAATACTCCTCAATCACATGACTGAAATCCGGCGACAGATTCCAGCTGTACCAGCCGGCATCACCGGTCAGCTTCTGCACCGGCCCGCCCTCCAGACTGACCCGATAAACGTGCTGATCAATCAGGGAATCTTTTTTGGCGGTGAAGTACAGCCAGCCGCCAGACTCATCAAGGCCAACCAAACCATCGATGGCCCAATCACCCTGGGTCAAGGGCTGCTCTATCCCCTCATAGTCATAGAGATAAGCGTGCCGATAGCCGCTCTTTTCTGAGGTCCAGACAAAGCGGTCGGCGGCCTGGAAAAAGTGTAGATCGGTGGTGACGTCTACCCAGGCGGGATCGGTATCGGACACCACCACAGTGGATTGACCGTTGGCGGTGTTGGCCAACAATAGATCCAGCCGGTCGTGGTCCCGGGACAATCGCTGGATCGACAGCAGATCCGATGAGCGGGTCCAGTCGATCCGGGGGATATAGTCATCAACGTTATCGCCTATGTCCATCCAGCGGGTGGTGCGGGACTGAAGATCAAAAACCCCAATTTGGTTCACCGCGTGCTGTTCATTGGTGTTGGGGTATTTCATGGCCCTGACTTCAGGATATTTGGCCAGTTCATCGATCATCCACCAGACCTTGACGTCGGTGACGTCCAGCCGCCAAAAGGCAATTTTGCTGCCGTCGGGAGACCAGTGCCAGGCATCAAGAAAACCGAATTCGGTGCTGCCGTAATCAAACAGTCCGTTGAATATGTTGGCGCTGCCATCACTGGTCACGGCAATGGTGGTGTGATCAGCCAGCTTGGTGACATAGAGATTGTTGTCCTGCACATAGCCCACGTGGGTACCGGTGGGTGACAGAGCAACATTTCGTAATGAGGGATTGCCGTCGGCCAACGGGACGGTGGATCGGCTAGCGCTGTCGAATACATAGTACGGCGCCTCCATCACACTATCGAAGGTGCGAACTTTCGGCCCACTCAGCAGCAGGTAGCGGCCATTACCGCTGCGTTGATAGGATGAAAAAGCGATGCTGCTGCCGCCGTGGGTCACCGCCCCCGCGGCCAGCAGCCGCCGTTCCCCGGGCCTGTCCACGGCCTGTTCAAAGATCTCCAGCTGGCCGCTGGCGTCACTGCGGGTGTAGGTAAACCCCTGTCCGTCGACATTCCATTGCAGGTTGGACAGTCGCTGCATGGCAAAGTCAGGACCGCTAAAAATACTCTCAAGGGGCAGGCCCGGTTTCGGCTGGGCAGCGACAAGGCTGGCCACCATCAGGATAAGGCAAGCGGCAAATATGTGTTGGAGGTTTCGGGTGATTCCCATAACAGCATCCTATTGGAGAGTAGGTGATGGATTTACCCCATCAAGATAGAGAAGCAGCGGCGCGGCTGCAATTGCCCACGCTATCGCCGTGCATTGCATTGTCTGCAACTTCCTTGTTGCGACCCGCACAAGGGGCGATGATGAATCCCATCACAGGCCATCGAGACAGTACCATGGGCAGCAAACGTTTCCTTTTTACCTTGACCGGGGTGCTGGCCTTAGCTCAGGGGTGCTTGGCCGAACATCATAGCGAAGCCGCAGATCCACCCGAGGTTGTGACTGCCTCTGTGCAAGGCACCATTACCTTTCTTTACTATCAGGACCTGCAAGCAGCGGCAGAGTTTTATCGCCACATCATTGGCCTGAACACCACCATGGACGAGGACTGGGTAAAGATCTTTGAAATTACTCCCGGCTCTTCTGTGGGCCTGGTTAAGCAGGGCCATGGCCTACATGAGCCTGCGGCGGATAAACCCGTTATGCTTAGCCTGGTGACCGATGAGGTCGATGGGTGGTACGCGCGGATGCAAGACGCTGGGGTGAAAATCCTCAAGCCGCTGCCGCCGGCAGATGGCAAAATCAAGCCGGGCGCCGCACCGGTCCGCGGCTTCATTGCCCAGGATCCTGAAGGATATACCATCGAATTTTTTAGCTGGCAGGCCAAACCCCCACAATGAAAGCCTGGCCCCGGCGATCAGTGAGGAGCTTTGGCACCGCGAGTTGCGTGCAGCGCACGCCTTATGTCTTCACCACGCAACGGCCCGTGACATATATTCGGTATACCAGCACCGCCCAACATAAACGACAAGGAAATCCATGAATACTTTTTTGCCATTGCGAGTTACCCTCACCGCGCTGCTGATCCTGTCAGTGGTGTCCTGCGGCTCAGAGCAAAACAGCGAAGCAACGTCGGAAAGCAAGCCTGCCGCTGAGCCTGCCCCTAACCCGGCTGCCGGGCCCACCGAGGTCAGCGAGACTCAGAGCAGCTTGCAGGAGAAGGTCAACGGCCTATGGCTGTATACCGGCCTACGAACCGGCGACGGCACTGATATGCCGCTGACCGGAATTTTCCTGTTCAAAGACGACGTCTTCCTGCAGCAGGCGGTGTTTAACAGCGAACCCTTTGAACAGGCCAGATCCATGGCCCATGCTGGCCCCTACCGACCGGAACCGGCCACCGGCTCGGTACATCTGGTGGCGCAGCAAACCATTAGCATTGATCCCACCGGCGAGACGCCATTGTCCTTCAGGGCTAACACCGATCACGACGTTACGGTCAGCCGCAAGGGCGACGACCTCACCTTAATTTTTGGCATGGGCACCAGCACGGTGCAGGAGTTTTATTACATAGGCCCAGGTGACGGTGAGCTTTATTCTCTTGCCAATGGCGCCCTGGCGCTGGTGGACGGTCACTTTATTTTGGTTGATGGAAACAATGAGTCGGTGACCAGCGGCTACGGCAGGTATGAGCAAGATGGCGAGGCCATGACCCTGAACATCATCCGCTGGTCCGAATCCAATGGCGACACCCATAGCAACCTGCGAGACACGCAACTCAAGGCCACCTTCGACGGTTCAGCGCTGGTGCTGGAGGACGGTCGAACCTTCGGTATTGTTTCCGGGGGTTGAGTGGGGCCAGCTCAAGGCGCGTTTAGACAAAGGTCCGGTATTGGTTCAGAATTGAAATCGTTGGAATTAGCGGCCCACTGAAGGATTTACCTCCAGAGGATTTGCACTATGGATACCGTCAGGCAGCTCATTAGCTAAGCAATAGGCAAGACCCAGTGGGCCCGCTAACGCGGCTGCATGCGCAGCCCACCGTCCATCCGAATACATTCACCGTTGGTGTAGTCGTTCTCAACGATGTACTGACAAAGGTGAGCAATTTCCTCCGGCCTACCCAGGCGCTGGGGATACAGGACACTGGATTCCAGGGCCTGAAAAACCTTCTCCGGCAGGGCGTCAAACAACGGCGTATGAATCAGTCCAGGCACCAGGGTGTTAACCCGGATACCGTGCTCTGCCAAATCCCGGGCCAGACACAGCGTCATGCCAATAATGGCACCCTTGGAAGCCGCGTAGGCAGCTTGACCCACCTGCCCTTCATAGCCTGCGATAGAGCCGGTGTTGATAATCACCCCGCGGGTACCTGAATCGGTGACGGGCTGCTGACGGGACATCTGGGCTGCAGCCAAACGCAGCACGTTGAAGGTACCAATCAGATTAATATCTATGGTTCGGCGAAACTGATCCAGCGGGTGAGGCTGATGTTCTTTGCCCACGGTCTTGCGGCCTTCATTAATACCGGCAAAATTGTTGCAAATATGAATCGCGCCGAAGGCATCCAAGGCCTTCGCCAGGCCAGCCTCAGCACTGGCCTCCTGCACCACATCCACGGCGCAGTACACGGCGGCTGAGCCTAGCTCCGCCGCCAGCTGTTCACCAACCTTAGCGTTTAAATCAAAGATGGCGACCTTGGCGCCCTGGGCCACATAGCGGCGGACCGTGGCCTCACCCAGGCCCGAAGCCCCGCCGGTGACAATCGCCACTTTGTCCTTAATTTTCATCACATCATCTCCTGGGATTGAGTTTGAACGCT
>CAYGPO010000217.1:0-4828 GCA_964351665.1 uncultured Gammaproteobacteria bacterium | reverse complement strand
AGATTCAATGCGCTTCCAAACCTCTGGATCAGGGTGACCAATCCGGTGTGGCCCTGGGAGACCGCCACCCCGGCGGCTCCGGCGTAGCGCCGGGCGAGCGGCGTGCGCAGCATGGAGGAAACCCGGGAGCGCAGCTATCAGGGGGACTCGGGCATGGTGCAAATGCTGATTTTTGTGGTGAGCCTGCTGACGGCCATTACGGGACTTGGCATTGTGGGTCTGGCCAGCTTCAGCGTCAGCCGTCGCACCCGCCAGATTGGCACTCGACGAGCCCTGGGTGCAACCAAGACTGCCATCACCCGCTACTTTATGACGGAGAATTTTCTCATCAGCCTGATTGGCGTCACGGTTGGCGGCGCGCTGGCGGTGGGCCTGAATATGTGGATGGTGGAGGCGTTTAGCCTGACTCCCCTGAACTGGCTGATGTTGCCCGCGGCAATGCTGCTGCTGTTGGTGGTGGGGCAGCTGGCGGTCATGGGCCCGGCCCGCCGCGCGGCCTCCGTTCCGCCCGCTGTTGCCACCCGCAACGTTTAGGCGATTGGTCGGGGTCATAGCCGTGGCTATGTCTGCGGCTCGCGCCTTGCCAGACGAGCCCTGCGATGGACTGAAGGCACAGAACGTTCCGCACGGCCCACTAGTTCTCAAAGCCGTCGCTGAATAAGATCAGCGACGGCGACAGCCCAAGGATGGGCGTCAAGGCCTGGTGGGCGCGGCAGCTGCGGGTGTCGCCACAGTCCTCAATAATAAACGCCCGAATGATCACGCTGCCGCTGGCCGGCGGCTGCCATAAGAAAATCAGTTCCGACTGGTCCTTGGCGGTGGCCTCGGTGTGGGTGATGGCCCATTCGCCACACTGGGCCGGCGCCGGCACGTACTGGAAGTCCCCCGAGGTCGGCAGTTCAAAACGCCCGGCTCCTTGACCGGGCCCGGTCAGCGACCACAGCAAAATACCCTTGGCCCGCACCAGAGGATCAGCGTTGCTGATTCTCAATACCGACGCAGTACCCGGCGCGTAGCGGGTGGATTCAGCCTCCAACACCCAGCCTGTGGGTGGCGGGCTGGACAGGGCGCTGGCCATCTGCAGCAACGGCAGTGAGTTGACCTGGCAGATCGGCGACCCCTGAGAGAAGGCGCTGGCGCTGGCGTGCACCAGCAGTGCCCACGCGGCCAGGCACAGGGCCCTTGACCCATGTGATGCCAACGGGCGGAATGTGGGGATGTGAGATGTTTGCATGGGTCGAAATTGTGGACGAGGGGCAGACCGCAGTCGTTAAAGTTCGGTGAAAGCGCTCTATAATTTGTTAGACAGAGCCTATAGAAATGTGACGGGTTTGGCTGTTTTAGCATATTTCCCTTTCGCCTCAGCCAGCCAAACGCTAGCGTTTGCCACGTTGCGATTCGTCAGGACAAAAGATGATCACCAGCAATACCAACCTTTCCGTAACGATCAAAACAATGATCCTGACCATGGGGCTGACAGTCCTGTCCGGCGCCGCCGCCGCAACGACGGCGCCAACCGCGGCGTCAACCAAAGGCAGCAGCGATCTCATTTTCTCTGCCGGGTTTGAAGCTGCAGCCCCCACCGCTTTGACGGCAGAGGCTGCTGCTCGGTTTCTGACCCAGGCCACCTTTGGCCCCACACTCGACGAGATTAACCGTCTCCAGGGTATGGGTATCGAGGCCTGGCTTGATGAGCAACAGCGCCAGCCCATCTCCCGCCAGCTGCCGTTTCTGGATGACCTGATTCAGCAGGCCATCAATGCCGGCCAGTCCATCGAGGTGTGGCAGGACAAGCGCCAGGAGATCTGGTGGCGAAACGCCCTGGAGGAGCCAGACCAGCTGCGCCAGCGCATGGCCTTTGCGCTTTCCCAGGTTCTGGTGGTTAGCGATCAAAACGGGGCTTTGGAGGGTAACCCAACCACTCTGGCGGACTTCTACGACATGCTGGCCGAACATGCCTTCGGCAACTACCGGGATCTGTTGCTATCGGTAACCCTGCATCCGTCCATGGGTCACTACCTGTCCATGTTCAAAAATCGTAAGCCTGATGACACCCTGAACATCCGGCCCGACGAAAACTACGCCCGCGAGATCATGCAGCTGTTCAGCGTCGGACTGGTTCAGCTGAACCTGGACGGAACGCCGGTGGACGGTGAGCCGGGCACACCCGGCGTGCAGACGGTGCCTGCGTACGATCAGGACACCATTCGCGGGTTTGCCCATGTGTTTACGGGCTGGAACTACTCAAGCTGTAACGCCATTCGGCCGGAAGGCAACGAAGAAGGCTTTAACTGGTGGGACTGGGAGTACTGCAGCCCGGGGGCGGACGGCCAGGACTGGCGCATTCAGGCCGGCTGGCGTACACCCATGCGACCTTGGGATGAGGGCAGCAACCTGGGTGAGGTCTACCACGCAATGGAGGACACCAAACAGCTGTTGGACTACCCCGGCGTTGCCTTAAGCGGCGGCGTGCTGGGTGCCGGCGGCACCGCCCGAAGCAACATGAATGCGGCCATTGACAACGTGTTTAATCATCCGAACGTTGGGCCGTTTTTGGCCCGGCGTCTGATTCAGCGGTTCACCACCAGCAACCCAACGCCGGCCTATGTGGCCCGGGTGGCAACTGTGTTCAACAACAACGGCAGCGGCGTTCGCGGGGACCTGGGCGCCACCGTGCGGGCAATATTGACTGACCCCGAGGCCAGGGATCCACAGCAGGCGCCAGCCCACTTTGGCAAGCTGCGCGAGCCGCTGCTGAGAATCACCCAGCTCTGGCGGGCGCTGGACGGGCGCTCCAGCGACGGGCGCATTCGCGAAGGCTGGCCGGACAACTACGGCGCCCAGGCGGTGCAGCGGTCACCGACGGTGTTCAATTTCTTTCTGCCCGACTACCAGCTGCCTGGCGAGCTGAGAGACGCCGGGCTCTATGCGCCGGAGTTTCAAATTACAACGGACACCTACCTGCTTCGCATGACCAACACCCTGGCCGGCAAAGTGTTTTGGGAATATCAGGGTAACGACAATATTTTGTCCTACAACCCGGTGGCGGTCAGCCTTGAGCGAGAGCTGGCCATGGCGGAGAACGCCACCCAGCTGGTGAGCCATATCAACCTGTTGTTTATGGCGGGCCAGATGTCGCAACCCATGTTTAACATGCTGGTGCAGCACGTGGAGGATATTGGCGTTGGCTCCTGGGAAGGCTGGGCCAGAGAACGGGTGCAGGACGCCCTGTGGCTGACGCTGACGTCGCCTGAGTACGTGGTGGAGAAATAACCATGGCAGCAAAACATCGCAGACAATTTTTACGCCAGGCCCTGTGTGGCGTGGCCGGCAGCGCCGCGTTTACCTCTGTGTTAGGCAAGATGCAGCTCAGCGCCGGCGCCAGTCAGAAGATGCTGAAGGGGGCTGGTGATAACTATCGGGCCCTGGTGTGCCTGGACCTTTCCGGCGGCAACGACTGCTTTAATATGATTGTGCCCACCGACGCGGGCAACTACGGCACCTATGCCGCTACCCGCTCCAACCTGGCGGTGGCACAAAACCAGCTGCTGGGGCTGACCGGCACTAACTATGGCCTGCATCCCGGCATGGAAGGCGCCCAGGAGCTGTTCAATCGGGGCATGGGGGCCGTGGTAGCGAACGTAGGGCCACTGGTTCGGCCGGTAAACAAACAGCTGTACGAGCAGCCTGGAACCCTGCTGCCGCCGCAGCTGTTTTCCCATAGCGATCAGTCGGTGCTGTGGCAGTCGCCCCGGGCAGACGCTACCGTCCGCCGCGGCTGGGGCGGCAGGCTGGCCGATGTATTCGCGGCCAGCAATGCCAATCCGGTGCTGTCGATGAACGTGTCCCTGGACGGCGAGAACGTGTTCCAGGCCGGCGACATGGTATCGCCGTATTTTATGTCCACCGACGGCGTTGAGGATATTTCCACCATTCAAACCGGCGCGCCGAACTGCGAAGACGGCGGCCAGGGCTGGAACCGGCGGCGATGTTTGACCTTCAATGCGCTTCGGGACATGAATCACGATCATCCCTTCGAGCGAGCCTACGCCGGCCTGCTGCGCGGCACCATGGCCACCTCGGCCCAGGTGCGGGAGGCGCTGGACCTATACCCGGAGAACGCAGCGATTTATCGCCCGTTCTGGGATCGTAATGGCCTGACCTGGAACCCGGACAGCCTGCCTGAACTGCCGTGGTTGGCCCAGCAGCTGTTGATGGTGACGCGGGTGATTCACGCACGCACTGACCTGCAGATGAGCCGCCAGCTGTTCTACGCCCGCCTGGGCAGTTTCGATACTCACGGCAACCAGCTGGTTGACCACCCGCCGCTGCTGGCGGACTTTTCATCATCGGTTGCCGCGTTCTACGACATACTGGAAAGCCCGGAGTTTGGCCTTTCCAACGACGTCACCACGTTTACGGTGTCAGAGTTTGGACGCACGTTGACCATCAACGGCGACGGCACCGACCACGGCTGGGGTGGACACCATATGGTGTTTGGCGGCGCCGTCAACGGCGGCCAGATTTACGGCACCATGCCGAACCTTGATGCGTCAGAAAGCAACCCGGACAACGCCGGCTGGGGGCAGATTATTCCTACCCTGTCGGTGGATCAGTATGCGGCAACACTTGCCAGCTGGTACGGCCTGTCAAACGCAGACCGGGAAATGATTTTCCCCAACCTGCCGTTTATGACCGGTTCGCTGCTGTCGATTGAGGGCCCTGATCTGGGCTTTATGCAGCCAGCATAAAGCCAACGAAAACCGGCTAGCGGTCAAGCGGGCTGACAACGCCACGCCCGTTGCGGTTCAAAACGTGGGTGTAGATC
>CAYGPO010000216.1:2167-4880 GCA_964351665.1 uncultured Gammaproteobacteria bacterium | reverse complement strand
AGCGAAGCGAAGTGCCCCATAGGGGTGAGTAAACGAGGCTTCGTTTACAAATCAATCCCCGCCCCCAATTCCGAGAATTCGGCAGCCACCAATCGGCACTGTATTAAGACGCTTCTAATGAGCCGATTGGAGAGGTCCGGTCGTAAGTATGAACCACAGTCAAACGCTTTCTATGTGCTGGCGAATCCACGTGACAATTTTTCCAAGTGAACGGCTTTTGTCGGATAGCACATCGATGATGAATTTCTCTCCGTCATCCGGACTCACCACCAGCTTCCACCCATTCAGGCGCAAGAAAACATCCGTCGCGAAAAAGGCAATAGGTTTGTTGCCATCGACAAATGCATGATTGATAAGCAGCGATTCGAATAGCGCGGCAGCCATTTCTTCAAGGTGCGAGTAGTACCCGGTTTGCGGTCGGAATAGTGCGCTTTCCAAGAGGCCATGATCACGCACGCCATGGTCTCCGCCAAAACGATTGATAACCCGTTCCTGTAGCGCGAGGGCCTCATCGAGAGACAAAAATTGAACGGGTTTATCGGGCAAGCCGCTGACCCAGCTCTTCGTTCTCCTTTATCGAATCTTCAAGATGATCCATCACAGCCGGGCGTAATCGGCGCTTTCGAACATAATCGCTGATCGCCTCTGTTAGCAGACCAGAAATACTCTGGTGGGACTCATTGGCGAGATCCTGGAGTGCGGTCCATTCGGCCTTTTCAACTTTTGAACTGATCTTGATGCTCGTCATTCGATGATGCTAGCAAGACAGATCAAGAAACGTCAAGGCGTGGGCGCGAAAGGGTCTCAGGAGGCTGCAGTGTGATCACGATTCGGCTTTGCGGAAATAGCCTAGTTGGGGAGGAAGCAAGCGCTTCGCGAAGAGGGAATGTCGGGTGATGATGTCCGTCTGTATGTGGATGCGTTTGAGCACGAAGAAGCAGAAAGAGTGCTGGGGCTTGATGACGAATAATTCAACAGACAAAGGTTTTGGCTTGGTCGTCATCCCATGTGTCGTTCTCGATACCGCCGAAATATGCGTTGTCGCAGGACGTGGGAGATATCAAAGAACAAAGGTCAACAATGAACCAGGGCGCGGAATCTGTATCGCCGATTCCGCGCCTGGTGCATTGGGGCAACCGCCGGTGGGTTACTCGAACCCGTTAACAAACACCACCTCTGGCAGCACGGGGCGGTAAAAGTCATCCGATAGGCGGGTGGTATTCATCGCGTCATAGAAGTGGGTGACGTTGGATGCATTTGACATGCTCTGGGTACGCAGAGCCTCTCCGCTGGTCAACGGGCGTGTCAGCGTTGTGGTCCAATCGCCGTTGGCATCCGCGGTAGCGGTGCCGACAAGCTCAAATGACTCAATGCGGTCGTCCAGATCGTCCACATAAAGATAAATGGTGCAGCCCGGGCAAGCGGTTGATGGCCCCAGAGGTAACGGGTCGCCGTTTTCCCCCGACACCGTCATGCCGTTAATTGAGGTTACCTTGGCGGGAATAAATTGGCGCATTTCGATGGGAACGCCGGGGCCCGCAAAGCGGTAGGCGTGGAAGTTGGCGGTGGATCGGTTGCCTCCGTCGATCATGTTGTCCCGCACCTGCATCCATGCCCCAACGCCGGTGCCGGTGTAGCTCTGCATGATAATGGTCGCGTCAAAATCCGTTCCAATATCGTTAGGGTCAAATCCATTACGGGTGTGAAAGAACACGTTGCCCGTTACCACACCTTCGTCGCCCTGAACCAGCAGCCCCTGGCCGCAGACTCCCACTTCATCGCCGTCCACGTCCAATCCCACAATATTGTTTCGTATTGAGTTATTAGTGCCGGCAATTTCCATGGATATGGGCGGTGTGTCGTTGGCCGATTGGGTGGAATGCAGCCCAGCGATCGTGTTGCCTTCAATAGTATTGTTGGAACCGGTAACCTGGATGCCCCGGCCGCCGTACCACAGCGCGTCGTTGTAGTCCGGATCGCGAGTGCAGTCGATATCACCGCCGACCGGCACTTGGCCATCAGCGTTCATGCCAATGAAGTTGTCGACAATCATATTCCCAGATCCGCCGCTGGTCACACGAATCGCGCGCTCGGAGGCGCCGATAATGCGATTGTTGCTGATCATATTATTGTCTGAGGCGCTGTTGGGCATGATGATGCCGCCGCGGGCCATAGAACGTTCGGCTTGGGAAGAGGCGTCAGAGGCCAGGGAAAGCTGCGTGCCGTCGTTGGTTAGGCCCATCCAAACATTGGTCACGGTGTTATTGCCTTCGTAAAGGATGATCTGGCCACCACCTTTGAAACCGATGTTCTGGATGGTGTTATTGGAGGTCCGCACTTCCAGTGATCGACCGAATATGGGGCTGTTGTCCGAGTTGGTGTTGATCATGATTTTGGGCCCGGTGGTTCGTCCCCCTGGCTGCGTGTCGCCGTCGATGGTGACCTGTCCGCCATCGTCAACGATAAATCGTCGGTCAATTTCTAGAATAAACGAAGAATCCACCTGCACCTCCCACATGTCCAGTTGGGCATCGTAGTTGGGGTCTGAGGTGGGTATGTCAAACAGGATATTGATAGGACGGTCGGCGTCCGGTCGCACGCCAGCTTCAAGGACTGCGCGGCGAAACGTACATTCACCATCACCGGCGGGGCGAAAGATAGCGCCCGAGGTGTAGCCGCAGGTGAAGTTGTCTTCCGAACCGCCGTCACTTTC
>CAYGPO010000216.1:0-2067 GCA_964351665.1 uncultured Gammaproteobacteria bacterium | reverse complement strand
AACAAAACCCATCTAAAACATTCGGTGACATAGACTATCGCGAAGGCTACCCGCAAATCTGGACATTTTTTTTGACAGCGCCATTAGGCCTGGCTTGTATCGCTGCCCGGCGATCAGTTCTTAGAGAGTGTTGAGAGAAAAATTGACAGCCGTACTACACTAGGTAGGCCAGCTTTACCGCTGTTTTCCCTGGTATCTGCTAAACGTCCAAAAACGCCAAGTGCCGTCTGCCCACTCGGCGTCTAGGGAACAAAGCCAGCGGCCTCGATCAGGGCAGTTGTGTCTGCGGGTAGGGTCGCAAATCCCGGAGCCTGCGCCTCTATCCATGCCCTTAGCGTATTGGGCACCGCATCCCAGGACGCCGCGCGATAGCTGGTCAGCCGGATCATCACAGGCCCCTCAGAAATGCCAGGGTGGGGCGGTTCGGTTTCCGCGAATTCGGCTCTGACGGCGGCTTCAACAGAAGACGCCGTTCGATCCACCATCCATCGGTATTCGATCACGCTTCTCCCTTCCTCGGCCTCATAGGAGGTTCCGCGCAGACAGTACAGAACCGGTCCCTGTCGCTCGCAATCCACAGGTCCGGAGATAGTTCGCGGTGGTGTATCGCCGCTTGGAATGCCCAGACGATAGACCAATGTTCCATTGGAGTAGCTGTAGGCGCTGACACTGGTGAGGGCTTCGGGATCGTCTCCCGGGTAGACCGTTAGAACCGCGTCTGTTTCAGGATGCCTGTAGATAAGCATGGCGCGGGCAATGTGGTAAATCGTACCCGGTTCGGACTTAGCCGCCACCGCCCGGGCCACTTCATGACCCTCGAGTCGCGCCACTACCTCGCCACTGTCTATGTCGTAAGCCATCCCTGTGGACACGCGATAGATGATCTCGCCGTCGCCGGCGCGGCCCCAGACGTAATCCGCAAAATCCTCCCGATCCATAGCGATGGCAACAGTGCCAAACCAGCTGCCGACCAACGCGATCATACAAAGGCGTTTAATCACAAGACAACCCAGCCGCGGGGAATTTCCATCGATCGATCAAGTAACTGCGGATGCTCGGAACGAGCATGATTGATCTCCCTTCAATATGAGGCGTCCCAAGAGCATATCGCTGTTGCTTCTGTCGCCGATGCTGCGAGTATAGAATTCAATTGGTCAATGTGTCGACCGGAGGGCATTGGCGCTGACCACAGATCAAATTCGATTCACAAAACGGAACATCGCTATGAAGGTACTGCTAACCGCAGCCAACGGTCGCACGGGTCGACAGGTTTTACATTCACTGGTTGCCAGGGGCGCCGATGTGGCAGTCCTGATTCGCCAGGAAGATCAATGGGCTGAGCTGAAAAAACTCGGCGCAAAGTCCTGCACAGTGGCTGACATGGAAGACGATGCGGCCATTGCTGAAGCGGTCGCGGGCAATGACAGCATTGTTCATATCGGTCCGCCAATGCATCCCAACGAAGTGCAAATCACGGCTCGGCTGGTTAACGCGGCCGTTGCCAACGGTGTTGATCGATTCATTTATTACTCGGTGATGCATCCCTTGCGGCGAGAAGTACGCCATCACCGACTAAAGCTGGATGCTGAAGAATACGTCATTGAGTCTGGCCTGGCCTACACCATTGTGCAGCCCTCCCGTTACATGCAACACCTGGCGGCTATATGGCCTAAAGTGGTTCAATCCGGCGTCCACGCAATGCCCTTTAGCGTTGAAAAACTGTTCAACGTGGTGGACCTGCGAGACCTGGCCGATGCAACGGCGAAGGTAGTTACGGAGCCTGGTCACGAATTCGCCACCTATGAATTGGCTGGGCCGCAATCACTGAGTCAGAACGATATGGCTAAAGTGATAAGCCATGTACTCAACCGCGAGGTAAGGGCTAAAGCGATAAGTCTGGATGAGTTAACTCAACGGGCAAAAAAAGCTGGCGCCAGTGAAGACCGAATTGAGCAGATGCAAATCATGAATCGCCACTACGATGAGCACGGATTTCGCGGAAACCCAAACGTTCTTCGATGGTTGCTCGGACGGGAGCCACGAATGTTTGAAGACTATGTGCGCCAC
>CAYGPO010000215.1:0-4887 GCA_964351665.1 uncultured Gammaproteobacteria bacterium | reverse complement strand
CGTCAGCGTCCACCCCGCGTTGAGAGGCACTGCAGCGGATCTTCTTTCCGTCACGCTTAACGCCAGGTTTATCGAACAAGGGTGCCTCTGGTCCAGGAGGTTGCCGAATCATGTCTGAATTATTTGATGCTGTGGCTGTAGGTCGTGTGGTGGGTTTGTGGCGTTACCCGGTGAAGTCCATGGGGGCTGAGGTTCTCAGGGAAACCCCTGTCGGCTGGCATGGGGTGGCGGGTGATCGTCGCTGGGCATTTGTGCGAGACAACGTGGTGCGCAGCGGATTTCCTTGGCTTACCCTTCGCCAGCGCGCAGACATGAGCCAGTATTTCCCCGCTTTCACAGATGCTGGCAATCCTGATACCTCACCTACCGTGGTTAAGACACCGACGGGCGATGAATTCGATGTGGCCGATCCAGCACTGGCAGCAGAGCTTGGCCGCGGCGAGGTGCGGGTTATCCGGCAGAGTCGCGGCATCTTCGACACCTTCCCGCTGTCCCTGATCACCACCCAGACCATTGCTCAACTCGGGGACATGGTAGGCGCCAGGCTCCACGTCCAGCGCTTTCGTCCCAATATTTTGGTGGAGGCGATAGAAGACGCCCCGTTTCCTGAAGACGCCTGGTTAGGCCGAATCCTGCGTATCGGAGGCCTGCGCATGCGCGTTGATAAACGGGACGGGCGCTGCATCGTGATTAACATTGATCCGGCAACGGCCAGGCGCAGCCCGGAAATTCTGCGCGCTGTCACGAATCAACGTCAGGGATGCCTTGGTGTATACGGCACCACCGTTGAGCCAGGCAAAGTCGCCGTGGACGATGGGGTCTTTATCGAGTCTTGAGCGATATCCCCTGGAGCCAATCAGCCAGGGCGATGAATGCCGCAGATTTTATGGCCATCGGGATCGCGGAAATAGCACAAGTGCAGTTCTCCCATGCTGCCCTGGCGAGGTCCTGGTGGGTCTTCGATGCTGGTTGCACCGTTGGCAATAGCCACGTCATGAAACTGTTTCACCTGCTCGGGTGACTGGCAGTTAAACCCTACGGTTGATCCATTGGCGGTGCTTACAGGTTCACCGTTGATAGGCTCGGTAATGCAGAAAACCGAACCGTCGTGCACGTAAAACAGCCGGGTTTGGCCGGTGCCGTTTACATTCACGGCGGGCTCGGCTGCGCCGAGAACGCCCAGCACGGCGTTGTAGAACTCTTTAGACCGTTCAATGTCGTTGGTGCCGATCATGATGTGATGAAGCATTGGGGTTCCCCGCGATTGCGTCAAGATGTGCCCGAAGTATCAGTGCTGGGCCCCTGCACTGCAAACAACAATGATCTGCGCTGTTTCTACTCCATGGTCGGCAAGGGCTGGCCAAGCACAGCACAAATTGAACGAATCAGCTCAATTTCCTCATTGGCAATGCTGCCATCGTGTTGGCAGACGGCTAACAACGCTTCTACCAACATCTCTCTTGATAGCCCATCGAGCCTAATAAGCACGTTGAGAGCATCTGATAGGGGTTGCTTCCAGCGCGTATCCGGACGCATAACGGGAACAGAAAGGGTCACATTCCAATTCACAAACCTATTGAGCCGGGTGCTTGCCGGCCAGGGTAGTGTCGTCTGCGCGCCGTTGGGAACGGCTCACTAGCTGGGCGACTGCCCGCTTCGTAACATCATTTTCGAGTGGCGCGTTTCGCCTTCAATTGCGCTAATCGCGCCCCTTGGGCAGCCTTGCCCTGTCGTTTGGCCTGCATTCGATCCTGATCGGTGACGCCGCTGCGTAGCTTGGGCGGCGGTAGGGGTGGGAAGGGCCGTCTGACCAGCTTGTAGAGCGCCAGCAAACTGAAATAGGCGATGGCAAACACCACCCAATTTTCCGGTTGATTGATGTAGGGCATAACGGTGTCTACGGAAAGGGCTGGGATGGGCAACATGAAGGCCGGGACTGCCAGCACCAACCATAGCAGCGTGGACAGCAGCCACTCCCGCTCAAAGTCTGCGCTTAACCCCTCCCATCGCGCCAGCAGAAATGGCAGCCCAAATCGCGAAAACAACAGCCAGGCGAAAAACACCGTGGGCCACCAGGTATCCAGCGCATAGCTGAGGGCAGCTGCCACCGATACGTAGGCGCCGGCAATCATCACCAGGGCAACAAAGATATTCATCTTAGCCCCCAGCAGCGCCGCGCCAATGGGGATGAACAGGGTGCTGTGAATGGTGAGAAATTCGATCATCATGACCAGGCACAGGGTGGCAATAAATCCGCGGCTGACCGCCTCGGGCTGAAACCACAGCATCAAACAGAACGCCACCAGCATCAGGTCGGGCATTGCGCTAAGTGCCCGGATGGCAATGGGGTGTTTTAGGTTACGAACGGTTTCCCGCCAGCGCTCAACGTCTTGTGCGGTTCGACCGGTAGTCATGTCCTCACTCTAACGCAGAGCTTCGAGCTTCCACCAGCGGATGTTGGCGGATGTTTGCGCCGGGAACCTGCAATGATCAGAGCGCTTCGCTGGCCTCGAAGCCCGATCGGAACAGCGAAGGGTCACTGAGCACCGGGCCGGGACGCCGGTTGTCCCGTCGATTGAGACCCAGCTCGTCGCTGGCATTGCTGCCCCAACAGCTGACGGCGCCTGCCGTTGTCAGAGCGCAGGTGTGGAGGCTGCCGGCGCTAATTTGCGCCACGCCGCTGGTCAGGCCGGACACGGGCACCGGCCCTCGGCGGGTGGTAGTTGTGGCGTCACCCAGTTGGCCGGCGTCGTTGTTGCCCCAGCACAGCGCGCCGCCGGCGGCAGTCAGGGCGCAGGTGTGGGCCTGGCCGGCGCTGATATCAGCAACGCCGCTGGCCAGGCCCTGGACCCGCTCGGGCAGCAGTCGCTGCTGCGAAAAACCCAAACCCAGTTGGCCATCCTCGTTATCGCCCCAGCACAAAGCCTCTCCGCCGCTGACCACAGCACAGCTATGGGTCCGGCCGGCGCTGAGGGCGGTGACACCGCGAACCGGGAAATCCAGGGCCACTGGCGTGAAGGCGCCGTCGGTGGTTCCGTTGCCCAATTGGCCGTCGCCGTTGTCGCCCCAGCACTCAGCGTTTCCGGCGCTGGTGGTGGCGCAGGAGTGGAAGTCGCCAGCGCTGACTGCCCTCACGCCGCTACCCAGTCCGAAAACGTCCACGGGGGTGAACTGATTGGACAAACTGGCGTCGCCTAACTGACGTTCAATATTTCGCCCCCAGCATGTTGCGCCGCCGGCCGTGGTGGTGGCGCAGGTGTGGAGCAGGCCCGCCTCAATCTGGCTGACGCCACTTGCCAGACCGGTCACGCCGATGGGCAGCGGCTGATTGTTTGGCAGGTCTACGCCAAGCTGGCCGAATTCGTTGCTACCCCAGCACAGCGCAGAACCTGCGTTGGTGACGGCGCAGCTGTGTTGGCCGCCGGCGCTGATGCGGGTTACATCGCTTAGGCCGGCAACGGTTCCTGGCATTGGCTGGCGATCGGGGTCGTTGGTGCCTGTTTGGCCTGCGTTATTGCTGCCCCAGCACTGCACCGAGCCGTTGGTCAGCAGGGCGCAGCTATGAAAATCGCCGGTGGCAATGGCGGTTACGCCGCCCTGTAATCCGGGCACCGGCGTTGGCGTCAGCCTGAACCAGGAGTCGCTATCTCCGAGTTGGCCGGCGCCGTTGCTGCCCCAGCACTGAACGTTGCCGCTATGGGTCAGCGCGCAGGTGCTGGTGCGTCCGGCATGCACCTGCGCGATGTCGTCGAGGTCAACCACAGGCACCGGGGGGTAACGGTCCTCAGTGCTACCATCGCCGAGGCGGCCAAAGGCATTGTCTGCCCAGCAGCGGGCGGTGCCATCGCTTAGGGTGGCGCAGGCGTGGTCGTAGCCCGCGCTAACCGATAAAACATTGGCCTGCAGACCTTCAATATCAAACAGCTCCAGCGGATCGGGATCGAAGGTGTCCTGCACGCCGAGCTGGCGATCATAGTTATCCCCCCAACACTTGACCCCGCCGCTGCTGGTGACGGCGCAATTAAAATATTCGCCGGCGCTGATGGTCACCACGTCACTGTCCAGACCAGCCACCGCTGTGGGCCGTCCAAAGGACTGAAAACCACAGCCAAAGTTGCTGCAGATCCTGTCCACCACGCCCCAGCAGGCCACCGCGCCATTGGTATTAATGATGCACGTGTTGGAGCGGCCCGCCACTACAGTGGACACGTTCTGCAGCAGATTAACCCGGGTGGGGGTTGGACGGTTGTCGGTATCTCCAGTGCCCAGCTGGGCGTCACCGTTGAAGCCCCAGCAGCGCACCTGGGTATCAAGCCCCAGTGCGCAGGTATGGGCGCCGCCCACGGCAACCTGGGTTACCTCAGTAAGGCCGGACACCTCAACCGGAATATTGCTGGTTCGGGTGCTGCCGTCGCCGAGCTGGCTCAGCAGATTATCTCCCCAGCACCTGACGGACCCATCGGTCAGCACCGCACAGGTATGCCGGTCGCCGGCATTGACGGAGGCGACGCCACCGCTGAGGCCAACCACGTCCGCTGGGATAAAGCGGTTTTCGTTATCGCCGGTGCCGAGCTCCCCGTTGCGGTTGTTGCCCCAGCATTTGACCCCGCCGGCGGTGGTCACCACGCAGGCGTGAGTGCGCCCTAGAGTGAGTTGGGCAACGTCTGAAATGGGGGATAGGTTCTGGCCGCTGGCGGCCAATGACAACCCCATCAGGCACAGCGCATACACTGCGCCCCGTGGAACGGATGATAGGTGCCTGGGGCGATATGGCGGCAGCAAGTTCATGGGTGGTCCGGAATTGGTCGTCTATACAATCAAGCGTAAGACTGACGCAAAAGGGCTCACTCAGGATCGCCGCCAGCTGCGGATGGTCTGACCCCCGGC
>CAYGPO010000214.1:0-4946 GCA_964351665.1 uncultured Gammaproteobacteria bacterium | reverse complement strand
GCCTCATAGGCTCCTATATCGCAACCCACTCGCCCGTTGCCCACGCCGTCGGTGGCACGGGGCATGCCCCGCTGATCGGTGCCTGGGCAGACCCCCAGCACGCCGCCATCTCTGGCCGGGCTGCCGGACACCAGGGCATAGGTGCGTGTAGACCCGCCGTTGTCTTTGAGCTCGGTAATTCCCGGCGGCGCGTTGAGGCGATCGAGGCTGACATTCCAGCCAGTGCAGGCGTCAGCCCGCTCAACCAAATTGCCGCCGCCGGACATCAGGGTCCCGCCCTGGGCCAAACAGTCAGCGCCGTTGCTGGCGATGTTGTCGGCAAACAGGGTGTTGGTGGTATCCAGGACCCCACCCGTCAGCAGGACCCCACCGCCACCGGCCGCCGAATTACCGGCTACGGTGACGTTGAGGGGGGTTAAGGTTCCTCCAGCAACCACTAGGCCGCCACCGCCCTCACTGGCCCGGTTGGCGGACAGGGTCACGTTAGTGAGCCGGGCACCGCCGCTGGATAAAAAGATCCCCGCGCCGTCCACCGCCGAGTTGGCGCTGATGACGCTGTTTTCCATCACCAGGGCATCCTCCGCGCTGCTGTCTATCCAGATGGCGCCGCCGTCGCCCATGGCATCATTGCCGGTGATACGAACGTTGCGCAGCACCACTTGGCCATTGCCGGTAATCCGAATGGCTGCGCCGTTGACCCCTTCATCAACATTGGTCAGCCCTCCGGATAACGTCACCCCCTCCAGCACCAGGGTGGCCGACACATCCAGCACCCGGTCGATACCGTTGGCATTGATGAAGGTGAACTGCGGGCCGTTGCCGGTGATGGTGAGGTCTTCGGTGACGTCCAGATCGCCATAACCGGAATCCGGTGACACGACCCCCGACTGACTCAGCGCAAACACCCCATTGCCCAGGGCAATGGACTGGATGTTGCTGGATGCATTGGCCTCCATCACCGCAGCGCGCAGGTTGCAGGTGCCGGTGTTGGCGCCGGCGCAAACCCCGTCACCCAGGGTGAAGTCCCCATCATCGGTAAGCTCCTGATCACCTTGGCCGCCCAGGATAAGATCCGCATCGGCGACGATGGGGGTGGTGATATTGAGCTTGTTGGCCGCTTTGCGGTCCGTCTGATCTGCCGTGACATCCACCTGGCTGGTGACGCTGCTGCGGCCCCCGGTATCAGCGGGCACAATTAGCGGCACGGTGATGGTCTGGCTGGCGCCGGGGGCCAGATCACCGAATTGGCAAACCGCAAGCCCGCCGGTAAGGCTGCAACCCGAAGGCGCTGAGGTGAGCAGCAGTGGATCTATCTCCAGTACAGCCGTGACGCCGGTGGCAGTAAGGCCGGCGCCGCTGGAGGGCCGTTGATTGGTCAGGGTGATCACATAGCTGGCCGACTGGCCTCGTAGTAACACCTGGGGCGCATCCACTTCCAGGGACAGGTCCAGCAGGTCCTGCACCGAGACGTCAACATTTGAGCATAGGGTCAGAGATTCAGCCGTGGGCTGTTTGTTGTCGCCGCTGACCTGGTCAGTCACGCAGAACTGGACCACAAAGCTGCCGGTGTTTTCAAACACATGACTGGCGCGGATAGAGCCGTCGCCGGTGCTGCGCTCCATCAGCAGCGGCCCGGTCACCTGGCCCATGATGGATATTTCGCCTTCCGGTTGATCTGGGCTGCCGTCGTTCCAGCGCACCAACAGGCTGTGACGATCTTCCGGATCCGGGTCCGTCAAGGTGCCTTCAAACAGCGTGTCGAAACCTCGGGCCGCGGTGATCATCGGGTCGTCAAAGGTCACCACTGCTGGGTCGTTGACGTTTTCTACCAGCAGCGAGACCAGCTCCGCGTCGGAGGTATCCATGCCGTCGCTGGCGCTGAAGCTGAACTGGTCCGTGCCCACGAAGTTCAGATCTGGCGTGTAGGTGACCTGGTTGCCGGACAGGTTTAAATCGCCGTGGGCTGGCATCTGTGCAATCGCAAAGGTCAGTACGTCCAGGGGGTCCGGGTCAGATCCGTCCAGGGAGATGACGGTGGGGTTATCTTCCCGAACTTCGATGCTGATGCCCGGGGTGGCAAAGGGTGGACGGAAATTCCGCGCCACTGCTATTTCCACCGCAGCCGGCGCGCTGCGCTGCATTTGTCCGGTGTCTGGATCACGAACGCCGTCGGAAACGCTGAAGGTAAAGGTGTCAACACAGTCGGCGCTGAGCACGCAGGCAAAATCATTGTTGGACGAATACTCCAGCACGGCGAAATCGTCCCCTATCTCCTTAAAGGGAGAGGTTTGTGAGATGTGCAGCAGTTCGGTTGTGGTATCGAGAATAAAGAAATGGGTGGAGTTCACCGCAATGTCGCTGGGGCGACCAAAATCGCCGATCACAAAACAGCTGCCGTCACACTCAGACTCCGCCTGACCGGCAAAAAACCCATCCGGGGTAAAACGCTGCACCCGCAGATTCTGGAAGTCGGTCACGTACAGGTTGTCGTTGGGATCAATGGCTATGCCCCGGGGGTCGTTAAACTGTCCGGGCTGATCACCCCGCTGGTTGAAGCCATTGCCATCACACCATTCATCAGTGCAGCTGTAGCCCAGGGAGCGTTGATTGGTTACGTCACACACCGCCTGATCACCCGGCGCCCGGTCGACGGTGCATTTACCCATCCAGCCCGTTAGCGAACCCAGCACAAAGTCATCATTTTCGTCTTTGCTTGCAGGGGAAACTTTGTAAATCCGATTGCCCATGGAAACGTAAAGATTGTCCTGGCTATCAATGGCCATATCAAACTGCGTACCGGAATTCGAGGTGCTCAGAACCAGTCCCAGGTACTGGGGTCTGATGGTGCTCCCGTCGGGGCTGATCTCAGCGCGAACCGCGTGCACGTCGCCACCTTCGGTGAGGATGTACAGCACACCCCTTTGATCAAGCACGGCGCTTTCAGCAAACGGTATGCTGACCGATACGTTGTTGCGGTCACGCATGCTGAACAGGTTGTAGTTCTGGATCACGTTGAGGTCTGCATCCAGCACGGTGATCAGGCCGTTGCTGATGGTTCCGGTGGTGCTGTAAACCTGATCGGTACGGGTGTCGATATAGAGATCATCAGGAATACCGCTGGTGTTCTGAGCGGCGATAAAGTCGCCGGTGGCGTCGAACACGGCGATGCGCTCTTCAAAACGCGACGGTGGGTTGCTGCGGTCGTTGCAGGTCACGTAGCCATTGTCGATGACATAGGTGGTGCCATCGTCCAGCACCGAAAAGTAGATGGGGTCCCAGATCACCTCAAGGTGAACAAAATTTCCGGCATTGGGCCGATCACGACAGACCGCCAGCAGGTCAGCCTCGGTGAGGTTAGCCTGCAGCCGAAAGTCCTCAATAAAAAACGGGTACAGGGGCGCAACAAAAAAGCCGTTTTCCGGGTAGTCCTCGATAAAGAAGTTCAGCGGGTCAGCGTCCGGATCGCTGCCCTCTATGCGAATATCCTGGGGCTGAAAAGACACGGCGCTAAGCCGCTGATTGCCCGCCTGGGACAGGGCGGCAGGTTCTATGTTGGTGTTTTTGATATTCACCCGCTGGATGGCACTGGCGGCGTTGCCGGAGGCGTCGGTGGCAGTCCAGGTGATGTTGTGAATGCCAGGACCCAGGGGGAACTGGGCGTTGTTAACGATGGTGGGATTTAGGTCCACCAGATCAAACACCAGGGGCTGGCCCAGATCCAGGGTCACCTGGGTCTGGCTGGTTAACTCCACGATGTCCATGGGCGGCTGAATGACCGGCGGCCGGGTATCCACCACCGAGATCCGCTGGGTAATAGTGTCAGTATTTTTCAAGCCGTCGACGTTGGGGCCCGGATCCGTAGCAACCCAGGTCAGCTCAAAGGAGTTGTCGTTGCTGGTCGTATTGACTGGCCAGAACACCCGCAGCTCATCACTGGGATAGCGCTCGCCCATGGTCACGGGCCGATCGCAGGCGTCGGACACGTTGTACATGCTGCGCAGGAAGCCGCGAAACCGACCGGCAGAAACGCCGCCGATCTCGTCAGCCTCAATCACCACCTCATCGATGAAGGCCTGGTCAGCGGCGTTGACCTGACCATCGTCGTTGAAATCGCCAACGGCTTTGTCGATCTGCGGTGGGTGCACATCGTATACCGCCACGATCTGGCTGCGGTCGACAAAGTTGCCAAAACGCCAGCCGCCCAGAGCAATATCCCAGACGATCTGGGTGACCTCCACCAGCACCTCCAGGGCAAATTGCTTAACCGCGGGGTTCTTGGTGCCCTGGGGGAATTTTGGCACCGGCACAAAAACAAAATCCAGCAGCCCCATATTGACGTCGAAGCGGTAGGTGTTGCCGCCACGGCCTACCCCAAAGCTCAGGGTGCGCTGGCTGGAAAACGGACACAGATGGCCCGTATTGCTGACCTCCTTGACCCCGTCACAATCGGAGTAAATGCCGTCGGTGGCCAGTTCGTCACCGAGAAAAGCGGCAAGGCTGGCGTCATCAGCAAAGGGCGGCCGCAAGCCTCGCAGCATGTAGACCTCAACGTCGGAATTTTGATGCGCCACCTGGGGTGTACCCAGGTCGCCCCAGTCGTAGTCATACTGCACCGGAATACCCAGCACGTTGGTGTATTGAGAGTGCACGCGCTTGTGGTCAAAGGTTTTGAAGCAAGCGCCAGGGCTGTTTGGGTCAGGGTTAAATGGATCGTCGGCATAGGTGATGATATCCGGCGGCGCCAAGGCAAAAGGCAAACAGAACTTCAGTGTCAGGTTGGCGCTGTAGGCGCCGAAACCGAAACCCAGGTCCAGCGGCGGCGGCGCCACCAGCGACGCGCCCAGGGCAAAGTTGTGGGCTGCCAGCAGTGGAATCTGACACACCAGGGCCGGCACGTTGGAGCTGAGATCCCGATTGGTCAGCAGGCCGGCAAATACCTGACCGAT
>CAYGPO010000213.1:0-4977 GCA_964351665.1 uncultured Gammaproteobacteria bacterium | reverse complement strand
CCGCCGTTGGTTCACCGCAGGGCGGTGCATATTGATGTGGACCTGGGCGATGGCAACTCGTGGGGTCAGAGTCAAGTGCCAGAGTCAACTGACACTTTTTGTCGCAATTCATCCTCACCGTTTAAGGTTGATGTCGCTATCCCATCGCTGTCAGGTGGGAGAAAGTACTAGCATATACCCCAGAATGGAGGCAATGGGTTTCCATAGTCCTTAGAAACCCGGCGAGTCTCAAGCTTGCCAGAAAATAAGTTTTGCCTCACTAGTAGACCCCGGCCTGGGAATTCTAAATGCGGCGGAAATGCCGCTAGATTCGCCGGTTTCAATACTTTGCCAACGAACGCTAAAAAATCGAGTGTCTCTCTCAGAACGATAATTGGCGATACTCTCAATATGCAGAAACTCCTGCGCGCTTAGAGGCAGGATTTGAGTTTTAATGAACATCAAGTTTGTAGCTCATATGAACAAAGAGTTATGGCGCGATCAGGCACAGCACAGCTTTGAATATGACTCACTGAAAAATAAAGCCGTGGTTTCGATGCAAGACCAGGCGTCGAGTTCCTTATCGACTGCCTGCTTTTTGCTTTGACACCATATATTGCGCCATATTTTCTTTCACGACTCAACGCTGATCAACGATCCACTCCGGACCAAAATCGCTCTGAAAACGTACGCTGCTAAAAACATAACGACGAGCAAACTTATCGACATAGGCCGTAAAGGCAGTAGTGATAAAAACACTATGATCAGCGACAATGGAGCAAAAGAAAGAAATAGGAAATCTACTGCCCCTGCAACCGGGCCAAATCTGAGTTGCAAGTGGCTCATGCAATGCGGGCATTGCAATATAGGACCAGAAAAAAGGAGGCCAGATAGCAAGACCCTTCTTCCTGTTAAAACAGATTTTCCACACTCATTGCACTTCATAAAACAGCTCAATCCAAAATTAACAAAAACCATCAACTACTCGAGGACTTGCAAAAGCATATCGCCTCGCGCAATTGCGAAACGAAGACGATGTTGCAACGCAAGACCTGACGGCATTGACCCACTACTCGGGTTCGTCGCTTTTAGGTTTCCTCAGTCGATCCAGTACTGATATAGCACCTTGTTTCAAGGCGGCACCAGTCTCTGCTGCGTTCTCGAGATCGAAACCCAACGTGCCAAGAGCCCTATTTACCGATTCGCCAACCGCCGACCAAAGACCCGCCGCTGCCAGGGACGATTTAAACTCAAACTGGTCTTCGTTCACCACCATTTGGAATTCAAGTGGGAACTGACCATCCAGATCGTTAACGTATCGAGTCAGCGGCTCCGACGCGATTCGAGCCAGAGCTCTGGTGCCCGATGGTGCGCTGACTCTGACATCTGTGAAGTACAGTTGCCAGTTCATATCAATGCTCAGGGAATCGCCCCTCTGCCACTGATCATCTACACGTACGTCAACGTAGCCGGAGCTAAACCAAGCCAATGAACCGCCGACAAGGGCGCCAAGACTGGCAACCGGTACCTGTGTCGCCCGCCACGCAGTCTGACGACCATCCGGCATCGACGAGGTTGATATTTCAAACGAGGCTCCAGCTATCGAGCCGACGGCATTTGACCGAAACAGGATGTCGAAGAGTGCAAGCCGAGACCGCAACGGTTGGCTCCTAATCTGCCCAATCTCGACAGGCAGTTTGAATGGATTCCCATCTGGGTTCGTGCCTGACAGCGTGACACTGATATCTGCAACGTCCAGATCCTCAATAACGAATGCACGCTTGGGCTTTTGCCCCTGTTCACTGTCGTCACTCTGCCCGACAACACTGCGATCACTATCAATCCAGCCTTCGAGTCCAATAACCCGAGCAACATCTATGTTTGCTGTACCCAGCAGCGAGGTTACTCGAATATCGAGAGCAACCTCATTGACACGTAAATCAAAGGTCGAGGCCGGATGGGTGGGTCGACGAACAGTGCAGTTCCCAAGTTCCACGCGGCCTGCAAACAATGAGCCGTCGATGTCCTGGCAGGTAGTTATGACACCGCTTCTCCTCTCCGTCATATCGAACACATATCGAACGGCACCATCGAAGAAGAAGCTGTTGACTATCCCAATCGCGATCAGCGTAATTATCGCAACGCCAATCAAGACTTGTGCAATCACGCGAGCCGTTTTACCCGTTGCAGCCCGCTCATCCTTTCGCCCAACACCGAACGAGACGGTGAGCCCCAAGATTGAGCCAATAACGTCAACAACGAGCATCACGAAAGGTGCAAGAATCGCGAAAACGAGCTCGCCGAGAATTAAGACTAGCGCTTCCATTGCTACAGCCCTCACGGGAGAAAACGGTTAAGCAATAATCATTGTAACCCGCAGTATCTAGAAACTGGAGCCGACCCAGATATTGAAATGCTAAACCGTGTCAATCGTCAAAACCCGCATAGACTTAGAGTTTAGCTTCGAGAAAAAAACAGTTAGTTCGCCTGGCACTCTTCTCTTTGCAGACAAAGGTCTTCGCCGCCCAGCGGGATTCGACCGGTCTTGTCCAGAATCCCGGACATCTTCAAGTTCGCAAAATGCGCGCCCTCATCATCCACCGTCACCCAGACCACATGGTCAAATGCGGCACCCGAATTGGGGCCCAACACACCGCCGGTGGTGGCCAGCCGTATGTAGTCTCGGCCGTCACGCTGCTCGACTTTGTAGCTGTGTTGGTGCCCCCCTTTATCGTAAGCATTGCTGTCCACACTCGTCTGGCGGTTTCTGTTGCTCGCGTAGCCGTAGGTGCTGGGACACCATTAATCACTGACTGGGTGCGGTTACCCACCGGGTCGTAGGCGTAGCTTTCGTTTGTGAGAATGCTGGCTGTTACCGGCGGTAAACTCACCTATCGATTCCAGCAGCCTCGGAAGCAGAGTGCTTCCAAGCGAATTCGGCAATCTGTTTCTGCTGCTAGTTAATGTAATTTTTTGATCTGGTATTTGTGCGCTTTCTTACGTCATAGAGAGCAAGCTGGTGAGAGAAACCGGCCCAGCAAATATCCTGGTGATGGATGAAAACAGCCGTTGGTCGCTGGTCGAAAATTTGTCGCGCAAATTGTCGAACCTGAGGAGTGAGAATTCTCCCTTGGGGATTCGACATGATTGCGGAAGTGAAACAATGAGCTACGGCTCGCGGTTTCACACCCTCATTTTACAACCAGGCTCACACAGAAAACTCTGGTTTCTGGACGATCATTTCAACTCCGAGGCCCGGCTCATTACTGCTGCCAAATCTGCAGGAACTTCCATCGATTTAAACGGACTGACGTTTGCGCCACCGGTATTCCCCCGCGGCACCCAACCTATGGCCGTCTTGGTCGCGGCACCGACGATTCGAAATAATTGGCCCACGCATTCTCTGAAATCAGATTGTCGCAACCCCCATCTGAACATATACCAGTGGGCACGTACGTGCTGAATGGTGGAGTGTTGACCTAGAATATGGGCTCGTTCAAGGTGACGAAAGGCTTGAACGGGATTCTCATGTTCGAGAGATTTGGCTGCCTTGAGCTCATGATCTACGTATTTACAAATACCTTGAGAAGCCGATTTCATAAATTATCTCCGTTTTGGCGGTAGTGCTCGAAAAAGTTCAGGGGTAGCCACTTCTGTAGTTCATTCCGGTCCCAATTTACCGGTTTGGGACGCATGCGCTTCCTTGAAGCTGCTCATGACCTCTTTGCGGTGATTTATAGCCCTGTCAGGTCGACGATCGGCTTGAGACGGACTCGGAGCGAGACTCAATCCACTCATAGATCACCGGCAAAAGAATCAGCGTTAGTATTGTCGATGTAATCAGACCGCCAACCACAACGGAAGCTAGCGGCCGCTGCGTCTCCGCTCCAACTCCGGAAGACAGCAGCATGGGTACCAGACCCAAAATGGCCACACTGGCAGTCATAAGCACGGGGCGCAAACGCAGTTCAGCACCCTGCTGCACCGCTTGGCGAACACTTCGACCCTTTTCTCGCAGCTCGTTTATAAAACTAACCAGCACAATGCCATTCAGCATCGCCACGCCAAACACAGCAATGAATCCGATGGCTGACGGCACCGAGATGTACTGACCACTGACAAACAATGCAATCAGTCCGCCAATTGCGGCAAACGGAACGTTGGCTATGATCAGTGTGGCAAATCGAACAGAATTAAACGCCGTATAGAGCAGCACAAAGATAAAGAAAACTGTAAGGGGAACAATTACTGACAAGCGGGCCAGTGCCCGCTGCTGGTTTTCGAAGGCGCCACCCCATTCAATCCAATAGCCAGCCGGCAATTCAAGTTGCGCCTGAATGGCAGCGTTAGCATCGGACACAAAGCTGTCGATATCCCGGTCGCGCACATCCATTTGTATTACGGCATAGCGCTGCAACTGCTCTCTGCGCACAAACGAGTAGCCCTCCGCAACCGTAACGTCAGCGACCGTCGACAGCGGTACGATTGCGCCTTCGCTGGTCTTTAACGGAATTCGCCGGATCGCCTGCATCGAAGCTTTCGAGGCATCGTTTAGCCGCGCGGTAATATCGAAACGTCGAACCCCGTCGATCAATGTTGTCACCGGTTCACTACCTATGCCGGTCCGAACAACAGACAGCACGTCGTCAGCATTCATGCCAAATCGCGCAAGTTGATCACGTTTTACTTGAATTCGAATCTGCGGTTTGCCGACGTTTGCTTCGACAGACAGATCCGCGACCCCACTAACGCCTGAGATGATGTCTTTGACCTCCTCACTTAGACGGTCCAATTCAGTCAGGTCTTCACCGTAAATCTTGGCAGCAAGTGTCGCACGCACGCCGGAGATCAACTCCTCAACACGCATTTGAATGGGTTGTGTAAACGCAATGACCGCGGTGGGCACTACTACTTCCAGCTTCTCCCTCATTGCTTCGGCCAGCTCTTTAATGGTCCGGTCATCGGGCCATTGATCTTCTGGAACGAGTTCCGTGTAGA
>CAYGPO010000212.1:0-5006 GCA_964351665.1 uncultured Gammaproteobacteria bacterium | reverse complement strand
TCACTCAAGGGCCTGAAAGCGCTGGGATTTGCCAGGTCGTCAGCGACCTTCATGAGTAATGCGGGCTAACCGACGGTCCAATATGCCGTCAAGGCTGAAACGCCCGGCACCGCTGATCATCAATGACACGCTCAGTGCCAGCAGCGCCAGTGCAAACTCGTATCCGTTGTTGCTCATAAACAAGCCGTTGTTAAGATGCACCGCGGCGATGGCCACCAGCATGGTGATCGCCAGCAGCAGCGAGGCTGGTCGCACCAGCAGGCCCGCCAGTAGCAGCAAACCGCCAAAAAACTCGGCGCCACCGGCCAATAACGCCATTGGATAACCGGGCCCCAGCCCGATGGACGTCAGCCAACCCGCGGTGGCTTCCAGGCCAAAACCACCAAACCACCCGAAGAGTTTCTGCGCGCCGTGGGCGGCGAAGACCACCCCACCAACCAGCCTCAAAGGCAGGGTGCCCGAACCTACAGATGTTGATAAAACGGAAGCTAATAGTGATTTCACGATCATTTCTCCAGCGGATTTCGTTAATATGGTCCCATTGTATGGCGCAATATTTCTCGAATAAGGGGCAATAAGTGATCAATTTGTTCAATTATTCTGAACAAATAAACCTGGGACCATGAGCCGCCAGCGCTTATCCATTGAGGCGCTGGAACTGCTTGATGCCATAGACCGTCGAGGGAGTTTCGCCAGCGCCGCTGAAGAACTGGAAAAGGCCACCTCAGCGCTGTCCTACGGCGTGCAGAAAATAGAGCAGCAGCTGGGTATCGCCATCTTCACTCGCCAGGGCAGGCGGTCGGTTTTTACCCCTGCAGGCCGCCTGCTGCTGGAAGAGGGGCGACGAATTCTGGCAGCCACCTCCAGAGCCGCAGACCGGGCCAGAGAACTGGCCACCGGCTGGGAGCCTCTTCTGCGCATAGGAATTGAAGCCACCAGCCGACAGCAGACCGTATTCGACGTACTGGCAGACTTTCAGCGATCCCATGGGTCAACGGAACTGGATGTCTGTGAAACGGTGCTGAACGGCGGCTGGGAGGCACTGGAAGACGACCGGCTGGATCTGCTGATTGGGGCCCCCGGGCCAGTACCCAGCCACAAAGGCCTGCGCGCCGTGCCGCTGGGTGCCGGGGATCTGGTGCCGGTGATCGGCAAACGTCATCCGGATTTTGAGACAGTGGTAACCAGCCCGGTTCTGGAGCTTGGCTCATTGACCCGAGTCGTCTCCCACGACACCGTCACCGCCAGCGTAGGTCGCAACGAAGGCTTCAGCATGCTGCCCTCGTCAACGGTCTACGTTCAAACCATGGAACAAAAACGCCGGGCCATTGCCGCTGGCCTGGGCATTGGCCATCTGCCCCGGCATCAAATTGAAGCTGAGCTTGCCGCTGGCGTGCTCAAAATATTGCCGGTAAAACCGGTTAACCCCGAGTGTTTTCTGGCCTGGCAAATTGTCAATCGTGGCAAAGCTCTGAAGGCCCTGGCCGACAGGATGGTGCCGGCGCTGGCTGATGCCACGGGTCCGCCCATTGATGCTGAGCAGCAGATCATTTAGTCTTACGAAACAAATCGTAGAAAAGCGGCCGTATAGAGCCGACCCCAATGAGAGTGCAATGTTGATGAAGACAATGATCCTGCTGACAGCGTTGATCACCAGTGGCTGTGTCGCTACCCACGAGCGCGGCATGAACGACAGCGAAAAGACCCTGGTTTCTAACGACGTTTCAGCAATGGTAGATGAGGCCGGCGGCGCTCTTGATATCCGGGAAGAGCCTGAGGTGCATTGTCAACGAATCAAGCTCACTGGCTCTCACATGGTGACCCGCTTGTGCTACACCGGCCGCGAAGAGCAGGCCTCCGCTGAGCAGACCAAGGCAACGATCTATCGCCGCTTTGGCAACCATAACCGGAGCAGAGGCGGCGGCTAACAGTCTTTGCTGTGGCTGATGTATCGCCGCTGTTTGTAGATGGGTATACTGGCTAACCGCGTCGCCACGAACCGCCGTTTTGACTACCCTCGCCGAGGTAAAAATCCGCTCAGCGTTTCTTCGTATCGGGATGTTTGTCAGCCGACTGGATAGACCGTGGCTGGAAACCCCCTTCCCCATCCAGGGCTTTTTGATTCGCAGCCCTGATCAGCTCAAAGACGTCAGAAAACACTGCGAATGCGTTTACGTGGACGTTACCCGCGGCGAGGCGCCCAGCCCACGCTACATCGTCCATGACGATGACTGGCAGCCGGACCCCAAAGCTCAAGCAGAAATCGACGGCCTGCGCCAAACCGATTATCCCTATCAGATCGATCTGCGTTCAGAAATGGCCTCCGCTACCGCCACTTATGACGCCCTCAACGGACAAATCAGCGAGGTTATTACCGACCTGCGGGACGGAAAGAATCTTGATCTTGAACGTTTGTCAGAAGGGGTCAATGAGATGATTGACTCCATCTTGCGCTGCCCCGATGCCTTTGCCTGCCTGGCGGACCTGAAGCGAAAAGACGTGTACTCCTATCGCCACTCCCTGGGCACTTCGGTCTGGGCAGCAACCTTCGGCCGACACCTGGGAATGGATCGCAATTCCATCAAACAACTGGCGCTGGGCGGGCTATTGCTGGACGTAGGTAAGACCCGGATACCAGTGAATCTGCTCAACGACTCCACTAGCCTGTCCGAAAGCGGACTCAAACTGATGCAGAGTCATGTCCAGCACAGCGTTGATATCATCCGCGAAACCAATGAAGCCGACGAGGCTGTTATTGAGATGATCGCAACCCATCACGAACGCTTTGATGGCGGCGGTTATCCGGTCGGACTTCGAGGCCGGGAAATTCCCCTGTTTGGCCGAATCGCCGGCATCGTGGACACCTACGACGCCCTCACCAGTGAGCGACTTTACGCCGAAGCCATGTCGCCCCATGCCGCAGTCAACCTGCTTTATGAGTGGCGGGGCGTTGAGTACCAAAGCGAACTGGTAGAGCAATTCATCCAGAACGTTGGCATCTTTCCCACCGGCACCCTGGTTGAACTCAATACCGGCGAAGTGGGCGTCGTCATTTCCCTCAACGGGATACGGCGACTGCAGCCCAAACTGATGGTTATGCTGGATCAAAATAAGCAGCCGCTGCCAGAATTTGTAGAGCTGGACCTGCTGGAACGGGCTCAGGCCGGCGATTACTCCATCTCCATTAAACGCGGGCTGGCGCCCAGCGCCTACGGCCTGGATCCGGAAAACTTCTTCCTGTGAATGAAGACAAACTCACCGGCCTGCAGGACCGGGTCAGTTTTCTAAGCCGGCTGAAAATGCACTGTGAACGGGCCATTACCATGGGCCACAAGCTGGGCCTGTTGGTCATCGACCTGGACCGTTTTCATCGCATTAACGAGTGGTTCGGTTTTGGCGTTGGGGATGAGGCGCTCAAGCACAGCGCCCGGGTTTTGACCCAGGTGGCACGAAAAAAGGACCTGGTTGCGCGGCTTGGGGGTAACCAGTTCGCCATCGTTATCCCCGGCGTCATGAATGAAGGACATGCGGTGCTGGCAGCGGCCAAACTGGCCAGAGTGCTGGAGCAGCCGGTAGAGTTAATGGGCCATGAAGTGGTCCTGTCAGCCTCCACCGGCATTGCCCTGAGCCCCCAGCACAGTTCAAACTTTGATCGGCTATTTGCCAGCGCAGAACGGGCCATGCGCGAGGCCCGGGAACGAGACGTGGCCTACGCGGTTAGCAGCAATGCCGCCGACCAGGAAAACGACGACGCCCTGCAGCTGGAGTTCGAGCTGGAGTCAGCCTTCGCCTCCGGGGATCTGGAAGTGTATTTTCAGCCAAAGATCGACCTGCTCAGCCGAAAGCCTGTGGGCGCCGAGGCGCTGATGCGCTGGCACAGCGGTATTCGAGGGTATGTGGAGCCTGAGGAATTTGTCGCCGCCGGCGAGCGAGCCAGGTTAATCAACAACATGACCCAGTGGGCGGTCAATTCCGCTTTGCAGTGCGCGGCCAAATGGCCGGACCGCTTCGGCCAGCAAACCGTTGCCGTCAACCTCAGTGCTGCGGTGCTGGCCGACCCCAATCTGGCGGACAGCATCGAGAACTGCCTGGGCCTGTGGGAGGTGCCGCGCTGTTCGCTGATCCTGGAGGTGACGGAAAGCACGGCTCTGGCAGAACCGTCAGAGACCTTCCGAGTGTTTGAACAGCTCAACAATATTGACGTTAAAATCTCGCTGGATGATTTCGGCACCGGATATTCTTCCCTGGCCCATTTTCGCCACATTCCCGCCAGCGAGGTGAAACTGGACAAGTCTTTTGTGCAGGCGATGGTGGAAAACGTCGCGGATCGAAAAATTGCCGGGCTGGTGATTGATCTGGCCCACGGCTTTGATATGACCGTTGTGGCAGAAGGCGTAGAAACCCAGGAGACCCTTAATCTGCTGGCTGACATGGGCTGCGACAGCGCCCAGGGATTTCACATTGCCAGGCCCATGCCCCACGACGACTACGTAAAGTGGTTAAGTGAGTTTCCCGCCTGAACCCTCGCCAACGTCTTTGGTGGTGTAAAACGGGTCAAATGCATGGCTTAGCACCTCCGAGGACATGCCGACCCCATCATCACTAATTTCCAACACCACATAGTCACCGGGCTGCAGCTCATCCTCAGACCCGGCAGAGGTTTCGCCAATGCGGATGTTGGAGCAGTCAATCTTCAGTTTGCCGCCCCCCGGCATGGATTTCGATTCGGAGATCCTCAAGGCCGTCAGCCTTCCAAAACACCACCACAGATCGGTTACCCCACCAAATACCGTGGCGGTCTACATCAAAGATCCAAATCGGCGTTTGTAGCTCATCGAAGTGGGCCAGTGCCTGAAAATCGGCATAAAGACGAGGCTGATTGTTGGAGTGATTCATGAATAATGCGGGCTAGGAGTCTGCGCGGTAGAAACTTCCGGGCTGCAAATCCACGCTCATCCATAGTTTGTGCCTATCGCCCTCGTCAAATAGCCCGGCTATTTTCCTCC
>CAYGPO010000211.1:0-5060 GCA_964351665.1 uncultured Gammaproteobacteria bacterium | reverse complement strand
CGTGAACACAATAAAAATCCCGCTCCTGGAGCAGGCACCTGGGCTCTTCATCACTTTGGATCCCACTTCCACAACGAGATAACAGATATTTCGTTTCGTGATATTAGGCCTCACCTGTGTTAACATTTTTTTAACTAATTGCTCCCAGGCCTCAAAACCGCCAATCGGTGATTCTGAACTTGGATCACACGGCAAAAGCAGCACTTAGCCCTGGCCCAGTTTGCCGGACCAGTAAACCTGACGCTGTCACCGCTTCACAAGTAGGCCCTGACGAAGCGCAGTCCAAAGGATTATTTGGCCATTGCAGGCATCCGATTAGCAAACTCAGCTGTTCGGATGCGTAGAAATCACCCGGCGGTTTGATGACCCAACGCTATTGAGCTGATTGCTGCCCAACCCCAGATTCCGAGAGGTTCCAATGAAAAGACATCCAACACGATTATTCGCAGCGTTCGCAGCGGCGGTTACCGCCTTCAGCGCAGGCGCTCAAAGCAGCAGTGAAAGCGCTTCCGACGAAGCCCTGGAAGAAGTGGTTGTGGTGGGCTCCAGAGCACCAGGACGAACCATGGCCGATATGCCGGTGCCGGTAGACACCCTCACCGCCGACGCCCTGAACGCCACCGGACAGACCGAAGTTGGCCGCATGCTGCAGGCCCTGGCGCCCTCGTTTAACTTCTCCAGCTCAAGCATCAGCGACGGCACCGATGCCCTGCGGCCAGCGACCCTGCGCGGCCTTGGGCCCGATCAAACCCTGGTGCTGGTCAACGGCAAGCGACGCCACCAGGCATCGCTGATTCACATCAATACCTCGGTTGGCCGCGGCACCGCGGGCACCGACCTGAACGCCATTCCGGCGGCCTCCATTAAACGCATCGAGGTGCTACGCGACGGCGCAGCGGCGCAATACGGTTCCGATGCCATCGCCGGCGTGATTAACATCGTGCTGAAGGACGATGCCGAGGGGGGCAGCATCAATGTTAGTCGGGGCGAGTTTTCTGACGGAGACGGCGAGACCACCAATGTTGATATCACCAAAGGCATGGCCTTAGGCGACACCGGCTTTTTGAGCGCGAGCCTTAACTACCGGGATCGCGGCTTTACCAACCGAGCTGGGTTGCACGGATCCTGTCAGTTTCCTGGCTGCGCTGACACCGATGGTAATGGCATTGTAGAACCCGGCGACCCCCGGGAAGTGACGGCGCCAAGACAGACCTTTCGGATTGGCGACGCCGAGTCAGAACAGATTGCGTTGACCCTGAACAGCAGCTTTGATGTGGGCGAAGGTGAGCTCTATGGCTTTATTACCTACTCCGACCGGGAGAACGAATCAGCGGCTTTCTTTCGCCACAACGGCAATACCGGCGGCAACGCGCCCCTGGCTGATGGTGACGCCACCATCCCTGCCGGTTTTCTGCCCAAGATCAATTCGGATATTCAGGATCTGTCCTTCAACGTTGGCTATCAAAGAGAGTTCAGCAACGGCGCCACCATCGATTTGTCCTACACCAATGGCGAAAACACCATCGACTACATCACCAGCGACTCGTTGAATTCGTCCTTTGCCAATACCCAGCAATTCACCACTTCACTGACCTCCGATGAGATTCGCAACTCGGTGCCCAGGGAAGCAAAGGCCTATGGCCTGGAGCTGGGCCTTGAAACCATCAATCTGGACTACACCCAGTCTTATGACCAGCTGTTTGTCGCCCTGGGCGCGGAGATTCGAACCGACGACTACCGGATTATCGCCGGTGAGGAATACGCCTTTCGGGACTACGATACCGACAACGGCGTCAGCTTGTTCGCCGCCGATCGGGCCGGCGGAATCCAGGGTTTCCCCGGCATAGGCCCCCAATCGGCAGTGGATGAAAGCCGCGACGTTTTCTCGGTTTATGCGGATATGGAATACCAGTTCACGCCGGATATTTTGGTCAATGGCGCAGTTCGCTACGACGACTACGATGGCTTTGGCGACACCGTTAATTTTAAACTGGCCACCAATATTGGCCTCAACGACGCCTGGAGAGTGCGCAGCGCGGTGAGCACCGGTTTTCGTGCCCCCTCCATGCAGCAATTGTTCTTCAACAACGTCAGCACCCAGTTTGTGGTTGATGTCAACGATGCAAACGGCAACGGCAACACCACCGAACTGATTGCCCAGGAAGTGGGAACCTTCCGCAACGACAGCGCCCTGGCCCAGGCCATCGGCATCCCGGAACTTCAGGAGGAAGAGTCCACCAACTTCAGCTTAGGCGTTGTGGCGGATCTTACCGAAGGCCTGAGTGTGACGGTGGACTACTACTCCATCGACATCGACGACCGGATTGTTATCAGCAATCGACTGGGCTCAGGACTGTCCGCCCCGCTGGACGCGGCGCTGATCCAGGCCGGCGCCGGCGCCGGCCAGTTTTTTCTGAACGGCGCTGATACGGAAACCAGCGGTGTGGATATTGTTGCCACCTATTCCGGCCTTGAGCTGGGTGCGGGTACAGTGGATTTCACCTTTGCGGCTAACTTTACTGAGACCGACGTGGTCAGTTTGTTTACCCCGGCGGGCTCTGGCCTTGAAACCGTATCCACCGATGTGGTGTTCAACGCCCAGGATATTTCCATCATTGAAGAATGGCAGCCGGAAGATCGAATCAGCCTCAACACGGCTTATAACAACGGCCCATGGCGCGCCAACCTGGCACTGAACCGCTTCGGCGAATACACCGTGACCGACGGCGCCAGGCAAACCTATTCCGCTGAACTGCTCACCGACCTTAACGTTTCTTACAATTTCGACAACGGCATGCGGCTGTACTTTGCCGGCAACAATATTTTCGACGTAACTCCTGACCGAAATGAAATTGGCAATTCACGCACCGGCGCCATCGAAAACGGCCCCGGCGGCGCCATCATCGTGGACAGCCCGGGAGTTTTTGCCTTTTCCCGACGCTCAGCGCCCTTTGGTTTTAACGGCGCATTTTTCTCCGTCGGCGTTGCCTGGGAGTTCTAAGCTAGAGCAGGGGTGACGTCCGCTGGACGTCACCCGCAGCGGCTTGGCGGGGCCTTCGGCAGGTTTGGCCCTGAAGCAGGGAACCAATTTTCCGCGCATTTGGCAAAATATTCGATAAATGCCACCCGAAAGGATCCTTAACGCACCGACGATCAGAGTCCGCCTGGCGTCCGCTACCGTTATTGCAGCGGCAATCGGGTTCTCGATACGCGTGTTCTATGGTGAAAGCGTTTTACCATCGTACATTCAGCCCACCGCACAAGCCGGTCGCCTGGACGCGGCCATAGCAGGGTCAGTGCCGGCACACGAGGACGATGCCATCTGCATTTCTTCGCCTCTTGTCGATTGCTGGAAGGCGCGCTGAAACTACTTGACGCGCACGCTGCTCCTCCTTGCTTAGCGGTCGCTCCGGATACTTCGGTTATTAATGCTCAGTTCATATTGTCGGCGTATAACGGTTGATCAATTGCCCAGAAAGGATGGTGCCGAAGATCGGAGGCTACCAGTTGGACAGGGCGTAGGAGCCATATATGTACCAACTCATCAAACTCTCCCTTTTGCTGCTGCTGATGACATTTGAACAAGCCCAAGCCCAAGCCCAAATTACCGTGGCTAACGGTGACACAGCGGGGTTGATGGCGGCCATTGATCAGGCCAACTTGTCGGCCACGCCGGTAAAGATTTCGTTGGCGCGAAATGGACGATATGACTTCAGCTCTGCCGGTTTAGTAAGGATCCTGGGCCAGGTTGAAATTGCAGGGAATGGTGCTGAGTTGGTTAATTCCTCCTCAACCTTCTTGTGGTTGATCGTAAGGAAAGGGGGTAAATTGAATCTCGATAGTGTGCATATTCACGATATGACCAGGCAGGTGCAGCAGGGGAACTTCTTTGGAGATGGGGCCCTGATGCGAGTCGATTTCGAGGGCGAGCTCATTCTCAGCAATTCGATGATCAACTCGATTTCCTTTACGGCTGTTTTCAACATCTTTGGACCCGTTTTCGACAACAACGGTGGAACACTGATACTCGAGAATGTCTCAGTCGGTGACGATATTACCGGAGAAGTAGCCATCATTCGGACCGATGGACGTGAAGCGAGCACCTCGATTCGAAATTCGACGCTCTATTTTCAGAAGCCACGAGCAACCATGCTACTCCTGAGTTTTGGCCGTTTAGAAGTGATTAACAGCATATTGGGCACGCCGGGGGCTATTTGCCCAAGAGATGTAAGCTCATTGAATATTTCCTCATCGGGCAAAAATATCGTGTCCGATGATTCTTGCGAACTCGAGGACCAAATGAACGTGCCGTTGGAACGGATGGGCGTTCATCGGCTACTTCGATTCGATGATTCCGCGCCAGTTTTTCCGTTAACTGAGAACAGTCCAGCAATAGATCAAGGCGCCAACGAATATTGTACTGGCATAGACGGACGGGGAGGTGATCGCCCTGTGGATGGAGACGGTGACGGAGAGGAGGTTTGTGATGTCGGGGCTTTTGAGTACTCCGGCGAAGAGTTCGAGTTGCTCCGGGGGAGGTATAACGGACTATTTTATAACCAAAATACCGACGGGCATTTCATAACACTTCAGGAAGTTCGCCGAGATGAAGTAGTCGTTTTTTGGAATACCTTCGACCAACTGGGCGCTCAGGCATGGGTTATCGGCCAAGGAAAAATCGTTGAAAATACTATCCTGGCCGACGCGTGGACCCTAGAAGGCGGTGCGCTTGTCCCCGGTGGAGCTCCAGAGGGTGCCAACGTTACTCCGTGGGGACAGATCATCATTGAAATCATAAGTTGCGAAGGCGGTACATTCCGGTACGACTCGCCACTGTCAAACTTTGGATCGGGCGAATTTGTGCTCGACCGGCTTGGCTTTGCCGACCCAATTGGCTGTCGATGAAGGTTGGATGATGTTATCCGCTGGTTCGACGGGTGCAATTATCGTCGACTAGGTATCGACCTAAATCAGGGTCACGTCTTGCTAGTGAAAAAATCGCTGATTTCAGTTTAAGCCTGGACTGGTGTTGGCAATGGGTTGAGGTGTGCCGTCGCTGG
>CAYGPO010000210.1:0-5171 GCA_964351665.1 uncultured Gammaproteobacteria bacterium | reverse complement strand
TCGGCGGGCGTCAGCCGCCGGAGCTCTTAAGGGTCAACCCAATAACCACCGCATAGCGAATGGATTTGCCAATAAAAACCAGCAGTACCAGCGGCACCCACCGGGTTTTGAGCACGCCGGCAATTACCGTTAGCGCATCACCGCCGATGGGCATCCAGGCCATCAGCAGGCTCCACTGGCCATATTTCTGAAACCAGGTTTCGGCTTTGCTGAATTTTTCCGCGGACAAACCCAGCAGACGGCCAACCCGTTCCCTGGGTAACAGGCGACCTAAAATCGCGTTGGCCACGGCGCCCAGGGTGTTGCCCACGCTGGCAGCCAGCCACACGGCCTGGGGCGGATAGCCGGCAACAATGGCCCCAACCACGGCAATTTCCGAGTAGAACGGCAAAATAGTGGCGGCAAGAAATGCCGATGCAAACAGTGTGAGATAAATCATTCGGATGGGTGTGGGTCTGTCACTCAGCGCTATGGCTTAAGGTCGGCTGCACTGTCTACCAGAGCCGCAAAAAGTGCCCTATGGGGTCGCTGGTAAGCAAGGTACTCCGGATGCCATTGGACGCCGATAAAAAATCGTCGGTGGGGGTTTTCGATGGCCTGCACGATATTATCTTCGTCCAGCCCAGTGACGTTAAGTTCAGTTCCAGGGCGATCCACCGCCTGGTGGTGAAGGCTATTGACCTTCAGTGAGGTTGCGCCAACGATTTTTGCCAACTGACTAGCTGGCTCAAGGTTAACCATTTTTACGGGCCGTATGCTGGGTTTGTTGGACGTCAGACGGCGAAGATTGGTGATATCGGCATGCAGGTTGCCGCCGGCAAACACGTTCATCAGCTGAGCCCCTCGACAGATGCCCAAAATTGGCAAGCCCCTTTGCCAGGCCAGCCCTAATGCGGCAAGCTCAAACTCGTCCCTGGGCGGATCGCTCTGAACCCAGGGACCAGACTCACCGCCGTAAAGCAGAGGATCTAAGTCGGTGCCACCGGTTACCACCAGACCCGCCAGGCGGCGGTCCGGTCGGGGTCGGTTGGGGGCCATCCACAGGGGCTGTCCACCGGCCATGCGGACCCATGCGCAGGCAGCAATACGGCCACCCGCCAGACGCCGGCTGGGACCGGTTATCCCAATAAGGGGTCGAGTGCGTTCTGGCATTGGGTGATCCAGTCTTTGTCCCAGCGCTTAAGCACCGGCCGATCGAGGAATTGGATTCTTTTGCCACATAGATCCGCCAGCGCCTCGGGGGTGCCTGCCAGAGTTCGCAGTGCCACCCAGCCTTGCCAGGGGTCCATGATGGACCACCCTTTGGCGCTGACCTGGCTGTTAGGCAGACGGTAGTGGTAAGTGGGGCGAGAACCTACAAGCGCGTCGTCCACGGCCTTTTGCACCATGGAGGCATCAATGTGAGCAAACAGCGGCAGCAGGTCCAGGGCCCGATTGCGGGTCGCATTGTGGGCTAAATAGTCCGCGCAAAGTTGACCCATATCGGGCTGATAGTCGGCGCTTAGGACAAGCTGTTCGTAGTCTGAAGGGTAAGCCTCAGCGTAGCCGCTTATTCGCCGTGCAAGATCGGTCTGGTCCTCATATCGAAGCCAGCTGTCAAGACAGCAGTAGGCCTGGATATGATTTAGCACCGAACCTGCGGTCAAATTAGCCTCTGGATTAAAATGCACGCCAAAGGCATACGCCAGAGAGTCTCCGGTGCCCTTGGCACCGGCCCGGGCCAGGGCTGTCAGCATATTGTCCAGATCCGCCAGGGCCGACTCCAATAGCGGCGGTGTGACCAGTTCCAGGGGGGTGATGAGTTCAGCCGCTGAGGACAGCACGTCTACCGCCATTTTTTTCAGCGGCTGGTCTACGTCGGATTCCGTTGTTTCCCGACTGAGGTCTTTCAGCAGTGCAAAATCCACTTCGATGCGATAGTCGCCGGCATCGCTGGCCACCAGAAATTCGTGGGGTGAAATCGCGTTTACCTCAGATTTCAGGTAACCCGCGATGATCTCGGCGGCGTCGGTAACGGCTAGCCCAGAGAATTCTATTTCGACCCCTACACGGGGTGAGGATGAGTTTTTAGTCATGGACGTTGATGAAACACTGTTGGGCTCAATGCCGTTGGATCGCGAATATAGCGCGGGTGATCGCCCCAGGGGGCGCCAGATAGCGGTTCGCTCATGGCTTGGCCTGTGCGTCTGGCAAAGGCAAAGGGCCCGTGCTTTCTTTACTTGGCCCAGGCTGTGCAATCGGCTCTTGGGGTGCCATGGACAGCAGCTGAAAGGGAGCCTTTAGCGTAATCTCAGCTTTGTCGGCAACGACGTTCAGCTGTCCGTCGGCACTGAGCGTGAACAGGGGTACCAGGGGTTCGTCGTATAGGGCCCGCAGATCCTCCAGGGAAAAGTCTTCTGTGATGTTAGTCCAGCGCACTTCCATACCCCGGGCCAGTCCCCGGGACAGTTTCAGCCATGAGCAGTCAAAGCCGAACAGTGCTCGGGCTCTCAAGGCCAGTGTCAGCTGACGTTTGGAGCTGCCTTCCTCTTTTTTGTCTGAGTCCAGAGCAAAAATATTTTCCGCCCCAAAGCTGGGTCTGAAGTGGGTGTACGCCAGGGCGTTGCGTTCAGGGTGCTGGCGAAGAATTAACAGCCGTTTCAGTCCTGTGGTGTTTAAATGAGCGTCAGCGTGTTCTGACATGGGGTTACCAAAATAGGTCGGGATGCCCGCCATGCGAGCTTCGCGTATGACCCCATAACGTCGGTCGGCAATCATCACCGGGATGTCTTTGGCCTTCAGCGCCGCAGCAATGGCCAGCGAGACCCGGTTGGCCCCCAGGATCAACGCGCCCTGGGCGTTGGGGTGGGCCAGGCTGAGGAAAGTCGCCAGCGGCCTGGCGGTGGCTGAACCCAGTACCACGGTGCCCACGATGATCACAAACACCGCTGGAGCCAGCATTTCGGCCTCAGCCACTCCGGACTCTGCCAGTTCCAGGGCAAACAGCGACGACACCGCAGCGGCAACGATACCCCGGGGCGCGATCCAGCCCAACAGCAGGGTCTCGCGCCAGCTCAAGCCTGCGCCGATGCCGGAGACTGCCACCGCCAGGGGGCGCACCACCAGTTGGGCAAAGGCCAGTAAGGCCAGCGCCGGTAAACCAAGACTGGTCAGCAGGGTAATATCCACCCGCGCCGCCAGCAGCAGAAACATCAGGGAGATGATCACCAAGGTCAGGTGCTCTTTGAAATCCAAAATTTCCCGCATGTTCACATCGCGCATGTTGGCCAGGGTAATGCCCATAACGGTTACCGTTAGCAGCCCCGCTTCGTGGGCCAGGGCATTGGAGCCGGCAAATGCCAGCAGCACCGCCGCCAGACTCAGATAGTTCAGCAGATACTCAGGTGCCAGATGGCGACGAATGATGTTGCCCAGGGCAAAGGCGGCGGCCAGGCCAAAGACCAGTCCAACGCCGATGGCGGTGCCAAATTCGGTCAGAGAGTGGCCAGTGCCGCCGGACACGATGGCGGTATACACCAGCACCGCCAGCAGGGCGCCGATGGGGTCGATCAGGATACCTTCCCAGCGCAGAATATTGCCGATGCGCTCGCTGGGCTGCAGGGATCTGAGCAGGGGCACAATCACCGTAGGACCGGTCACCGTGACGATAGCGCCGAACAGCAGCGCCAGTGGCCAGTCAAATTTCAACAGCCAGTGGGCACCCAGGGTCATGCCGGCCCAGGTAACCATCACACCGACGGTCAGGAGATTACGGATGATGCCCTTTAGCCCTCGCAGCTCCTCAAATTTAAGGGTTAAGCTTCCCTCAAACAAAATGATGGCTACACCCAGAGACACCAGGGGAAACAGCATCGAATCAGCAATGCCCAGCTCGCTGGGGGTGCCCAGCAGCAGGCCGATGCCCATGCCGGCCAGCAACAGATATAAAATAGCCGGCAATTCGGTGCGCCAGGCAATCCACTGACAAGCCGCACCCAGGGTCAGCAGCGCGGCAATTAAAACGGGTAAGGACAATTCCATGGTGATCCTGGACACTCAGACAGGCTCGTTTATATCACAGGCCCCTGGCCGTTAAGGTCTGTCAGTCAGCAACCGGCAAAGGTCTTTCGGATAAAGCCATTAGCTGAGGTACCATTTCAGTTGACCAAACGACCCACTAGTTGTTGCAGCCTATGATTCCACTGGTTAGCGATACCGAAACTCAGCCCACCCAGGCCATGCGCGAGGCCATAGCCCGGGCTCCGGTGGGTGATGAACAGAAGGGTGAAGACCCAACCGTCAACGAGCTGCTGGCCCAGGTGGCGCAGCTGCTGGGCAAGCCGGCGGCGCTATGGCTGCCCGGTGGCACCATGTGCAACATGATTGGGATCAAGGTCCACACCCAGCCCGGGGATGTGGTGTTTGCCGACGGCATGTCCCATATCCTGCGGGCCGAATCCGGCGGCGCAGCGCTGACTTCGGGAGTATTGATAGAACCTATTGAAACCGCGCGCGGCGTTTTCAGTGCCGACCAGCTGCAACAGGCCATTGAACGGGTGCAGTCGACGCCGCCACCCTATGGCGCACCTCTGGGGCTGGTCTGTGTTGAGCAGAGTCATAACTTTGGTGGCGGCAGCGTTTGGACCGTGGATGAACTGGCGGCCGTTGCGGACTTAAGCCGGGAACGGGGCATGCCTGTGCATATGGACGGTGCGCGCTTGTTGAACGCCGCTGTGGCCAGCGGCCGCCCGGCCAGCGAGTTTGGCCAGCAGGTAGACAGTCTGTGGATCGATTTCACCAAAGGACTGGGCGCCCCCATCGGCGCCGTGCTGGCCGGCTCAGAAGAGTTTATCCGCCGCGCCAGACGCTATAAACAAGCCTTCGGCGGCGCCATGCGTCAGGCCGGGATAGCTGCCGCCGGCTGCCTGTATGCGCTGCGCCATCACGTGCAGCGGCTGGCGGAAGATCACAGCAATGCCAGGGCTTTGGCCAGCGGATTGGCGGCGTTGCCTGGGGTTAGGGTGCGCAACCCCCAGCCTGAAACCAACATGGTGTTCTTTCGGGTAGACCAAACCATCGTCAGCCACCCGGACCTGATCAGCCGGCTGGCGGCCCGGGGCGTGGCCCTGGGTGATGCGGGTCAGGAGATCAGAGCAGTCACCCACCTTGACATCAGCAGCTCGGACATCAGC
>CAYGPO010000209.1:0-5181 GCA_964351665.1 uncultured Gammaproteobacteria bacterium | reverse complement strand
TTGACGGCCAGATGGATGAACGTGGGCTGGACCCGGGAAGCTTCCAGGTCAGCCGCAGCAACAATGGCAATGTTGCTCAGCCCATTACCGTCAATATCGAGATCTCCGGCAGCGCCACCAGCGGCATTGACTACACCACCCCCGGGGTGTTTGGTGGCGCCCCCTTTGCCGTGTCGATTCCCGGCGGCCAGCTATCGGCGATTATCGAATTTACCCCCAGGGCCGACAATCCGGACGATGAGGGTGAGGAGACCATCAACATTTCCTTGCAACCCGGTGCGCCCTATACGGTGGGCAGCAACACCAGCGCCATGCTGGTGCTGGCAGACCTGATGGAAGCCGTATTTGCTGACAGTTTTGAAGACGCGGTGATCATGAAAGGCTGCGGCAGCAGCCTAAGCAAGTCTGCCGGTCCCGGCGACTACTTTGATCAGGGCAATACGGTGCTGGACCTGCAAAACGGTCTCACCTGGCTCAAATGCGGCATCAGCGCAAGTTTCGACTGGTATCAAAACAGCTGCGCCAGCCCCTATGATCTGCCGTCAAACAGCGGTGATCAGGAGCTGTTGCAGTGGTTCAATGACGGGCTGCTGGGAGATAACAACGGCTATTCCGACTGGCGCTGGCCTGACCCCTCCGAGCTGAAGGCAGCGCCCACCGGCTGCGCGACGGTGGTGCGCTAGTGGTGTGCTAGGAACCTGTTGCAGAGCCACGGACGGCTTTTTAACTAGTCGAAACGCTTTTGAACCGAAACCACCACACCGCGCCCGGGGGCGTCGATCCCCGAGCCGTGTTCCCGGTAGCTGCGATCAGCCAGGTTGTGGGCGGTGAGATCGAGGGTCAGGGTGTCGCTGGGAAACCAGTTGAGCTGAAAGTCTAATGTAGCCCAGCCGGCGGTGCCGTCCGGATTGATGCGAGGGTCACGTAAATCCCGACCACTGAGTCGGTCCTGGCGACGGGCAAAACGCGCCGCCAGACCAAATTTAAGATTTTCCCGGTGCTGCCAGCTCACCGCCAGCTCACCGTTGACCGGCGGCACCCGATCGGCATCGGTGCTCAGTCCAAGAGCGTCACGCTCAACGCCGCGAATGCTGTTAAACGCCACCGAGCCGCTGAGCCGTGGGCTAAACTGGAAGGCCATTGCCGCCTCCAGGCCGGTAATCCTCACCTCACTAACGTTATCGCTGATCACCTCCAGCCGTCCCTCCGGGGTAAGGTTGCCGGTTAGTACCGAGGTGATTTGGTCGTCGTAGTCCAACACAAAAGCCACCAGCTCGCCGCGCCATCGTTGACTGGCCCATTTCAGCCCCAGGTCCAGGCTAAGCACCTGCTCAGGCCCCAGGGCAGGATTAGCCACATTGAAACGGTTACCGGGTCTGGGGCCCAGGGTGCCCAGATCAAAAATATTGGGGGCGCGGAAACCCTGGCCGATATTGGCAACCAGATTGATGGTGTCGCTAAGCCGGTAGCGGCCGGCAACGCTGGCGGTCAGTTCGTCCAGGTCCAGCTCGGCGCCCAGGGGCCGATCAGCCGCCGCCAGGTCAATGGCAAAGCGGGAATAGCGCAGTCCCGTCTCGATGGTCAGCCGGCTGCCCAGGGCCGTTTCCAGATGGGCAAAAACCGCAGAGCTGGCGATCTGGGAACCGTCGGGGAAACGAGCCAGGGCGGTGACTCGCCGACCGCTGGCCAGATCCTCGGTTTGGCGCGCACTGCTGACCCGGTCATGATAAAGCTCAAAGCCGTAAACCAAATCAGTCAGCGGCGTTAAGGACTGATGAAACTGCCCAGTGAATCCATAGAGGTTGCTGGCATTGGTCTCCAGGGTGCGCTCAGACTGAGCAAAATCCCGGGACCGGCGATCGTCGGTTATTCGCTGCGCCGCCAGATGCAGCTCATATTCGGAAAACCCGGCCCATGTGCTATCCCCGGATAGCTTGAGATGAGCAAAACTTCGGCTGTTAGGTTCAAAGAAGAACTCGCTGGAGGCGGGCTGCTGCTGGCCGAAACCCGCCACCAGTTCATCCACCCGGGGGGTGGACGGCTGCTCCAGGTGTTGCAGATCCAGCCGCAGCTCTGTGGTGGCATTGAGCCGCTGCCGCCAGCTGAAAGCGCCGGAACGGGCCTGGTATCCCGACGGCGAAACCCGGCCCTGGGCGGTTCGTCGATCGCCAACATTCTGGTGGCTGAGCTGCACCCTGAAAGCCCGGCTCTCATCGCCCGCCGCAGCAAAGCCGCTTACCGTCAGCAGATCATCCACGCTGCCTACAATCACCGTGCCAGCGCCATAAATAGACCGTTCAAACTCTGGCGCCTGGGTAAAAAACTGCACCACTCCGCCCATGGCGTCGGCCCCGTAAAGGGTGGAGATAGGCCCTCGCACAACCTCAATGCCGCTGAGCAGCTGGGGGTCTACCAGGGCCAGATATTGATTCGGTGCATTGCGAAACAAGGCGTTGTTGAGGCGCACCCCGTCCACCAGATGCAGCACCTCCGAACCCTTTAGACCGCGAATAATGGCGTTGCCCTGGCCCGGCGTAGTCTGTTGAACAAATACCCCGGCGCTGCCCCGCAGCGCATCTGCGGTGATTGTTGGCGCGCTTTCCCGCAGATCTGACTCAGTCACCACCGTAACCGGCTGGGCGGTATCAAGGGTGCTGGCGGAGCGGCGCTTGGCCGTAACCTGAATCAGCTCAACGATGCCGCTGTCGGGTCTGGCCCCGGCACCTGTGGACCCACCATCGCGGCTTTTGGCAGCAGCATTGGGCTCAGCTTGGGCCAGGCAATGGCCAGCGGACAGCACAGCCCATAAGCCCAGCACCCACAACCCGCACCGAACCGCCCCCAGGTGACGAAAACCTTCCATATCCTTTGACCTATTGAACTACGAAAGGATACGTATTAACGTGATTTGGCAGCTGGCGGACGTCCCAACCTCCAGCTGTCTTCCCCGTGCCAAGGGCACACGGACGTGCCTTTTTTTCAGCCACCCGGGGAAGCCAACTGGAAAAACCATAAGCTGGCCCGAAGCGCCTCATCGGGCGGCCACAACAAACAATCCCACCATGGCCCCAAAGCCGCCCAGCCAAACCAGCGATCTGACCGTTGCCCAATCCGCCAGGTAACTCACCCCGTGGGCCAACCGAAACCCGACAAACAGCAGCGCCAGTGCAGTGACCCAGTCAGGGTCTGCACCCTGCAGGTGCGCAATAATCACCCCGGCGGCAAATCCCGGGATTGCCTCCAGGGCGTTGAGCTGTGCCCAGTGCGCCCGCTGTCGATAGCCGGTGCTGGCGGCAAGGTACAGCCGGGGTTGATGATTGTCGTAACGGCCGCTGTACTTGGCGATGGCGGTCCATACCAGAGGCATGACAACCACCGCTAACACACACCAGAAGGCGATGCTCATAAGGCAGATCCAGAGGGTTTTAAGTACCGCATTCTAGCAAAGCACCAGCATCAGCTGGCGCAGCCGGGTGCGGCCGGTTTCCGACAGCTGCCCCTGGGTATATCGACTGTCCAGCCAGAAAAACTCCAGCAGCCGGACGATGTAAAGCGCCTGCGCCAACAGCTCGCGAATCTGCGGGTCGGCGCCGCCGTAATAGGCGGCCAGCAAGCCCAGCTGTGCATCCGGGGTCAGATCGTGATATTGAACCAGCCAGGCCAGATCCAGCATGGCATTGGCCCGCCTGGCATACTCAAAGTCCACAAACTGCACCGGGTCATATCCGATCAGCTGCTGAAGGTGTAGATCAAAATGACACAGGGACCGCTGGTCGATGGTCAGGCTGCTGCGTTCCAGGGTGCTGGCCAGCTCATGCACCGAACGGCGCAGGGCCGGATTTTCACTGGCCGAACTGAATGCCATCAGCTCCAGCAGTCGCTCACCCCAGCGAACTGCGGGTAAATCATCCGCCTGTAGCTGGTGCAGCCGGCGCAAGCTGCGAGTCAGATCCTCGACCCTGGCTGGATCGGTCAAGTCGGAGCGCTGCCAGGTTGGCTGATCCACCCATTGGGTTATCTGGTAGGCGGCGCAGCAGGCGACAACCTTGGGCGCCAGTTCCGCCTCCGCTGCCCTGAGCAATATCCTGGCTTCCAGCTGACGATCCACCAAAGGTTCATTGGCGTTGCGACGCACCATAAGAGCGCCATCATCAGTTTCCACCCGCCAGGCCCGATTGCCAAAACCTGTGTTCAGTGGATGGATATCCTGAATCAGCAAACCCCGCAGTTCGGTAAGACCCCGGACCCAAACATCACCCTCTTCAGCTGGCACCTTTCACTCCCGGACTGGATTCATACAGGCGCCGGCGCCAAATAATATATCCGGCAACACAAATAACCAGATACAGGGCAAACAGGCCGGCGGTGAGGAAAAGCCCTTTGACCAAATACAAATAGATTGACAACGAATCAATGGCCAGCCAGTAGAGCCAGTTTTCCAACACCTTTTGGGTGACCATGAAGGTAGTCACCACCGCAAAACAGGTAGTGGAGGCATCCAGCAAGGGGTAATCGGCGCCGGCGGCGCTGGTAATGGCAGCCAGCAGCGGCACACAGGCAGCAGTGACGCCTATCACCAGCGCATGGCGGCCCAGAGACCAGGTGTGAATCCGCCTCGGTTCAGCCACCTCGCCCCGGCGCCATTGCCACCAGCCGTAGATCGCCATCACCAAATAGAAAATATTGAGTGCAAACTCAGACAGCAGCGCCACGGAAAAAAACAGCCCGGTGTAGATAGCCGTGCTGACAAAGGCGCAGGCCCAACACCAGATGTTTTCCCGGGCGGCCAGCACCAGATAGCCCAGGGCCAGCACCACCGCGATGGCTTCGAACGCCACAAACATTAGTCGGTGGGTGACTCGGTGAGCAGATTACCGTTGAGCACCTTCATGGCGAAGCTTGCTTTGGGAGTTTGTGCGTGGGTTTTTTGCATTTCATGGCTGAGGATTTCCAGGGTTTTGGTGTAGTCGCCGAATACCTGGGTGCTCATTTTATTGGTTTCCACGGTGAGTTCCGGGTATTGGTTTAGGCGCTTGATGAAGTCCGCTATGGGGGGGATGAAATCGTCGGTTAGCGGGTAAAGGCTGATTTCTACGGAAACTTGGCTCACTGGTTGTCGCTCCGGCTGTGGTGTTGTTGCTTGTTTGTTTGGTTGCTTTTGTTACTTCTGTTGTTTTGCTG
>CAYGPO010000208.1:3979-5261 GCA_964351665.1 uncultured Gammaproteobacteria bacterium | reverse complement strand
ACCTGATCTCTCTGATTGGCCATTGACAGCTGGCGCATCGCGTCGGAGATGGCAATCCACCAATGCATGTGGGCAGCGCTCAATTGGGCTGCAACGGGTATCAGATCACGGGTCAGGGGCAGGCCCTCGATGGCCGCCTGTTTTACCAGCACCATGGCGTCCAGCTCCAGCTCGTGTTCCCGCATGGATTTGAGCAGGGATCGGATAACCTGGGGTTCGGCTTCCAGCGCCCTGGTATTGGCGGGTTCGGCGTTGGCTGCCAAAAAGGCGATATCCAGATGGCTGAGAATGTCCCTTAATGATCCGCGCAGACTAAGCCACAGCGCCCGGCGACGCTCATGTTCCCGGGACTGCTGAAAAAACGACAGTATGCCTACGAGGAAAAAGCCTTCGATGCAAAACCCAATCAGTTCCGGAACCAGGTTGTCATGGAAGGCACCTTCGATGCCGGGTTGGATGAAGTACCAGTACAGGGCCATGCCGCTGATGCCAAACAGCGCCAGCGGAGCAATCAGAATATAGCGTTTCATTGGATCTTAGTGCCGACCAGGGCCTGCACAACTCTGGCGATCTTATTGGCTTCCTCAACGCTTAAATCCAACGGTAGGTTCTGGACATACACCACCAAATCCGGCCTGAGGGGAATTGGCAGCAGGTCTGGAGGCTGTTGAAGCGTACTTAACTTAATCTGCTCCAAGGCCAGCTGTTCCTCGCTGCTTGAGCGAGAAGATTTTTCGTTTCTGCGCCGTAGCTGCCGATTCTCCACGGCGCTGGGACTAAACTGGTCTGGGTTGTCGCACCAGCTAAGAAAATCTGCCAACGCTGCTTTTAGCCGTTCGCCATAGATATCCAGGGTTTCTGCCCGAATGGTGCTGCCCTGAAGCTTGTGAAAACGAGCGCACAGCTTATCCACGTCCAGCTGGCACAGGTCCTGGGCCTCCTGCTCTGATAGTTGAGATAGAAGCTGTTCTGCAGCGTTGCGACGACTGCGAGCGGTGGCCGGATTGATTTTTCCCGCCATGGCTGATTCCTTGAGGAAATTCAGCAGGCGTTCTGCGGAGTAAGGGTTACCCATGGGTCGCCTTGGTCTAATCAATATTGGATTCTCGACCAATTTATGCGCTTCAGCAAATTCCGCCGGACAGGTTGCGGACATGAAAGGTTCGTCAGTTCAATATTTGCTGATCCGCGAGGGGGCTGGCCAGCGCAATGGGCCGTGACCTCGCCAATGTCCTCGCCGGTGATCTTGCCAATGATCTGGCCAATGATCTGGCCAATGATC
>CAYGPO010000208.1:0-3879 GCA_964351665.1 uncultured Gammaproteobacteria bacterium | reverse complement strand
AATGTCCTCGCCGGTGATCTTGCCAATGATCTGGCCAATGATCTGGCCAATGATCCGGGCTTTGCAGCTATTCCATGCCTGGTCGCCAGCGAGGGCGGTGTTGGGAGGCGCTGTGACTCTGGGCCGGCAAACGGCGCTCTGGCCGGGCTACCGGGGAGCGGTTTTGTCCGTGATCGCCCACAGAGACGCGCCGAACCACATGACCAAGGTCCAGCCAAACAGCAGGTTGAGTACAGCGATGGCCCAAAGGCTGTTGGCGTGTCGGTAGGCAGCAATGAATGTAGGCAGCAGGTAAATCAGGCTCAAACTGAGCCACAGAGTAATCCAGGTGGTGGCGCTCATGTGCTTTTCACTCCTGTTACGGGCTGGCCCCAGTGCCATGTCCCAGCAGTGTTCAGCTTATGAAATCCAGCTGAACATACACTGAAGACGATTGGCAGGACGCTAACCCTCACCCTTGAGTTTACGGCTCAGAGCGCTCAATCGTTGTGACAGACGCCCGGAAAGCGTTGAAGACTTCTGCTCTTCAGCTTCCAAATCGGCGATTTCGTTTTCCAGGATTTCCAGCTGTTTTGCCTCCTGGTCCTTTTTAATGGTCTGCTGGATCTGAGTCCTGATCCCAACAGGCAGGGTCTCAGAAAACAGGCTTAAGTCTTCACCGATGAGGAATTTTCCCAGGGTGTCGAGAAATTTGTCATCAACACTTCGTGGATCGGCGCGTCGCCGATGCTGTGACAAGCCACCAAAATTGACAAACTCCATTTCGATGTGTTCTTCATTGAAACGGGCTCGAATGGTGCCCTGGAGCAGGATTTTTCCGTGAATGCGGTAGGTTGCGCCGACGATCTCTCCACTGGCCGATTTAACCACTCGCTTGTCCCCATGCAGCGAATAATCTCGAACAAATTGATCCAGCACGTCTGCCTGCTGCACGTTGAGCGTTGCTTCTGGCGATTTCGACTTGTCGATATGGCCGGTCGCCACCAATTTGATTTCGCTGCGTCGGCCTTTCTCGGTGGACAGCGCCACGGTAAATTCCGGGTCGACCTTGGCGGTCACGTCGCCGTAGTGGGGAACGTGGTAGTTCACCATCTGCTCATGATCGAGAAAACCCAGGTGTTGACTGAGTTTCTTTAAGTACTCAAAAGTCTGGCTCATTGCCGGTGCGGTGTGGGTCTTGTAAAACTCACTGAGCTGCTCGGCCAGCGCAGTTTCCTGCTGCTCCCGCTCGCGTCGCTCCCGCGCCTGCTGTTCAAGCTGATCCAAAAGGTTCATGGGCAAATTGCAGAAAGATTCGTCACCGAGGGATTATCGCAAGCTACCGTGCAAGTTGCTACAGCGTGAGCGTTCACGATCTTTGGCCCAAGGCTTCCACGGGTTGCTGATGGCAAAAAAAAAGCGCCTGTTGTGACAACAGCCGCTTTTCTCAATATGGCTCCCCGGGACGGGCTCGAACCGCCGACCCGCTGATTAACAGTCAGCTGCTCTACCAACTGAGCTACCGGGGAATAAGGCCGGCGATTTTGCGCAATTTGGCAGCCGCCGTCAAGCACAGATCAACGGATCGCCGTTGGCTCTGGTCAGGCTGCTGCGGGCGCGGCCGGTATTTGACAGAATAATCGCCCGGGGCGTGGCCCCCGCGTTATGACAAATCTGGAAGGTCAGATTGCTGCCCGGCGAGCCGCCGCTGGGTAGAAAACGCACCGCTCGCCTGGCCCTTGATGTTTGCACGGAGATGGCTGACGGTAATTTTCCCACCGCCAAAATGGGTTCGCCGGGATTTCGCGATCGGCTGGCGTCGGTATCGAGAAAACTCATCCAGCCTCTGCCCCAGTGGGTGCTGCCAGAGCACTGCTGACCATCGTTGCTGGGGCAGATGATAGTTTGATAGGCCGAGCTGACCGCCATGGTCCTGGCCATCGCCAAGTGGGAGAAGAGGCGGCTGTGGGCGCTGCGAACCTCCTGGGCGGCCAGCAGGCTGCCAGCGGCAGGCACACCGGCGCCCAACAGCAGGCCGGCTACCGCCAAGCCCACCAGCAGCTCAATCAACGATAAGCCTCGTTGTTTGGCCTTGTGCTGGGCAGTTGCGCAGCAGCGATGCTTTACCCCAGGGTTTGGTTGGCAAAGGCTTCCTGTGTGAGTTCCCTGGAGATTTCTCCAGAGGCTGGGCCAGTGAGTTCGGTCCTGGCATTGGTTGATGGGTAATGGGTGCACCATGGTTTGACGCTAGTGGCCGGATGTTCTTATCCGGCACCCAGATTGCCTGGCTGAACACCCTGGGTCAGCGGGCGGCGGCCGGAGTTAGCGTAGGGCCGCCCGGACCAGTCAGGTAAGGAATTTTCCCAGTCGCGCCAGGGCTTCGGCCAGATTCTCATCGGAAGTGGCGTAGGCCAGGCGAATATGTCCCGGCGCGCCAAAGGGAGTGCCAGGCACCATAGCCACCTCAGCGTGTTCCAAAATTCGGGTGGCCAGCTCGATATCGTCCACCGCGCCGTGCTGTTTCACCGCAGCGGAAAAATCGGGCAGCAGATAGAAAGCCCCTTCTCCTGGCAGGCAGCTAACCCCGGGCAAACGATTAAGGCCCTCAAGCAAGAAATCATGGCGACGCCGGTAGGCGAGGGTCATCTGGGCGATGCAGGATTGATCGCCGTTTAAGGCTGCCACCGCCGCCGCCTGGGATACAGAGCAGGCGTTGGAGGTACTTTGACCCTGGATTTTTCGCATGGCGCCGATCAATTCCTTAGGCCCAGCACCATAACCAATTCTCCAGCCGGTCATGGCATAGGCCTTAGATACGCCGTTGACCACCAGGGTGCGCTGGGCCAGCTGAGGGCAGGCGCACAGAAACGGTGTTACTGGCTGCTCACCCCAGTAGATGGCCTCATAGATTTCGTCGGTCAAAATCCAGATCTCCGGGTGCCGGTCCAACACGGCTCCCAGGGCCTGGTATTCCTGCCGGCTGTAGGCCCGTCCGGTTGGATTGCCCGGGGAATTGAGAATCAACATTCGGGTCCGATCGCTGATGCACTGCTTCAGACCCTCGGGGGTGAGCTTAAATCCACTGGACCCGGGGCAGCTGGCAATCACCGGCTCGCCGTCACCCAGTCGGACCATGTCCGGGTAGGACACCCAGTAAGGGGCAGGGATGATGGCCTCGTCGCCTTCGTTCAGAAGCGCCAGCATGGCGTTAAACAGCGCCTGTTTAGCGCCGCTGGTCACCAGCACCTGATCCTGGTCAAAGGCCATGCCATCGCGCCCCAGCTTGTCGCAGATCGCCTGTTTGAGTTCAGCGGTCCCGTCCACCGCCGTGTAGCGGGTCTGGCCGTTAGCAATGGCGCTGCGGGCCGCCTCCAGAATATGGTCTGGCGTATCGAAGTCAGGTTCGCCAGCGCTAAGTGAAATCACCTGGCGACCGGCCTGCTTCATTTCCAGCGCCTTACGGGTAAAGGCCAGAGTTGCCGATGGTTGTACTCGACTGATTCGCGTGCTCAGAGCCAAGTTGTTCTTCCAGTTTTCAGGAGCGGATAAAAATAGCACAGGCTGAGACCCCGCTGGCACCCCCTAGGAGTCTGCGCCGTAGATACTTTCGACGGCGAAAATTCGCGATCGCCATAGGTTGGGGCTATCGCCGGAGGAAAATAGCCGGGCTATTTGACGAGGGCGATAGGCCCAAACTATGGATGAGCGTGGATTTGCAGCCCGGAAGTTTCTACGGCGCAGACTCCTAGCCCGCATTATTCATGAAGGTCGGATGGCTGGTCTCAGCTGGCGAGTCCAGATTGGACGATCGGGTGAAAACCCATAGCGAAAGCTATGGTTTGAGCCCGATGGTTCAAGATGGGCCGCCCGATGAGGCGAGACGCCGACAGCGACACACTG
>CAYGPO010000207.1:0-5307 GCA_964351665.1 uncultured Gammaproteobacteria bacterium | reverse complement strand
TTCCGGCCGCACGCCGCCTGGAGTGGCTCTGGGAGAGGGTGCGCAAGGATCCTGAAGATAGAGCAGCTACTTCGGCAGGGCGCTTGTTTTCCCTTTACTCGTACCTCCATCTGGGCCGCAAGAAGATTCGATACGCCGTGCTCTTGGTAGAGTTCTTCATATTGACGATGAAGATAGGATCGACTTGCTTGTTAATTTCACCGACATAAATCCTCTCTCATTCCACAGCGCGAGATCTCGGCAGGCAAGGCTGCTAAGAATGCTTGCAGCAAGTTTTGTGTCGAAGAAGAATGCCGCAAAAGAGGTTAGCCTGACAGACGCATTTGATTTAATGAAGCGCCATCACCGACTTGTTAAAGAGCTGAAAGAAATCGGGTTGTGCTTACGGCATAGGATTGATCATGAACATTACCCGCTAGACGCTTACCCTGACATACCGCTGAAGATCCATGCCAGATATTCGCGCCTTGAGATCCAAAGTGCCCTTGGCGATTCCACCTACCCCGTCATCCCTAGCATGTGGCAGGAGGGAGTCAGATGGTTTCCAGATGACCAGATAGATGCCTTTGCGTTTACCCTCGACAAAACCACGGGCGGCTTTTCGCCTTCTACACGCTATCGAGACTACGCGATCTGTACGGATCTCATTCACTGGGAAAGCCAGTCTACGACGAGCGAAGGCAGTACAACCGGTCAACGATATCAAGGGCACATTTCCATGGGTACGGGAATTTTTTTGTTCGCTAGAATTCGAAACGACGATAGAGCATTCTGGTTTCTCGGGCCGGCAAGGTACGTCAAACATCGCTCGAACAAACCTATGCAGGTCACCTGGCGGTTACAGCAGCCCCTCTCCGGCGATCTATTTTCGCAGTTTCGCGCGGCCGTCTAAATTGTGCGCAGTCAGCGATTAGCTGTGCAACACGCTTCAGCTTCGACAGCAAGGAGACCAAAAACAGCTGAAATCAGTCATACACAGAAGAACCAGCCAAAGTTTCGCAAAAAAACTGTTTCGAGCTGTCACTTCAGACCAAGAAAATTACAACAAACCTGGGCTTTGCCACCACAAATTCAACATGTTAACGTGCGTCGTTAGCCGCTCTACCCGCTGGTCAGCTAGCGATTTTGAGGCTACGGTGAACAGCCCAGCGGACAGGGAAGCAGGCTGCTTCATTTAACACCGGCTTTTCCGAGCCATACCAACCCGGCAACCCTGAAACTCGCCCAACATGGGCATGGAAAGAGAGCAAACCAATGCCACGCGAAAGCGACGCAATTTCAAATCCACTCCGCCATTGGATTGGCAAACAACTCGCCCTCGTCATCGTCACCGCCCTGCTCTGCAGCGCCTCCATGGCCGCGACCATCACGGTCAACAGCCTGGATGACCTGGGTCCCAACGTCGGGGTTGGCGACGGCGAGTGCACCCTGCGCGAGGCGATTTATAACGCCAACGGCGGGTTTTTTCCGTTCTCGGCCGATTGTGCTCCCGGGGATGATCCGGGCGCGGATACCGTGGTGTTTGATCCGTCTTTGGTGTTTCCTGTCACCATTACCCTGATGGGGGAAGAGCTGTTTATTTTTGACGACATGACCCTGGTTGGGCCGGGGGTGGATCAGCTCATTATCTCTGGCGGCGATGCCCTGCGGGTGCTTACCGTTAGCAATCAGGACGCCAGCACCTTGGCAACGGTGTCGCTGAGCGGCCTGACCCTGCGTGATGGCAACACCACCGACCCGGGCGGTGGCGCCGGCATCGAAAACCTTGAGGACCTGACGCTTACGGACTGCGCCATTGTTGATAACACCACCACCCGCAGCGGCGGCGGCATCTATAACGTCGGCAGTTTGACCATCGACGACTGTGATATTTCGGGCAACAGCTCCAGTAGCGACGGGGCCGGCATCAGCAACATCTCATCTCCTGGTGAGGCGCCCGCTGCGCCTGAGTTGGATATCAGCAACTGCACCATGGCTAACAATACCTCCATCGGCGATGCTGGCGCCATCTCGACCAGCTCTGCAAACCTGCTGCGTATCGACAACTGTCTGATCAGCGGCAACGAAGCCAACAGTAACGCCGGTGGCGTGCAGGTGGAGGCCGTCACGGCAACCATCATCGACACCACCATTTCCGACAACACCGCAGGCAGCGACGGTTTAAGCGGTGTAGGAGGCGGCATCCATGTGCTTCCGGGCACCAACCTGACGGTGTCTAGCAGCACCATTAGCGACAACGAATCCGCCTTTGGCAGTGGCGGCGTTCACCAGTTTGATATCAACCCGCCCTCTTCTGTTACCCGCATTGTGAACAGCACCCTCTCAGGCAACCAGAGTCTGAATGTGGACTCAGCACAAGCCGGCGGCATCTACCTGAACGGCGGCACCCACACTATCGAAAACACCACTGTTGTGGACAATGTGCTGCCCAGCGGCGGCGTTGCCGGTGGCGTGTTTGCGACCAGCGCAACCACTGTCAGCATCATTAACTCGGTGCTGGCCCGAAATATGGGCACCACCGAATGCTCAGGCTCCGGAATCACCGCTACCACCAGCCTCATCGAGGACGGCACCTGTAGCGCCGGGATTTCCGGATCGCCGGGGCTGGCTGCCGACCTGGCAGATAACGGCGGGCCCACCCAAACTCATGCGGTGCTGCCCCTCAGCGCTGTGGTAGATGCGGGCGATCAGCCGTCCTGTACTGCCGCCACCCTAAACACCGACCAAACCGGCATGCCGCGCCCTATTGATGGCGACGCCGACGGCACCGCCACTTGTGATCTTGGGGCGTTCGAATTTGTGGACATCTTTGCGCCCAGCGCCAGCCTGTCGTTTGCGCCGGGTGACATCACCGGCATCTTTGGCCAGGAGACGTTCTCCGTCGACTTTGCTGACGATGCCCCCATCGATCAAAGCACCCTGGGCGTCAGCAACATCCAGGTTAGCCCCACGGCGCCCATCGAGCTGCTGGGAACCCGTAACGTGAGCAACGGCGGGCGCTCCCTCACCGTGGATTACCGAATCACCCCGCCGGGCGGCTTTTGGGACGCCGCGGAAAACGGCACCTACACCCTGTCGCTGGCCGCCAGCGAGGTGTTTGATACCGCCACCCCAACCGCCAACGCGGCCGATTCCGCCCAGCAGCTGGACACCCTTGAGGTAACCGTCCCCCAGCTGGACGTCAGCGGCAACGCGGTCATCATCAGCGACGGCGACACAACCCCGTCTGCTGCCGACAACACCGACTTTGGCGAGGTGGCGGTGGGCGCCACCCTCACCCGCACCTTCACCATTGCCAACAGCGGACTGGGCACCATTAACCTAACCAGCCCCATTGCAGCTAGCGGTGCGTTCAGCATCAGCGCCCAGCCCGGAGATACCGAACTAACTGCTGGGGAGAGCACCACCTTTGACCTGTCGTTCAACACCGATTCGGCCGGCGTCAGAAACTCCAACGTTCTGATCTTCAAAGATATTGGCATCCCCACCGATGCGTTTAGCTTTGCCGTCACCGGCACCGGCATCAGCCCGGAGATTGGCGTTAGTGGCAACGGTTTCAACATTCCGGACGGCGATAGCTCGGCAACGCCGGAAGACGGCACCGATTTTGGGGCCGTTGCCACCGGGCAGTCCGCCGACAGCGTTTTTACCATCACCAACACCGGCGACAGCAACCTCACCGTTAACGGCGTAACGGTAACCGGCAGCGGCTTTTCCGTCACCAGCCTGCCGGCCACCACTGTGGCGCCAGCCGCCAGCACCACCTTCACGGTCACCTTCAACCCAAGCGCTGAAGGCCAGGTAGCCGGTGAGGTGAGCATCGACAACAACGATGCCGACGAAAACCCCTACACCTTTGCCCTGCGCGGTGAGGGCCGCACGCCGGACATCAGCGTCCGCGGCAACGACACCGACATTGCCAACGGCGACACCACGCCAGACCTGGCAGACGATACCAACCTGGGCAACGTCACCCTCGGCAACTCTGTGTCGCGAACGTACACCATCGGCAACGTTGGCCTGGGCACCGTTAACCTGACCGGACCAGTGGCGGTAACCAGCGGTGTGTTCACCGTGGACATCCAGCCAGACGACGCGGCGCTGGCGGCCAATGAAACCACTTCCGTTCGGATTACGGCGCAGCCGGTAAGCTTTGGCACGGCCAGCGCCGTAGTGACCATCCCCAACGATGACCCGGATGAAAGCCCCTTCACCTTCAGCGTTGCGGTCACCGCCGTCGGCCCGGCCATCGAGGTGTCTGGCAACGGCAACACTATTACCAACGGGGACGATACGCCCGACAGCGCAGATGGCACCGACTTTGGCAACGTATCGATTAACGCCAGCGTGACCCGCAGCTTCGTTATTCGCAATACCGGTACCGACGTGCTGGTAATCGACCAGGTGGAGTCCAGCAATGCCGACTTCACCGTCTTACGCACCGGCTCTGAAACGGTGAACCCCGGTGAAAGCAGCGGTATTGATGTGACCTTCCTGGCGTCGTTACCGGGAATCGCTTCGGCCACCATTTCTGTTGCCAACAACGACTTTGACGACAACCCTTTTACCTTTGACGTTGCCGGCAACGTGCTGGCGCCGGACATCAGCGTCAGTGGCAACGCCCTGGACATTGTGGACGGCGACACCACACCCGACCCAGCAGACGGCACGGATTTTGGAGCCGTTCGCGTGGGCGAGAGCCTGACCCACACCTTCACCATTAGCAATACCGGTAACGACACCCTCAACATCACAAGTGTTGAGAGCAGCTTCCTGCGCTACACCATCAGCAGCCCACCGGCCAGCACTGTAGCAGCCGGCGAAAGCACTGAATTTGCCGTCACCTTCACCCCGGTAATTGGGATGGACATTGCGGCCCGCATTACCATCAACAGCAACGACCCCGATGAAAGTCCCTACACGTTTGATGTAACGGCTCTCGGGCTGGGTGAGGTGGTGTTTGACGATGGTTTTGAGGAACCGGTGAATTGATGAAAGGGGGCCAGGATGGTGTTGCCAAGTTAACTGAGCCTCGCTGGTAGAATCAGTGAATGAACACATACAAGCGCCACCGGTTTCCACCAGACATCATCAGCCACGCGGTTTGGCTCTATTACAGATTCAATCTTAGCCATCGTGATATTGAAGATCTATTGGCCGAGCGCGGTATCACGGTCAGCCGTGAGGCAATCCGGTTGTGGTGCATCAAATTCGGCGGTCTATTTGCTCGGAGGTTGAAGCGTAGGCACCGAGGCTTCGGCGATACGTTCTATCTTGACGAGGTATTCGTGAAGATCAAGAGCATAG
>CAYGPO010000206.1:2411-5348 GCA_964351665.1 uncultured Gammaproteobacteria bacterium | reverse complement strand
TTGGAACGCCGCGCCTCGGGCGGTGACCTCAAACATGGCTTTACCAATCTGCTTAGCTTTTACGGCGGCGCCCACCGGCGCAAAAAACCCGTAGAGGAACTGCTGCCCGAACTGTGCTTCTTCGGCCGTCGGGCCAATAACGACTTCCATGGAAGATAGTCCATGATCTGTGCAAACAGCGTCTTTCCGGTATACATCGAGTCGTCTCAGCAGCAAGGATCGACCACGTGGGTACTTTACCGGATTATCTTTCAAGTCAGGGACACCCTGATAATGTCGTATCTTATTGGTATCATTAGCATATTTTCGACTTGTCGAAGTTTTAGCCGGACAGTAGTGTGAATAATTAAGTAATAACACCCGGGCCCGCCAATGAAGAGAACCTGTGACGTGTTGATTGCCGGCGGCGGCGTCGTTGGTTCTGCCTGCGCCTACTTTTTAGCCAGCAACGACAGTTTTCAGGGCTCTGTGGTGGTTGTGGAGCCGGACCCAACCTACCAGTACGCAGCCAGCACACTGTCTGCGGGGTCTATTCGGCAACAGTTCTCTGTCCCTATCAATATATCCATATCAAACTTTGGCCTGGAGTTTCTCAAGGCTGCGCCGGATCTTTTGGCAGTTAATGAGGCTTGCCCGGATATGGGGCTGGTGATTTCAACCTACCTATACCTTTCCACCCAGGCAGGGCTGGAACGATTGACTGCCAACGTGGGTGTGCAACAACAACATGGTGTAGCAGCAAGGTGCTTGAACCCGGACCAATTACACACACGTTTCCCGTGGATGAACGTCAACGACCTCAGCGCCGGCGCCATCACCAGTGGCCAGGAGGGATGGTTTGATGGTTACCAGCTGCTGATGGCTTTGCGCAGGAAAGCCGGCGAGCTTGGCGTTGATTTTATTGACGCCAGAGTAGACCGGGCCCTGGTCACCAAGGGCAATCGGGTCGATGAGGTTTTGCTGGATAACGGCTCAACCATTTCATGCGGCAGTATGGTGAATGCAACGGGCACCTATTCGCGGCAACTGTGTGCCGACGCGGGCATCCATATTCCGGTGATGGCCCGTAAACGCTGCGTGTTTGTTTTCCACTGTCCTGAAGCAACTCCGGATTGCCCGCTGGTGATAGACCCCTCCGGCCTGTGGTTCAGACCCGAAGGCCGCCAATACCTTTGCGGATTGCCGCCACACTCCGATGACAACGTGGCCCTGGACGATTTTTCCGTTGACCACCACCTGTTCGATGATAAAGCCTGGCCACTACTAGCCCATCGGGTCCCAGCATTTGAGTCAGTGAAGGTCACAGGTTTCTGGGCCGGCCACTATGACTACAACACCTTTGATCAAAATGCGATTGTAGGCCCACATCCGGAGATTTCGAACTTCTATTTTTGCAGCGGCTTTAGCGGACACGGATTACAGCAGGCCCCTGGCATTGGTCGAGGCATTAGCGAACATATTATTTATGGACACTACCGAAGCCTGGACCTGTCACCCCTGGCATTTGATCGTCTGGCCAGAAACGAGCCTCTGATTGAACACAATGTTATTTAGTGAATTTGCTATGGGAGTGAACAGGTGATCACGATTGATGACGATCAGGTGGCGGCAATGCTGGACTACGTCAACCTGGCTGATGCGCTAGACGCTGCCTTTCGGGTCGGTACCCAGCCGCCTCAAAGACAACAGTTCGAGATTGAAACCGAGGGGGCACTGGCGGGCATTTTCTGCTGATGCCGGCGTGGCAATCCGGCGGCGATATCGGGGTCAAGATGGTCAGCGTTTTTCCGGACAATGCCGCCCTGAATATCTCAACCATCCATACCAACTTTGTCCTGCTTGACGGCAGCACCGGCGCACCCAAACCGTCCCTGGATGCCACAGAGATGACAAAGCGTCGAACCGCCGCGGCGTCAGCGTTGGCGGCGCGATACCTGGCACAAGCCCAGTCCTCCACCCTGTTGATGGTAGACACCGGCGCCATGGCGCCGCATTTGATTAGGGCCCACTGCGCGACCCGCCCGATTAAGCACGTCTACTTTGACCTTACCCGGGGCCGCTGCGATGGCCGGACCAGCGATGACCACATCACCTTGTTCAAGTCCGTGGGCAGCAGCCTTGAAGATCTAGTGGCGGCGAGCGTAGTTTACACTCAGATTGGGCTGTGATTGGGCAGCTCAGACCCGGCCATTTCGTGAAGGAACCCGAGCAAAACATTGACACTTCCTAGAACAAACCATCGCTATTATTGGGACCCTAAAATATCGTACTCATAGAGCCAGACTCATGGATATCCCGATCCCAGACCAACAAAGCCCTGCAGCGCATCGCAAACCTGAAGCTTTTATTGACCGCATCGCCTATGGATTTGTGAAGGTTCTGCGCTTTATAGCGGATCAATTTTTCGCCCGTCGTTACGGCAATCGCGCGGTGGTGCTGGAAACGGTGGCGGCGGTCCCAGGGATGGTGGGAGGGCTGCTTCAGCACCTTTCGGCGCTGCGACGAATAAAAGACGACGAAGGCTGGATTCGAACCTTGCTGGACGAAGCGGAAAATGAGCGCATGCATCTGATGACCTTCATCGAGATTGCCCAGCCCAGCCGCTTCGAACGTCTGCTGGTAATGCTGACTCAGCTGGTCTTCTACAACGCCTATTTCTTTTTATACCTGTTCTCGCCCCGAGCGGCCCATCGGGTGGTGGCCTATTTCGAGGAAGAAGCGGTGGTCAGCTATACCCAGTACCTTGCAGAAGTTGACGCGGGTCGTCACGAAAATGTACCTGCACCCCAGCTGGCCATCGACTATTGGAAGCTTCCCCCAAACGCGCGGCTGCGGGAGGTGATCATCGCGGTGCGGGCTGACGAGGCGGGACACCGGGACGCCAATCACGAGTTCGCCGATAAGATTGCCCAAAAACCGGCCAAGGCCAGATCCTCG
>CAYGPO010000206.1:0-2311 GCA_964351665.1 uncultured Gammaproteobacteria bacterium | reverse complement strand
CGACAACCTGCAGCAACGGGCCAAATCCCCTAAAACCCGCCACCGATGCGCATTGAGTCCGAAGAGGAGAGAGTCATAACGCCAACATCATAGGGCAAATTGTCTGCTGGATAGTCATTGCCCTTTCCTTGGCTTCCCATTACTGTAGCCGTTGCAGGGGAGACCATGACCGAACTACCTATCGCCACTGACGCCGACGATCCGCCAGTCGATGAAGACCCTCAACCAACGCCGCTGGCCATAGAGTTCACCGGTTCGGCGGCGGTTTATTTTCGCATCTGGATCGTGAACCTGTGCCTGACCCTGCTCACCCTGGGTGTATTTTCGGCCTGGGCGAAGGTGCGCAAAAAACGCTACTTCTATGCCAGTATTCGCATCGACGATACGCCCCTGCAGTACCTGGCCGAACCCCTGCCTATTCTGAAGGGCCGTATCGTCGCCACGGTGCTGCTGATCATTTGGTGGTTTTCATCCAGCTTCTATTTACCCGCCCTGCCCTGGGTGATAGGTGCCGGGATAATCATCGCACCCTGGATAGTGGCCAGCTCCGCTGCCTTTAACTCCCGCTATTCAGCATGGCGAAATCTGACCTTTGTTTTTCATGGCAACTACCTGGGCGCAGCAGCGGCTCTTTACTGGATGGGCATGATTCCACTGGCCGTCTTCACCCTGGTCTTTGACGGCTTTAACCTGATAGGCGGCCAGGAAAACCTGCAAGAACGACTACTCTTCCAAACCCTAGCGACTCTGGCCATCGCCATACTTTTTCCATGGTGGCTCAATCACCTGAAACGCTTCGTCGCCAGCAAAACCGCCTTCGGCGGCCACCGGGTGCGCTACGGCGCTCGCGGCGGGCAATTTTTTGGCGTCTACTTTGTCGCTGGGCTGTTCGTTTTCGTTGGCGGCATTATTACTGGCCTGCTGTTTTTTTTGATAGAACTGGCAAGCGCATCAACGCTGATGTTCGTAGTGCTCACGCTGCCCGTCTACCTGGCCTATATCTTCGCCTTTGCCTATGTCCGAGCCAAGATTACGAATTTGGTCTGGAACCAGGCCCAACTGGGGCCGGTAGGGTTTCATTCATCCATGCACAGCGCTGATTTGTTTGCGCTGTATTTGACCAACGCACTGGGCATCCTGGCCTCTTTTGGGCTGGCTATCCCCTGGGCGGTGATGAGGACCATGCGCTACCGGATCCAATGCCTTGAAGTCAAAGCCGAACACGACCTGTCGGTGTTTGTGGGAGACGATCGATCGGCGGTACGCGCCGCGGCGGCGGAAACCGGAGACTTCTTCGACCTGGATCTTTCCCTGTGAGCGCCATCACCGGCTACTACTTCGACGGACGCAGCGCACTGCGGCGCCAGGCAGAGCTAACGCTGCAACGCAGTCAGGCTGTTCTCCACGACGGCGAACAAACCCTCACTTACAGCCACTCTGATCTCCTGGTTTCTCCCCGTACGGGCTCCCACAGCCGGTTCATCGCGCTGGCCGATGGCGGTCAGTTTCAGTGTGCCGACAGCGCCCAGCTGGATCAACTGCCCCAGCAAAGCGCCAGCGACGGCGTGGTTGCCTGGCTTGAACGGCGCTGGACCGTGGCCCTTGCCTGCGTGGTGCTGACTGCCATGGTTCTGTTCGTCGGTTATCGCTACGGCCTGCCGGCAGCGGCCCAACGCCTGGCACTGCGCATCCCCATTCAATCGGAACAGGCCCTCGGCACTGACGTGCTGGCCTCCATGCACGAATATGGTTGGCTGTCGCCGTCCCAGCTGGAGCCAGAACAGCAGGCCCGCATTGCCGGGCAGTTCGACAACTTCCGCCGCGGCATGGCCTATGAAAGCCAGCTAAGGCTGGAGTTCCGCAGCTCCGACGTGATTGGCGCCAACGCCTTTGCCCTGCCCGGCGGCACCATCGTAATCACCGATGATCTGATCGAACTGGCCCAATCCGATGATGAGGTGCTGGCCATTATTGCCCATGAGATCGGTCACATAGAGCGTCGCCATATTGTCCGCGGCCTGATTCAGAACTCCCTGGTGGCGGTGATGGTAACCGCAGTTACCGCTGATGCCGCGACCCTGACCGCCGCTGTGGCCGGTCTGCCTGTGCTGCTGGTGCAAACCGAATATTCCCGGGAATTTGAAACCGAGGCCGATCAGTTCGCCTTTGCGCTGTTGCGCGACCAGGGTCTCTCACCGGCGGCCTTCGCCGATATCATGGAGCGGCTGCAGGAGCTTTATCCGGACCCCACAGCCGAACAGCTGAACTTTCTCAGCAGCCACCCGCTGATGGAAGGCCGAATCGCCCAAGC
>CAYGPO010000205.1:0-5426 GCA_964351665.1 uncultured Gammaproteobacteria bacterium | reverse complement strand
ACAATGGGGTCCGGCATGCAAATCAACTCCTCGGGAAACAGGATGTCGAAACGTTTGGCAGTCTGCGGCGCAAGACACGGATCCACCGGTAGTAAAAATCGCCAGTCCACGGTTAGCTCCGGCGGCAGGGATGAAAAACCCTCGGTGCCAAAGCGTTGATCAAACAGTTCCACATCCGGAAACTCGCCGTTGGCGGCGTAGCTGGAGCGCACCGTGGTGTGGCCAAAACGATAGGCCGCCACGCTGAACTCCACGGGCATGGGCAGGTGACCGTGCTTGTCCGCTTTATGTACCAGCGGATACTGATGGGCAGCCACCTTTTTCAACGCAAACTCGAAAATCTTTGGATCGCAAATGCGCTTCAGAAAATCGTTCACCACCAGGTACTGATAATGATATCGGGTGATCTTCTGGGCTTGTTCAAAGCGCTCACCCAGGGGCACACTGGCTACCAGAGAGTCGTAGACCCGATTGTGAAAGCGAATAAACAGCAGCTGCATTTGGGACACAAAAATATTTTCATCATTGCGTGGATCACCAATCAGTGCGGTACCTACGGCGTTTCGCGGCAGATCGTTGGGATTGCCAGCGTTGCCTGTCAGCAGCCGCCCAGGTGCCGTGGCGCCAGCGTAAAGATGGGGGCTGGCCTCGGGGCCAAATCCGTAGACACAGTCCAGGTCCAGGGTAGGGGTTCGAAGATTGGGCAGCTGGCTGATGGCGCCGTTGGATAGGGGATTGCCGTGCAGATCGGTGGTGGTATCCAGAGTAACGTCGTGGTCGACAAACTGGGCAAAAAACGTATAGCCCGCGGGCAGCTGACTATCCGGACTGCGGTCGCCCACATCGTGCATGGGTGAGTTTTTACCCCCCAGCGCGGACGCCTGCTGCTCGGTCAGCGCCAGTGGCGCCAGTTTGGGAAAGAGCTTGCCAAAGTTGCCCAGGCGCGCGTGGGCGCAGCCTTTCGCTTTGGTCATTCCATGGTGTTGTACAGGACAAGATGACATATAAACCTCCCGATGAATGTCGTCTAAAAAATGCCTGATGGCTTTCGATTAAACGGCGGTGGGGGGCAAATCTCCTCACCGGGTGGAGAAGTGATCCCGGCGGGATACAATACGGCGGTGAACAGGCCCGTCTTTTGAACTACATCATTGGGATTTCCGCCTACTACCACGACAGCGCCGTAGCGCTGCTGGGTGATGGGCAGATCTTGTTTGCCGCCCAGGAGGAACGCTTCAGTCGACGCAAACACGATGCGGCGTTTCCTGCCCTGGCCCTGCAACGGGCCCTCAGGGATAACAACATCACTCTGGACCAGGTCAGCCAGGTGATTTTTTACGACAAACCGCTGGTGAAATTTGAACGTCTGCTGGAAACCTATCTCAGCTATGCGCCCAACGGCCTGCGATCCTTTCTCAAAGCCATGCCGATATGGCTGAAAGAAAAGCTGTATCTGAAAAACACCTTGAAGCTGGAACTGTGCAAACTGTCCGGCCTGAAAAAACCCGCGCTGCCGCCCCTGCGCTTCGCCGAGCATCATCAGTCCCATGCAGCCTCGGCCTTTTACCCCAGCCCCTTTGATGAGGCGGCGGTGCTATGTCTGGATGGGGTTGGCGAGTGGGCCACCACTTCGGTTTGGCAAGGCCAGGGACGCGAACTAAAACCCCTGTGGGAAATCGACTTCCCCCACTCTCTGGGACTGCTGTACTCCGCCTTTACCTACTACACCGGCTTCAAGGTCAATTCCGGGGAATACAAATTGATGGGGCTGGCGCCCTATGGGCAACCCCGCTATGTAGATCAGATCCGCGATCACCTGCTGGACCTAAAAGCCGACGGCACCTTTCGTCTGGATATGCAGTACTTCAACTACTGCACCGGGCTGACCATGACCAGCAAGAAATTTCACCGGCTGTTTGGCGGCCCACCACGGACCCCTGAAACCCAGATCGGCCAAAAGGAGATGGACCTGGCGGCCTCTATTCAGGCGGTGACCGAGGAGGTGGTGCTGCGGCTGGCCCGCACCGTCCATGCCGAGACCGGCAGCAAAAACCTGTGTCTGGCCGGCGGCGTTGCTCTGAACTGTGTGGCCAACGGACGATTGTTGCGGGAAGGGCCCTTCGACGGCCTGTGGATCCAGCCCGCGGCCGGCGATGCCGGCGGTGCCCTTGGCGCTGCGCTGGTGGCCTGGCATGAAAATAACCAGGCCCAGCCCCTGCCAGCCCAGGCCATGGACGCCATGGCCGGCTCTTATCTTGGCACCGAATACCCCACCGACCAGGTCCGCCAGCAGCTGTTGGCCCAGGGCGCAGTATTTGAGCAGCTGGACGATGGCGAGCTGGCCCAACGAGGGGCGGAGATCCTGGCCGGGGAAAACGTGCTGGGCTGGTTCCAGGGGCGGATGGAATATGGCCCCCGAGCACTGGGCGGGCGGTCGATACTGGGTGATCCCCGCAGCGCAAAAATGCAGTCGGTGATGAACCTGAAAATCAAGTACCGGGAGTCGTTTCGGCCCTTTGCACCGTCGGTGCTGGCCCAGGACGTGGGCCGTTATTTTGAGCTGGACAGCCCGTCGCCCTATATGCTGATTGTGGCGCCGGTGCAGCCGGCGCTGCGCCTGCCCCCCGATGAGGACGACCAATCCTTCGGCATCGCCCGGCTGAACCAACAGCGCAGCGAGATTCCGGCGGTGACTCACGTGGACTATTCCGCCCGGGTCCAGACCGTTCACCAAAGCACCAACCCACGATATTTTTCCCTGATCCAGGCGTTCAAGGCAGCCACCGGCTGCGCGCTGGTGGTCAACACCTCATTTAACGTGCGGGGCGAACCGATAGTAGAATCGCCCACCGACGCCTACCGTTGCTTCATGCGCACAGAAATGGACTATCTCATCGTGGACCGTTTTGTCCTTAGCAAAAACCAGCAGCCCGCCGTGGATGGTGATGAATCGTGGCGTGAAGAGTTTGCCCTGGACTAATGAACGCCCCATCACCACCAGCTCCGCCCAGCGCAACAGAGCTTCGAAGCTTTGGCCTCATACTGGGCGGATTTGTCATCGTCGTGGCCGGGTTTGCCCTGCCCTTTCTATTGGGCCGCCCGTTTCCCCGCTGGCCCTGGTTTGTGGGGGCAGGGTTCATAGCCTGGGCGTTGACCGCCCCGGCCAGCCTGGCGCCGGTGCACACAGGCTTTATCAAATTCGGCAGTCTGGCCAGCAAAATAACCACGCCGCTGCTGATGACCGGGGTGTTTTTCTTAACCATTGTGCCCACCGCCCTTGCCATGCGGGCATTCAGGCGCGATGCTTTGCATCGAAAGCTGGATCCAAAGGCCACCACCTACCGGGTCGTGCACGATCCAGAGGTGGAAAAATCACTGGATAACCCTTTCTAATGCTGGAACTGCTGTCTGACCTTTGGAACTTCATGCGAGCCCGCAAGAAGTTCTGGCTAGCCCCCATCGTGCTGGTGATGGTGCTGCTGGGTGTGCTGATTGTGCTGGGCGAAGGCTCAGTGATCGCACCGTTTATCTATACCCTGTTTTAAGTCACCCAGGCACGTCAGCTCGGGTCCGCGACAGCTCAGATCGCCGGCGAAAGTTTCTACGGCGCAGGCTCCTGATTAGAGCTGCAGCTGACAGGCCTTCAAACTGGGTAATACGTATTGATTGAGTATGTCTGTTGACTGCTGGTGCATACCCCGGGTGCCGTAAAGGGTTGCAGTGACCACGGCAACGGTTTCCACCTGAGGGAAGATCGCCACCTTATTGCCGCCGTTACCCCCCATATACCAGCCAGAGATCTTCTCATCGCCACAGTCAAACAGCTCGTGCCAGATTTGATAGCCATAGCTTTGGGGCGGATCAGCCTGCACCTGTTGGCTCAGCATGTGGTCAATCCATGCACCGGAGATCAGCTGCTTGCCCTGAAATTTTCCGCGGCCAAGGATGAGCTCTGCCAGGGACAACAGGTTCAGGGAGGTCATCTCCACACCGCCGCCGGTCATCACCTCGCCTGAGGGCGAGCGGTCCCAGTTCACCTTGGTGATGCCCAGGGGGCTGAGAATACGACGCTGGATATAGCTATCTACCGGCTCGCCGGCGGCGCGCTGGACAATCTGGCCGAGCAGAAACGAACCTACGGTACAGTAGGCAAACGGTCCGCGGCCGTTGCTATCCCGGACATAGCCTTCTTTGGTGGGCAGGTCCACTCCAAACAGGACCCAGCGCCTGGCCGGATACATGTGCTCCTCATTGCCCGGGGTTTCCCACACGTTATCGTTGCAGTCCAGCGCCGAGGACATGGTCAATAGATCCGCAATGGTGATCCCAGCCTTCAGCTCGGTGGGGTAGCGGAAGGGTTTTTCCGGCTCAAACCAGTCCCAGGCTTTGTCATCCACCGAGGCAATCAGCCCATCATCAATGGCCGCGCCCACGGCCAGGGCGGTGAGAGTCTTCATCGCTGAGCGGGTATCGTTCATCAGGGTCTTACTGCCCTCACCCCAATAGGCCTCATAGCGCTTTTCGCCCGCCACCGAGACCACCACACTGGTGATTTGCTTGAACGTCTCAGCCATGACTGCTTCGTTCAGCGCAGCACCGCCGCTGAACTGTTGCTGGCCATGGTTCACTTTGGGAGCCAGGGCCAGACCGATGGCCAGCAGGAAGATCAGCACTTTCATTGTGGGTATTCCTTTCAGATACTGTGGTTAACGCTAATAATCCAGTACCGTATCCGATGGGTCCAGCTAAACCGCTTGAAGATTTCTGATGGAACCTGAAGCGGGCTCAAACACCGGTTCTAAAGAGGTTTTTCGCCGAATACGCATCGGCCATATCAGCGTGGACGAGCGCCGACGGTCGGTTCAGCGAGAGGGGAAATCCACCACGCTAACCGACCTTTCATGGCGTTTTCTGATCACCCTGATCAACCAGGCGCCAGCACCGGCCAGCGTAGAAATTCTTAGTCAGCAGGTCTGGCAAAACACCAACGTGTCCGCCGAAACCATCGCCCAGCGGGCCCGGCAGTTACGCCAGGCCCTGGGCGATGAGCCAAAATCGCCCCGCTACATCCGCACGATTCGGGGCGGCGGCTATCAGCTGATTCCGGCGGTACAGGTGCTTAAGGGTGACGCTGACAGGGCCAGGCCAGCGAGCTCTCAACGGCGGTTTGTTTACCTGGCCCTTGGAATCGCGCTGCTGGCGGGGTTTTTCGGCGCGATCCAGTTCACCACCCCCAGCCAGAACCCGGGTATTCCCAGCACCACACCGGCGGTGGATGAGTTGGTCCAACGGGCTACGGAATACCGTCGGCGAGGGGTCAGGGCAGCCAACGACATCGCCATTGATCTATACCGTCAGGCACTGCAGCTTGAGCCCGACCATCCTTTCGGGCTGGTGGGCTTGAGTCTGGCGCTATCCCATAAGCC
>CAYGPO010000204.1:0-5512 GCA_964351665.1 uncultured Gammaproteobacteria bacterium | reverse complement strand
GCGTAAAACCTCTTTTAAGGAATGGCTCCCTGCGGTCCGCTTTATTTCCTTAAAAGAGGTTTTACGCCTCGGCACATGCCTGGATTGGTGGATCGTTGGTTGGTTGGGGATGAAAAAAGCCCCTGAAAAGCAGGTTTTCAGGGGCTTTGGGGCGGCGCAGGTTTTGTACCTGGCCTGTTCCTGCAATTACCAGAGCCTGTCGATAAGCCGGGTTCTGTCGTGGACAGTCATTCATCTGGGACGTTCGTCACCGAACGCCTCAAGCGACCAACCCGGAAGCAGCGCGGGCAACGCTATAGCTTCCCTATTTGGTCTTGCTCCAGGTGGGGTTTACCCTGCCACTGCTGTTGCCAGCAGCGCGGTGCGCTCTTACCGCACCATTTCACCCTTACCCGATAAATCGGGCGGTATATTTTCTGTGGCACTTTCCGTAGGCTTTCGCCCCCCAGGCGTTACCTGGCACCCTGCCCTATGGAGCCCGGACTTTCCTCCCGCATTGCTGCGCGCGACTGCCTAACAGGCTCGCGCGCACATTACCGGTTTTCTTCGCTGGCCGCCATCGCCAGCGCATAGCAACGCTTGCGATCAATTCCCGTGAGCTTGGCCGCCAGCCTGGCGGTCTGGCTGGCTGGCAACTCTTCCAGCAGGGTTGCCACCACGGATGCTGCCTGGGCTTCACTGGCGCTGGTGTCGGGATCACCGCTGACAATCAGAACAAACTCGCCTTTACTGGGGATCTCACCGCTGGCCACCTCGGCGGCCAACTGCTCCAGAGTGCCGTGGCGGTACTGCTCAAATTTTTTGGTCATCTCCCGGGCGATAAAAGCCTCTCGCTGGGCGCCAATCTGAGCAACGGCATCCTCAAGGCAGGCAGCTATACGATGGCTGGATTCGAACAGGACCTGGGTTTCGGCGCGGCGGCCCAGGGAGGCCAGCTGGCGCTGGCGCTCGGAACGACGGCTGGAGACAAAACCGTGAAAGCTGAAACGGTCGGTGGCAAGGCCGGCGACGCTTAGCGCAGCGGTAATGGCACTGGGTCCAACGATGGGAATGACGGCGTAGCCAGCCAGTCGGGCCGCCCGCACCGCTCGATAGCCGGGGTCAGAAATCAGCGGGGTTCCGGCGTCACTGATCAAAACCAAATCATGGCCCTGGGCCAGCCACCCCTGCACCTGTTCAGACACTCGACTCTCGTTGTGCTCATGCAGGCTGCACATCTCCGCTTTGATGCCCATACTGGCCAGCAGACGGGCACTGACCCGGGTGTCCTCGGCAAGCACCCGGTAAGCCCTGTCTAACACCTCACGCAGCCGATCGCTGACATCAGACAGGTTGCCAATCGGCGTTGCCGCTACGAATAATTGCCCAGCCATGGTGGCCTCGCTTACGTTAAACTGACCGTCACTTTACTGCTTTTGTGATCCGACGCCACGACCAGGCAATGTTGACCGTTTTTGTCCAGTTAACGGCCCGGAGAACCATCAGCCAAACCCAACAAGCGCTAATGCCATGAGATCAGCCACCGCCACCAACAATTCCACCTGCATTGGGCAAGCCCAGGGAAGCTGCTGGGCTGTCAGCCTGCTAGTGGGCCCACTAGGCCGCCTGATCAACACGGTGAGGTCGTCTCGTTTAGCCAGCGGCCCGCTGCTGATCATGATCGCGCTGACGATCGGCGGCTGCGCCACCACTGGCGGTCCAACTCGCCCCAGCCGAGACCCGGCAACCAACGCCCAACAGGCTTACGATTTGCAGCAGTATGACCTGGCCCTGGAGGATTTTGAGGCGCTGGCCATGAGCCAGCCCCAGCAGGCCAGCCGCTGGTGGCTGCGAGCTGCCGATTCGGCCTGGCTGCTGGGCGATGAGGTCCGCGCGGCGGACCTGCTGCGGCGCGTTGACCCGCAGCAGATTTCCCCCCAACAACGGCGATTTGCCAATCTTCTTGCTCTGCTCACGGGCGAAATTAACCCGCCATCCATTGGCGTCCGGTTGGCGATGCTGGGGCAAACTGAGCAATGGCCCCAGGCCTACCAGCCGGCGGTCCATCGGCTGCGGGGCAGAGCGCTGGCGGAAAACGGCCAGGCCTACCGGGCTGCCCAGGCGTTGATCTCCTACGGCGAATCCGTGCGCGACCCTCAACAGGCGGCAGAAAACCGAGCCGAAATCTTCCGGGTACTGACGCCGCTTAGCTCTCGCCGGGCGCTGGATTTACTCGGCCAGCACCAACCGGAAGACGAAATGTATGGCTGGCTGGCCTTGGTCGCAGATGTTAAGAACAGCCTCTATGCCGGCTCCGACCCTGGCACCGGTAACCCCCGTGACCTGGCAGAAACCCTCGCTGCCTGGCAGCTGCGGTTTCCCGCCCACCCCGCCGCCACAGACCGCTTGGAAAGCCTGCTGGGCACTGCCCAGGTGCAGTCTGCGGTGCCGGATCGGATCGCTGTGCTACTGCCCTTTAGCGGGCGTTTTCCGGCGGCGGCGCGGGCAGTGAGAGACGGCTTGCTCAGTGCCTTTTTCGACGACCAGCGGCGACGGGCGCAGATACAGTTCTACGATACTGGCAGCACGCCGGAAACGGCGGTCAGCATGTACCGACGAGCCATCGATGACGGCGCTGATCAGATCATTGGCCCGCTGGAACGTGATGCGGTAACCGCGGTGCTGTTGGAAGCTGATGGCAGCACCCCGGTGCTGGCCCTGAATCATCAGGCCAGCGCAGCGCCGCCGGCCCCAGGCAACCTCCAGTTTGGCCTGTTGCCCGAAGAAGAAGCCCGCTCCATCGCGCGGCAGATGGTCAATGAGGGATTGCTGAGAGTGGCGGTAATGACCGCAGCGGACAGCTGGGGCCAAAGAGTCAGCAACGCCTTTATCGAGCACTTCCAGCGGCTCGGTGGGGTTATTTTGGAGGTGCAGCAATTTCAGCCGCTGGCGCAGGATTTCAGTAATCAGGTGTCCCAACTGGTGGGCACCACCAGCGCTGAACTGCGGCGCCGGCAGGTCTCCCGATTATTCAGCTTTCCGGTGGGGTTTGAGGCCCGCCCAAGACACGACCTGGACGCGGTATTCCTGGCCGCTCGGGCAGAACCGGCACGCCTGATTAAGCCACAGCTGGCCTTTTATAACGCCGGCGAGGTGCCGGTGTTTGCCACCTCCCACGTGTTTGACGGCACCAGGGATCGCAACCGCAACCGAGACCTCAACGGCATTGTATTTTGCGATGCACCGTTTCTGCTGGATCAGTCTCGATTCACCCCAACGGTGTCAGAGGCAGAAGCAAATTTCAGCGAACTGGGCGGCATCAGCAGCCGGCTGTTTGCTCTGGGTATGGATGCTTATCGGGTTTTACCGTATCTGAATCTGCTCAGTTCCATGGGCACTGAGGCTTTTCCCGGTGCCACCGGCCAGCTAAGTTTGGACGCTGGCGGCTACCTGTACCGCAATCTGGCCTGCGCAGAAATTAGCGGTGGCCGAATTGTACTGCGTCAGCCCCCGCCAGCTCGCTCCTGAGCGCCCAACACCCAGCCGGGGCTGTCTGGGAGCGAGCAGCCCTGGCTTACCTATGCCAGCAAGGCCTAAACCTGGTTGAGGCAAACTATCGATGCCGACTGGGGGAGATCGACCTCATCATGCAAGATGCTGAAACTCTGGTGTTCGCCGAGGTGCGATATCGACGGAATCTGAACTTCGGTGGCGGCCAGGGATCGGTTGATCGAACCAAACAATATCGGCTGGCGAAGGTTGCCAGCTACTTTCTTCAGTGCCATCGCGCCTGGCAAACCGCCCCCTGCCGCTTTGATGTGGTAGCCGTATCGGGTAGCAGCCGGGACCCTTCCATTGAATGGGTGGCCCATGCCTTTGAAGACCCACGAAGGTAGCCAGCTGCTTTCCTTTGAGGTTCTGGTGAAGGCCTGGAAAAATAGGGTAATCTCAAGGCAGGTCGTAAGTTCCCTGCCAACGCGACTACAGGAGCAAACCCCGATGAATAAACTGCTGATTGTCTTTCTGATTGTTATGCTTCAAGGCTGCGCAGCAGCCGTGGTTGGCGGGGTGGCCGCCGGCGCGGGCGCCATTCATGACCGCCGCGCTGCGGAACAGGTATTGGCTGATCAGGCCATCAATATCAAGGTGGTTGACGCCATTCATCGCGATGAGGGGCCGGGCAAGGGCAGCCACATCAAAACCACGACTTACAACGGCATCGTGCTGCTAACCGGCGAAGCGCTCACGGAGCAGGCACGGGCTGAAGCGGTGGAACTGGCCGCTGCCGTTGAAGGGGTGAAAGAGGTGGTCAGTGAACTGGCCATTGGCGAACCAACCTCGGCCTTCGCCCGTTCCCGGGATTCACTGCTGACGGCCCAGGTCAAATCATCCCTGCTTGGCATTCGCGGCTTACCCAACTTTGATCCAACCCGGGTCAAAGTGGTCAGCGTACGCCATGAGGTTTACCTGATGGGCCTGGTCACCGAGGCCGAAGGCGCCGCCGCTGCCAGCCGGGCAGCCCGGGTGGCAGGCGTGGATAAGGTGGTCAAAGTATTTGAGTATATTCCTGAGGCCTAGCCCGCATTATTCATGAAGGCCGCTGATGACCTGGCAAATCCCAGCGCTCTCAGGCCCTTGCGTGATCAGCCTAGATGGCGGTGGCTGACGGTGTGTCGCTGTCGGCGTCTCGCCTCATCTGGCGGCCCATCTTGAACGATCAGCCTCAAACCATAGCTTTCGCTATGGGTTTTCCCCCGATCGTCCAATCTGGACTCGCCAGCTGAGTCGAGCCATCCGACCTTCATGAATAATGCGGGCTAGGAGTCAGAGCCATACCCAAGACACCCCCTGAACCACCGCCAGGGCGAAGGCGCCGGCGAGCACGTCGTCAATCATGATGCCAAAACCGCCGCTGACCCGGCGATCCAGCCAGCCGATGGGTGGGGGCTTGAGGATGTCGAAGACTCTGAACGCCAGCCAGCCTATCAGTACTATCCACCATATTCGGGGACAGCCTGCCAGGGCGATAAACACCCCAACAAACTCATCGATAACAATGCCGCCGTGGTCATGAACCTTTAAATCTTCGGATAATCGCTGGGAAGCCCAAACACCCACCGCAAACACTGCGACCACAACCAGCCCGTAGACCGCCAGGGGCAGATCCCACAGCAGCAGATAAAAGGGCATCGCCGCGGCTGAACCGACGGTTCCCGGCGCCCGAGGCGCCAGCCCACTGCCAAAACCGGTGGCCAGCAACCCCTGGGGCGTCCTTAACACCGCCGCCGGTATGGCTTTGGGATTAGTCATTGAAATGACCATAGCCGCCGGCTATGGGACGCCCGTTTCGTCCTTCCCAGCGAATATTGGCCTCAGCACAAATCTCGCCAACGGTGGAAAACCCAACACCCAGCTGCTCAAACAGCCCGCAGATCATCGACTGACTGGACGTCGGGTAGCAAAAGCAAAGCTCATAGTCGTCCCCTCCTCCAAGGGCCAGATCCAGCTGGTGCTGGGCTGACAGTTCGCTGAG
>CAYGPO010000203.1:0-5525 GCA_964351665.1 uncultured Gammaproteobacteria bacterium | reverse complement strand
CTTTACGTGACAGATTTTACGGCCAGCGATGTCCGCCGCATCGTCAACCACCGCACATTTGCCCGAGGCATGGACTATTTCAAGCGTGGTCGGGTACTGGAGATCCAACAACAGAAGACCGGGCGGACTTTCCTTGCAAGCGTTCAGGGATCGGCCGGTTACATTTATCAGGTCACGCTGGCAGCTGACGGACCCCGGCTGTACTCCAGCTGCACCTGCCCGGTGGGTTTCAACTGCAAGCACGGTGTGGCTACGGCACTCCAGCTGCTATCGCAGCAGGCTCCTCCCGTGGATCCAACAACCCACAATACCGTAGAACAGACGGGTTCCTGGCAGGACTGGCTGGGGCAGATGCCCGACGATCCCTCAGGTCAACTCCCCACACTGCACAGCGGCCGCCACTACCTGCTCTATATCCTGACCGAAAAGCTTGGCGATCTGAGACTTGTTATCTACAAGGCGTACCTGAAACGCAACGGTGAATGGAGCCAAATCGACTCCTATATACCCGATGGGACCCATCTAAGCTGGAATCGGCCGGGATTCCTGCAGGACGAAGATGTGCAGATTCTTGAACTGCTGCCGCGGGCTTTGAGCTTTAACCCAGCCAAGATTGAAGGCGAGCGGGGCGCGGTTGCGCTGAGCATGCTGATAAACACCGGCCGACTGTATTTTCGCGACCAGCCGGTGGAAATCGGTTTGCGCAGATCTCTAACCTGGATCTGGACCGAGTCGGAAAGCGAGGACGGCCAGAAAAGCAGTTACCAGCTTGTTCCTGCACTGGATTGCGCATACGGACCAGAGGCCGGTTGGCTGTTGTTTGATACGTCCCCGCCATGGTATCTGGACCTGACTAAGGCCCAGGCGGGTCAAGCACAAACGCCGCTTACCGGCGACCAGGTACGCCACATGCGTGAAATGCCGCCGGTGCCAAACCGAGACATCACGCCCGTCGCCCTGCATCTGCGCGGCAGGTTCTCCAAAGACCAGCTGCCCCTGCCGGTGGAGCCCAAGGTCACCAAAGTCACAGAGTGTGTAGCCCATATCACCCTGACCATGCGCGATGGCGGTGGGCTAAGTCTGCCCGGCCTGGAGCTGCGCTTTTCCTATGACGGGTTCTTACTGGACCCGGCGGAGAGCCCTCACGTGATATCGGCCAGCGACCCGCTAATACTGCGCGAACGCGACGACGCGTGTTTTCAGATTCAACGCAACGCCGAGGCAGAGCAACGAGTCAGTCAGCACCTGCGCGAGCTGGGTCTGGCGCCTGCACAGCAGCCACCCGGCGACCTGCCGCTGGTCTGGATGCCCGAGGCACGATCCGCTGAACAGTGCGTCACAGCCTGGATGCATTTTCAAGACTACGAGCTACCCAAGCTTGTTGAAATGGGCTGGATTGTCCAGGTCCCCGATAGTTTTCAGCTCGACATCGGCAGCGCAAGCTTTGAAATCGAGCTGAACGACGCCCCAGGCAACTGGTTCGATTTTTCTCTCTCGCTGCCGCTAAACGAACAGCAACGCCTGGATACCGCCCAGGTTGTCGGGCACTGGCTCGAACAGGGTGCTCCGGAAAAAATGATGCTGTACGTTGCGGGGCAGTGGATTGAGGTCGATACCCGTCAGCTCAAGCGAATCCGGGGCCTGGTACTGGACCTTTTCTCCAGGGATGGGCTTGGCCAGCCGGTTCGCCTGCCGCCTTTTCAACTGGGTCAGTTCCAGTCTGTACAGGATCTGGACCTTCGCCACAGCCCGGCGACAGCAAAGCTGCTCAAAGAACTAAAGAATTTCAGCGGCATCAAGCCAGTCAAACCACCCTCCGGCCTTCGCGCAACGCTCAGGGACTATCAGCAAAGCGGCTTGAACTGGCTTGCCTTTCTGCAGCGATATCGCCTGGGCGGCATCTTGGCCGACGATATGGGGCTGGGCAAGACGGTACAGGTCCTTGCTCTGATTTTACTGATGAAAAACCGCAAACAGCTCACTGCGCCGGCGCTGATTGTGGTGCCAACCAGCCTGACCGGCAACTGGCTGCAGGAAGCGGCCCGATTTACCCCAAAGCTTCGTTCAAGGCTCATTCACGGGCCGGACCGGGCAGCAGAATTTGACCAGATCCCCGACAGCGATTTGGTGGTCACCACCTACCCCCTGCTAATACGGGATCTGGATCGCTACGCCGATCATCGGTTCAGCCTGATGGTGCTGGACGAGGCACAGGCGATCAAAAACCCTCGAACCAAAATTTCCGCCTGCGCTCGAGCGATTAATGCCGACACTCGGCTTTGCCTTACTGGCACACCGTTGGAAAATCACCTGGGAGAGTTGTGGGCGCTGCTGGATTTTGCCCTGCCGGGCCTGCTGGCTGGTCGAGCGCAGTTCAATCAGGCGTATCGAAACCCCATTGAAAAACAGGCCAACACGGCCGTTCAGCAGGAACTGGCAAGCAAAATTGGCCCCTTCCTGATTCGACGCACCAAGGGGGAAGTGGCCACCGAACTACCCGAAAAAACCGAAATCGTTCAGTACGTGGAACTGGGTGGAAAGCAGCGGGCCCTTTACGAAAGCATACGCATCAGCATGGAAAAGCGCATTCGAGACCTGGTGGCCCTGCAGGGGATGGCAAGAAGCCAAATTCAGTTTCTGGATGCCCTGCTGAAACTGCGTCAGGCCTGCATTGACCCGCGGCTGGTGAAGCTGAAGCAGGCTGCGACGATCAAAGACAGTGCCAAGCTGGATTGGCTTGCTGAATCGATACCACAACTCATCGAGGAAGGACGACGGCTGCTGGTATTTTCCCAGTTCACCCAGGCTCTTAAGCTGGTGGAAGAGCAGCTGCAGGCGAGCGGCCAGCCCTACAGCAAACTCACAGGTCAGACCCGAAACAGGCAGCTTGCCATTGATTGTTTCCAAAACGGCGAGGTCCCGATTTTCCTCATCAGTCTGAAAGCCGGAGGCAGCGGCCTCAACCTGACCGAGGCAGACGTGGTGATCCACATTGACCCTTGGTGGAACCCGGCGGTGGAAAACCAGGCGACGGACCGCGCCCATCGAATAGGCCAGACCAAGCCGGTATTCGTCTACAAGCTGGTGGCCGCCGGAACCGTTGAGGAACGCATCATGAAAATGCAGCAAGACAAACAGGAACTGGCGGACTCTTTGTTCGATGCGACCCGCAGCGTTGATGCCCCCCGTAGCGGTGATGACCTGCTGGCCCTGCTGGCGGATTGATCAAGGAAGTTCTTGTGGGCGGGCGTCTATCGCGTCTTGGATGTTGTGTTCTGACGCAGGTGGATGGAGGCCAGATCGTGATGAGGTCCACGGGCTTTGAACACCCAAGTGTTCAGCAATCGACATCGCTGACTTGACCGCGCTCTCGAGCAACGGAATGCCGTGGGACGCATAGGACCCGCAGAACCAGATGCGCCTGTCCCGTTGCTGATGCAGTGCTGACAGTTGTTGCAGCCCCTTTAGGGACTCAACGTTGACGATAGGTCGTTCGAATGCAGCTTGACCAAAGACCTGCGACGGGTCGGGTTCAACTAATGGATTCCATGTCTGAAAGACCGGGCCTTCGCCTGGCATGGCCTGTATGGCGTTCATCCAAATGGTCGCCATGGGTGCAGCGTTGGGGCTAGCCAGTAAGAAGTTGACTGGCGCCCACTGGGACTCACCGCCCAAAGGCGCCAGACGGGTGTCTGTATGGACCACAACTCGACTTGGCTCGTAAGAAAACGAGGCCAGTGTGTCTCGTTCTTCGAGCGATGCGTCTTTCAGCAGTTGTGAAGCCTGATTTGCCTGGGTCGCAAGCACCACGTGATCGAAAGTGGCTGTGCCTTCTGTCGTGCGTACCGCGGTGCCGGCGTCTGTCCGGGAAACGTCGATGACCTGTGACCGAAGATGGACCTGGTGAGCGTTTTGGGACAGGCGCCTGACAACTTCCTGAGTCCCCTGGGTCACCTTTCTAATGGATGACGTCAGCAGGCCGCTGTTCAGATATTCGAGAAATACTCGAGCCGGATATGCTTTTACGCTTTCGTGGCTGCAGGTACACAGGGCAGAAAATGTGGGATAGAGAAAACCCTGGGCTAAATCCTTGGAATAATTGTGAGCGGTCAAATAGGCATCCAACGTGACGTCGTCAGCGATGCCTGTTTCCAACGATCTGGATGCCTGACGAAACAAACGTAAAACCTCCCAGCCAATCCGAAGTGCTTTTGGAGTTACCGAGCCAGCGCCTTTGAGAAAAGGCAGTGAAAGGCGACCCAGCTTGTAGTTGTGATAGCGAAAGAAGGAACGCTCGTTGAGGGAACCGAAAGAGGCTGAGTAGTTGACGGGCGCAGATTCAATGCCCACCTGCCGATACAGGGCGCTAAGGTTGGGGTAGAAGCCGTCAAAGAAAACCCGCAAAGGAACGTCAACGCGAGCGCTTTGGTCTTCACCCGGTAACGTGAGCGAACGGGCATCCATCCCCAGGTGCTCATGCTTCTCAAACAGCGAAACCTGATGGGCACGGCCCATTAGCCATGCAGCGCTGAGCCCCGCAATCCCACTACCAATGACGGCGATCTTCAATTTGCCACCCCCATCAACAGCGCGCCAGCCCAGGCACATAGCAGCCAGGCCTGACTGGCGGAAACCCAGATCACAAAGCGCTTACAAAGAGGAAAATCGGATGCATCGCCCTTTTTGAGCAATCCAGATTGGACAATCCCAGCGAGAATCAACGCCGCTGGCACCACCATGATCACAACAGCCATTGATGATCGATGCAGATTGGCGACCACCACGAACACAAATGCCGCCACCAGCAATCTAACAGCCGTGTTTCGCGCAGGTAGCTCGCCACGCCGAACAGGGTAGGTTTTCTTGCCGCCTGCGTAGTCGGAGGGATAGTCTGGAAGGGCCGTGACAATGTTGCCGGCATGAAAGATCAGGTACAGAGGGATCAGGGCGATCCATGGAAACCCCTGCAGTGAGCCTTGCTGCAAATAAAAGCCGATTAACGGCAGCAGCACGCCACAACCCAGCCCCTGCAGGATCTCGCCGTACCCCCGATAAGACAGTTGCAGTGGCTTGGAGTTATATCCCCAGCAAAGCGCAACGGCCAGCGCCGCCCCGACCAGGAACCACGGGCGACCAGCATTAACGGAGATCCACACCGATAATCCCACCAGGGCCACGACAGCGACCCGCGCGCCAACCAGCAGGTCATTAGGTTGAAGCTTGCCTTCGGGAAGCACCCGCGACCCGCCGGAAAGAAAGTACTGATGGTTCGATCGGTCAGCGGCTTCGTCGGCGTAGTCGTTCAGATACAAGAGGTACACCTGATAAATCACACCAAACAATAGCGTATAGACAAAAAACGTCAAACTGAGCTGCTGGTGGACATCAAATGCAAACCCTTGCCCGATCAACAAGGGCAGAAAAATCATCGGGTGAGCGGCCGGGCGTGCGGCCTGAATCCACGGCTGGATTCGGGCCAGCGGTCCGGACCAGCGTGTCGTCGAATCAGTGCCCACTAGCGTCTG
>CAYGPO010000202.1:3926-5543 GCA_964351665.1 uncultured Gammaproteobacteria bacterium | reverse complement strand
CCGCCGCAATTCTGACACCAGGACGTAGCTGCCGATGACCTATTCGTCTCTCAAAGGTCGATCGGTAATTGTGACCGGGGCAGGTCGGGGCTTCGGCAGGCTGATGGCCCTGGGTTTGGTGGCTGCAGGCGCACGGGTACTGGGTACCGCGGGGCGCAACCAGGCAGAACTTGCGCAAACGGCGCTGCTGGCAACGGACCAGGGGCCTGGAGAGTTTGTCAGCGCGGTGTCGGACGTGAGCTCCTTTGAATCCTGCGAAGCCTGTGTGGAAAAGGCCCTGGACGCGTTTGGCCGGGTCGATGTGCTGATCAACAACGCGGCGCGAGGTCCGCTGGAAGCCAACCAGGATTTTTTCAGCGCCAAACCACCATTTTGGACATCGCCGCCAGACGCTTATGCGCGAATGATACAAACCAATCTCACCGGCGCGTTTTTTATGGCCAGGGCCTGCACGCCGTTAATGTTGGAACAGGGCTTTGGCCGGATCATCAATATTTCTACCTCAAGGCCAACCATGGTGCTGCAGGGGCTGGCCGCCTACGGCGCCAGCAAGGCTGGCCTTGAAGCAGCAACCGTATTGTGGGCCAAAGACCTGGCCGATAGCGGCGTGACCGCCAACGTGCTGCTGCCGGGTGGCCCGGCAGACACAGCCCTAATACCTGGTGGCACGGTGGGTACTCGAGCGATTAAGGGTTTCAAAGCGGGGCAGGGCATGGTGGGGGATGAAGGCAGGACTCTGGGCATTTTGCCGCCGGAAATCATGCTGCCGCCGACCCTTTGGCTCAGCGCTGACGAATCGGCGCACTACAACGGCCGTCGGCTGATTGCCAAAGATTGGGATCCGGATTTGCCGCCAGCCCAGGCTGCGGCGAATGCCACCGACCCCATGGCTGACGCTCCCCGGGTGATGTAGATCGGATTCCGATCTGTCCTGACTACTCGAGTACGCAGGTCAGGTAGGTTTTACAACGCTCAATACGGTGGCGGCCAGGATGAACCCCCAGAGCAACACCAACACCGCCGTGGCGTTTTGGTAGGTGCGCCGGATATCCGCATTATAGGCAGGCGTAGCGCCGCTGCTAGCCATTAGCGACCAGGTGCGAAAGTGCCCAATCAGTGCGATCCGAATGCCAACGCCGCAGGCCATCACGCCGGCGAAGGCCGCGAGTTTCCAGCGTAACCACAGCGGCATGGGCCAGTGCCCGCCCACCAGCCCGGCGGCCACCAAAATCAGCGCTGCCATTAACAGATATCTTGATAGCCGATCCACTCGCCCGAGCAGGTGACCAACCGGGTTGCCACGCAGGCGATGAACCATCTCAACAAATCCCAGCCAGCAAATGCCAAAAATGGCAGCAGCTGTTACCACCGGGGTGCCGCCGGGGACGTATCCATAAGATGCGGCCAGCATGACGCCCAGGGATGCCTGCAGCACCAGGGCATAGCGCACATGCTGATCCACATCCATTACGTGGTGCATCAACCGGTCTCGCTGCTCAAAGGGCATATCGTCGGCGTAGCAAGCCAATCGATAGGTGGAATTGATCACAAATTCTGATCCCAACCAATAGCCAAGCACGGCAATGTGAAGCACCAGCAACCAGACAATCATTGGCT
>CAYGPO010000202.1:0-3826 GCA_964351665.1 uncultured Gammaproteobacteria bacterium | reverse complement strand
AGGCCCACGCCAACCTTCGAATACTGCAGCTGGACGTGACCAATCCAGATCATCTGCTGGCGATAAAACAAGAGCTTTCCGGGCAACCTATTGATATTGTAATTAATAATGCGGCGCTGGCGGATTTCAGTCCGAACCAGGAGTTTGGCCAGGTGGATTACGACTTGGTCAGTCGGATGATTGAGATCAATGCCCTGGGCCCCCTTCGTGTGGCAGAGGCAATGGTGGAAAATGTAGCGGCCAGTGAGCAGAAAAAGCTGATTAATATTACCAGCAGCGCCGGCTCCATTGGGGCCATTTCCCGGCCAGGGTTTCTTGGCTACCGCGCCAGCAAGGCGACCTTAAACAGCATCATGCACAATCTTTCCCTGCAGCTGGAAGGCCGGGAGATTTTGGTCGGCCTGATTAATCCTGGCAATGTGGATACCCGGGGCATTCTGGATATGACCGAGGAAACCGCGCCACCCGAATACCAGGCTGCGCTCAAGATGATTGCGGCTGGACGCCTCTCGCCCCAGCGTACCCCGGATGCGGTAAAAAACCTGATGGGCATTATCGACGGTTTGACCATGGAAGACTCCGGTCGCTTCATCGATCACACCGGGGAAACCCTGCCGTGGTGAGAGTCCCAGCGATACGGCGCGACGTCATCAGCTCACCACCACAACAACGACTTATCTGAGACTAACAACATTAACCTCAACACAAGGTCCGATGATCTGGACTATCACCCAGTAGCTGATTCATCAAAGGTAGGGCAGTCTGTGCCGGTTATCAGCCTGGCCGGCTGGTCCGGTTTGGGTAGGTCCGCCGTTATTGAGCAGGTTTCAGCGGCGGCTGAGCAATGGGGGTTTTTTCAAATCGTTGATCATGGCATCCCGCTTACCCTTATTGATCAAACCGTTGCTCAGTGCATGAGGTTTTTCTCCCTGCCGTCGGATGTCAAGCGCCTGGCATTGCGTTCCCAGGAAAACCCCTGGGGCTACTACGACAACGAGCTGACCAAAAACCAGCGTGACAAAAAGGAAGTCTTCGATTTTACCAACGAGGGCGCAGACCCGATCTTTGGCGGGCGCAACCGTTGGCCAGCGGATGATCCAATATTCCGGCAAACCATGCTGGACTACTTCGCCGCCAACGCTCAGCTTTCAATGGGGTTGCTTGAAGCCTTTTCTTTGGGTTTGGGTATGAAGGCCAATGGGCTGGAAAAATACTTTTCCGACGGCGACACCAGTTTTGTTCGCTTGAACTATTATCCCGTTGACGACCCCCTGGCCAGCCGGGACAGCCTTGAGCCTGTTACTGAAGCGGATCTGGGAATTCACCATCACACCGATGCGGGCGCGCTGACGGTTTTGCTGCAACATGATGTGGCGGGTTTACAGGTGCACCGGGATGAGCAGTGGCACAACGTTGCAACCATCGACGGGGCGCTGGTGGTCAATACCGGCGACATGATGCAGGTTTGGTCGAACGGACTTTATAAGGCGCCAATTCATCGAGTATTGGCGATGGACGTTGAGGACCGAATCAGCATACCGTTTTTTCTCAATCCGGCCGCCGCTGCGCAGGTCCAGCCCCTGGGGTCAGCGGTGAACGCCCAGAGGCCGGCAATGTACTCTCCCATTGAATGGGGCAGTTTCCGCCGTCAAAGGGCCGATGGCGACTATGCGGATTTTGGCTCGGAAGTGCAGATTGAAAACTACCGGCGGGCCTAGTGGGCCGTTGGGTAAAACTGTAATCTCAGTGTGTATTTGGGTCAGCTTGGCAAGGCCAGCAGGCCACTTGAGACTGAAGCCATTTTCGGGATAGCACCCCAGCGAGGGTTTGGTAAATAACCATGATAAAACGGCGAGAATTTATGACAACGGCATTGGCTGCAGCGAGCGCTGGGCTGTGGTCCCGTGCGCTGCAGGCCCAGCAGCAACGCTGGGATTACATCATCATCGGAGCCGGAACCGCGGGGCTGCCGGCGGCTTTGGCGGCATCGCGTCGGGGCGCCAGTGTTCTGTTGATCGACGCTGCCGACAAGCTTGGCGGCACCTTGCACCTGGCCATGGGCCAAATTTGCGCCGCCGGCAGTCGGTTGCAGCACGAGCTGGGCATCAAAGACTCGCCGGACATCCATTACGACGATGTGATGAGGTTGTCGCGAAATTTTGCCGACCCAGACATCATCCGCACCACCGTAGATAACGCCGCCGACACCATTAACTGGTTGCTGGACGGCGGCCTGGTGCCCCTGGACGGGCACCCGGTGACAACGGATTCACCGGGCCGCCCGGCCTACAGCGTGCGGCGTTATCTTTGGGCTGAAACCGGTGCCCGGGCCATATTGAAGGTCGCTTTGGCGGATCTTGAGCCTGAGTTTGCCAGCGGCCGGCTGGTGAGTCAGTTGAACACCCGGGTAACGGGCCTACTGACCTCTGACGGCGGAGCGGTAGAGGGCGTCAGAGCGGAGTTTGGCGATCAGCGTCTAACCTTTCGCGGCCGCCACGTCGTCCTCACCAGCGGTGGCTATGCCATGAATCCGGAGTTGTTCGAAAGGCTGATCAAACAACCCGCCTATGCCGGCGCCGCCTATCCCTATTCACAGGGTGATGGGCTACAGCTTGCGGTTTCCGTGGGGGGGTGGCTGCGAGGGCAGCAGCTACATCGCGCCGGTACCGGTTCAATTTTGTCGGCCAATACCTTTGAGGCCGAATATTTCGCCCGCTTTAACACCAAACCGGAAGATCGAGGGCCCTGGGAAATTTGGGTCAACAGTGAAGGGCGTCGCTTTATTCGCGAAGACGAACCGGAGCTTTACTCACGGGCGAAGGCGGTGGGGGAGCAGTCGGAATTTCGCTACGCCATTGTCTTTGATCGGTCGATTTTGGAGGCAGCGCCGGTGGGTATCGAAGGTTGGTCCCGGGAAAAAATGTTGGAACATTTTGATTCACACCCGATGTTTTCCAGCGCCGGGTCGCTGCCGGAGCTGGCGAATAAGGCAGGGCTGGATCCCGCGGGCCTTATCGCTTCAGTCGCCCAGTACAATGAGAGCGTAAAAAGCGGCGCCGATGTGTTGGGTCGTGTGCACATGCCGATGCCTATCGCTAAGCCGCCGTTTTACGCGATTACCCATCTGGGGGCGTCGGCCACCTCATCAGCGGGAGTGGTGGTGGACAAGCAGCTGCGAGTTCTGCGCGGTGACGGCGAACCGGTGCCCAATCTCTATGCCGCCGGCGAGGTGCTGGGTGCCGGCGCGACCCTGGGCAACGCCTTCGTGCCGGGTATGATGCTGACGCCGGCCTTGACCCTGGGAAGACTATTGGGTGAGCGTCTGCCGGTTTGAGATCCCCATCGCTTGCTGGGCCCACCAGCTCGACCCATGGTGAAAGACCGCCATGGTATATCCCTTCGTTGACAGGTCATCGGGCTTGCTGCCTAATTCCACGGCCATCACTTTGGAGAGGCCGCCGTGAAAAATCATCTGTTGTACATTAATTGGGCCCGTTGGGCGCTGGTGTTGCTGGCCATAGTGATCTCCACAGGCTGCGCAGGCCTGCGCCCAGGCTATGAGAAACCCACGGTGACGGTCAGCGGCTTTCGCGCTCTTCCCAGCAGTGGCGGAATTCCCAACTTTGAGATTGATTTGCAGGTGATTAATCCCAACCCGGAGGCATTGGCCCTGCGTGGAGTGTCTTACAGCGTCGCCCTGGAAGGACACCAATTGGTTAAGGGCGTGGCCAACGATCTACCGGTGGTGGAGGGCTATGGTCAGCAAACCTTTACCCTGACTGGGTCCGCCAATCTGCTGGCGGGTATCCGCCTGATGGCCGATCTT
>CAYGPO010000201.1:0-5737 GCA_964351665.1 uncultured Gammaproteobacteria bacterium | reverse complement strand
GTTGATCTTGTTTTGTCAGATATGGCACCCAATATCTCTGGACTCAAAGCCGTTGACCAGCCCCGGGGCATGTATCTGGCGGAGCTGGCCCTGGACTTTGCACGCCAGCACCTGCGCACCGGCGGGGCGATGTTGATAAAGGTGTTTCAGGGCGAGGGGTTCGATGAGTGGATGAGCGCGGTTCGCAAGGATTTTTCCAGCGTCGGCGTGGTCAAACCTAAGGCTTCTCGACCCCGAAGCCGGGAAGTATACGTTTTGGCACGTGGCGCCCGCTAGATGGTGGTGCTATCGTTCCTGCTTATTCAGGTGGACGAATGCCGATAATGCAAGAACCGGAACAGGGCCATGCCGGTCCAGGTATCCGGGTCGATCAGAGGTAGTACATTGAGAAACGATATGGCAAAGAACCTGGTCCTCTGGATCATTATCGCGGTGGTGCTGATGTCGGTGTTTAACACCTTTTCGCCCCGCAACGCCTCCCAGTCAACGGAGGCTTATTCTGACTTTTTGAGCATGGTCCGCAATGGCGATGTGGCGAAGGTCAGAATTCAGGAGTCTGCGGATGGCAGGGTCATTGCCTTTGAAACCAGCAACGGCGACATCAAACAGACCTTCGCCCCTGACGACGAGAAACTGATCGACGACCTGGTGACCAAAGGCGTTCAGATCGAAGTTAAGCCGCCCGAGCGACGATCCCTGCTGGTGGATATTTTTATCTCCTGGTTCCCCTTCCTGTTGCTAATCGGTCTGTGGATCTTCTTCATGCGCCAGATGCAAGGCGGCGGAGGCGGTCGAGGCGCCATGTCTTTCGGCAAATCCCGCGCCCGACTGCAGGGTGAAGACCAGGTCAAAGTAACGTTTGCGGACGTGGCCGGGGTTGAAGAGGCCAAGCAGGAAGTCACCGAACTGGTGGAATTCCTCAAAGATCCGGGCAAATTCCAAAAGCTCGGTGGGCAGATTCCCCGTGGTGTGCTGCTGGTGGGATCACCGGGAACCGGTAAAACCCTGCTGGCTAAAGCCGTTGCCGGTGAAGCCAAGGTGCCGTTTTTCACTATTTCCGGCTCCGATTTTGTTGAGATGTTTGTGGGTGTCGGTGCGTCCCGGGTTCGCGATATGTTTGAGCAAGCCAAGAAGCATGCGCCCTGTATTATATTCATCGACGAAATTGACGCGGTGGGTCGCCATCGAGGTGCTGGCCTGGGCGGCGGACATGACGAGCGAGAGCAAACCCTGAACCAGCTGCTGGTGGAGATGGACGGGTTTGAAGGCAACGAAGGGATTATTGTAGTGGCTGCCACCAACCGACCCGACGTGCTTGATCCGGCGCTGCTGCGTCCTGGCCGATTTGACCGCCAGGTGGTTGTGCCACTGCCCGACGTGCGGGGCCGAGAGCAAATCCTCAAAGTCCATATGCGCAAAGTGCCCTACAGCTCTAACGTTGAAGCCCGGCTGCTGGCTCGCAGCACGCCAGGGTTTTCCGGGGCTGATCTAGCTAATTTGGTCAACGAGGCAGCCCTGTTTGCCGCCCGAGAGAACTCCAAAGACGTCAAAATGGAGCACTTTGAGCGGGCCAAAGACAAGCTGATGATGGGTGCAGAGCGGCGCTCCATGGTGATGAGCGAGGACGAAAAGCGTTTAACCGCCTACCACGAATCCGGCCATGCCATTGTTGGCCGTCTGGTGCCCAAGCATGACCCGGTTTACAAAGTCAGCATTATTCCCCGCGGTCGAGCCCTGGGCGTGACCATGTTTTTGCCGGAAGAAGATAAGTACAGCCAGAGCAAAACCGCGCTGGAAAGCCAGCTCTGCAGCCTGTACGGCGGTCGCATCGCAGAGGAGCTGATTTTTGGTAAAGACCGGGTCACCACGGGTGCGTCCAATGATATCGAGCGTGCCACTGACCTGGCTCGGATGATGGTCCAACGCTGGGGTCTATCTGACGCCCTGGGCCCGGTGGCCTACGGTGAGCAGGAAGAAGAGGTGTTTTTAGGGCGTTCTGTGACCCAACACAAGGCCGTTGCTGAGGAAACCGCGCGTCAGATTGATTCTGAGGTGCGACGGATTCTTGATGAGGCCTATCAGCGGGCGACCGCACTGCTCAAAGAAAACGAAGCCAAGATGCACGTGATGGCTGATGCGTTGATGAAGTACGAGACCATAGACGCCGGTCAGATCGACGAGATCATGGACGGCGGCACGCCTGGGCCGCCCCGGGACTGGTGGGATTCCCCCGACGACAACGCCGGCACCGGCAGCGGTGGCTCTGCAGTGTCCAGCAAGACCAAAGACGAGCCGCCTCTCGGCGGTCCGGCAGAGCAACACTGAGTTCTGGATGAATACTGGCGACACGGGCCTTGCCCGTGTCGCCTCTGCCAACCGTGACTCCTAAACCCCTGCAGGTTGGTGCCCTGTCCCTGCCCAGGCCAGCCCTGATGGGCATTATCAACGTTACGCCGGATTCGTTTTCCGATGGCGGCCAGCTGGTGGATGTTCAGCTGGCGGTGGCTGCGGCCCAGCGAATGGTGGCAGACGGCGCCGATATTATTGATATAGGCGGCGAGTCCACCCGTCCCGGGGCAGTCGCGGTCAGTCCCCAGCAGGAGCTGGATCGAGTAATGCCGGTGTTAGAGGCTTTGCAGCCTTTGGTGCAGGTACCCATCTCGGTAGACACATCCAGCCCTGAAGTCATGACACAGGCCCTTAGGGCCGGCGCCAGCATGATTAACGACGTTCGCTCTCTGACCCGACCCGGCGCCCTTGAAGCGGTGGCTGATAGCAGCGCGGCGATCTGCCTGATGCACATGCGGGGCACTCCTGAGACCATGCAGCAGCGCCCCGATTACGATGATGTGGTGGCTGAGGTGGTGGATTTTCTGGGCGGGGCGGTGGAACGCTGTGTGGCTGCAGGCATCAGCCGGCAGCGGCTGATTGTCGATCCGGGCTTTGGGTTTGGTAAAACCCTGCAACATAATTTAACCCTGCTTGCCCGGTTGCCTGAGCTAAAGTCGTTGCACTGTCCGCTGTTGGCTGGTCTGTCGCGTAAATCGATGTTTGAGCAGCTGCTGGGGCGTGCGGTAGACCAGCGGCTAGCCGCTACCCTTTCTGCAAATCAGGTTGCGCTGGACGGTGGTGCAGATATTCTGCGGGTTCACGATGTGGGTCCACATAACGATATGCGTACAATTTGGCGTGAGATGGCGAGCAAACGCCATGGTTTTGAGCCACGCCAGCCTGGGGAGAATAATCAATGAGCCGAAAATACTTCGGTACCGATGGCATTCGAGGTCGAGTCGGCGATGGCGCAATCAATGCCCAGTTTGCCCTCAAGTTAGGCCATGCCATCGGCAGCGTGCTGCGCCGACGGGGTTCACCGTTGGTGGTGATTGGCAAAGATACCCGCATCTCCGGTTACATGTTCGAAGCGGCGCTGGAATCAGGATTGGCCGCGGCAGGGACAGACATTCGCCTGCTGGGACCCATGCCAACCCCAGCGGTGGCGTTCATCACTCGAACCTTGCGAGCTGGCGCAGGCATCGTGATCAGCGCCTCTCACAATCCTCATCATGACAACGGTTTCAAGTTCTTCAGCAGCAGCGGGGAAAAACTGCCTGATGACGTGGAGGCAGAGATCGAACGCGAGCTTGATCAGCCCTTTAGCACCGTTGATTCAGCGTCCCTGGGCCGGGCCCGGCGGGTGGAGGATGCGGCGGGCCGCTACGTGGAATTTTGCAAACGAACAATTCCCTACACCGGTTCATTGGCCGGCCTGAAAATTGTCCTTGATTGCGCTAACGGTGCCACTTACTACGTGGGCCCAGCGGTATTTAGCGAGCTGGGCGCCGAAGTGGTTGCCATCGGTAATCGGCCCGATGGTCTGAACATCAATGAGAACGCCGGTTCCTTGCATCCGGAGCTGCTGCAGCAGGCGGTGCTGGAAAATAAAGCCGACTTGGGCATTGCCTTTGATGGGGACGGCGATCGAGTGCAAATGGTCGACGGCAGCGGGGAGGTTATTGATGGCGATCAGTTGCTCTTTATTATTGCTTCCCACCGTCAGCAGGCCCACCGCCTCGGCGGAGGTGTGGTGGGCACGCTAATGACCAACTACGGTCTGGAAACCACCTTTGGCGAGTTGGGTATTGACTTTGTGCGGGCGCGAGTTGGCGACCGATACGTGCACCAGGAAATGCAAAAGCGCGGCTGGCTGGTGGGTGGGGAGACCTCGGGTCATATCCTGTGCCTGGATAAAACCACCACCGGTGACGCCATTATCAGCGCCCTGGAGGTGCTGGAAATTTTGTGTTCCAGCGGGCAAACTTTAGCCCAGGCGGCCCATGGATTTGAGAAATTCCCCCAGACCATGATTAACGTACCGGTGAACGGTAAGGTCGATCTCGACGCCTCGACAGCGATTTGTGAGGCGGTCAAGGATCTTGAGGCGAGTCTGGGAAACCAGGGTCGAGTCATTCTGAGGCCATCAGGTACTGAGCCGGTGGTGCGGGTTACCGTGGAAGGCCGGCAGGCTGATCAGGTGCTGGCGCTGGCCGAGCAGCTGGCTGAAGTGGTTAAACGGGAGTGTGCATAGCTGATAATGGAAGCTTCGGTAGCTGACTCCTCATCCCAGGTTCCAACTCTGGACCTTTCGATGTTTGATTCCAATCCTGCCCAGTTTGTGCAGGACCTTGGACAGGCTTACCAGCGATTTGGCTTTTGTGGGCTACGCCAGCACGGCGTTAGTGACGAAATTACCGCCAATGCCTATCGGGTTTTCAAAGCATTTTTTGATCTGCCCACGGCCACTAAGCAGCAGTATCAGGCAACCCAGGGCGGGGCCAGGGGATACACCGGGGTCGGGATCGAAACCGCCAAGGATGCCCAGCACCCGGATCTAAAAGAGTTCTGGCACGTGGGCCGAGAGTTGCCTGACGGCCATCGGCAAAGTCACCGCATGCCGCCCAACCAATGGCCCTCGGAAATACCCGAATTTAAGCGCCACGCCTACGCGCTGTTTCAGTCTCTGGATCAGCTGGGTCGGCGGGTGTTGCAGGCCATGGCGCTATTTTTGGGCCAGAACCAGGAATATTTTGAAGACCGGGTTAACGAAGGCAACAGCATTCTTCGGCCAATCCACTATCCGCCCATTTCCGAGATCACGCCCTCGGTCAGGGCCGGTCAGCATGAAGATATCAACCTGATCACGCTGCTGATTGGCTCTGAGCAGCCTGGCCTTGAAATTCTAAATCGGGAGGGGCGCTGGGTGCCGGTTACCACCGTGCCCGGAGCCATCATGTGCAACATCGGCGACATGATGCAGCGACTAACCAATCACGTGTTTCCCTCCACCACCCACCGAGTGGTCAATCCGCCCGCTGAGCAGGCCCTGGAATCACGCTACTCCATTCCGTTTTTTCTCCACCCCAATGCCGATTTCATGATCGAGACACTGGACAGCTGCATCAGCGAAGCGCGCCCCAACCGCTATCCTGAGGCGTTGTCATCCCATGAGTATCTCGAACAGCGGCTGGTGGAGATTGGTTTGAAGCAATGATGTTTACCCAACAACGGTTAGCCCTTTTGGCATCGCTAATGGTTTCGCTGCTGCTGGCGACCCCCGGCGCCAACGGCGAGGTGCCCAACGGCGTACGTGTACTGACCCAGTTGGCTGATGGCGGTGACGCAGATGCGCAATATGGGCTGGGCACCTGGTATCTGGAAAACCATGACACGGTTTCCGACC
>CAYGPO010000200.1:0-5751 GCA_964351665.1 uncultured Gammaproteobacteria bacterium | reverse complement strand
CCGTTTTTGGGCCCCAGGCTTAAGTCCGGTGTCATCACCACCGATATGCCCCTGAGCCACAGTAAGCCCATCGATTTTGGGCTGCAGAATTTTTGCAACAACTGCAACAAGTGCGCTCGAGAGTGTCCATCCGGGGCGATCACCGCTGGGCCAAAAAAGATGTTCAACGGCTATGAGATCTGGAAATCCGACAGCCAGAAATGCACCCAGTATCGGATCAGCCAGAAAGCCGGTGCCATGTGCGGCCGCTGCATGAAAACCTGCCCATGGAATCTGGAGGGCCTGTTCGCCGAAGCGCCGTTCCGCTGGGCCGCCAGCCATCTGCCTGGCATGGCCAAATCCCTGGCAAAACTTGACGACCGGCTTGGCAAGGGCCGCATGAATCCGGTGAAAAAGTGGTGGTGGGATCTGGAAATGGTGGACGAAGGCCCCTACGCCCCGTCGCCTCACGGGGCCAGCCAGCGTGATCTGCAAACCGACCTGGATCTGAAATTTGAAGACCAGACCCTGGCGGTATATCCCGCCAATCTAGCCCCTCATCCCTACCCCTTTCCATTCCCCATGGATCGGGAGGCCGGGATAAAGGCCTATCAGCAGATGATCAGCGCCAGCGAATACCAGGCCCGACTGCAGGCCGGCGATGTGAAAAACCTGGCCCATGCCTACCCGGTATTTGATCCTGATGATGCGCCGGTTATACGGGTCAAAATTGCCAAGGTTAAGACAGAGTCGCCAGACATAATCCAATACGAATTTCATTCCCTGGACGGCAAGCCGCTGCCGGCCTTTGAGGCCGGTGCCCACCTCGATGTGGTGGTGGCACCAGAGTTTTTTCGTCAGTACAGCCTCTCGTCTAACCCGGCGGATCGCAGTCACTACCAGATCGGCGTACTCAAGGAAGACCAGGGCCGGGGTGGCTCACAGCTGCTGCACCGCATCTTTACCCAAGGGCGTAAAGTGTTTGTATCAAGGCCCATCAATCATTTTCCCCTTAATGAAAGCGCCAGCAAGTCCCTGCTGTTGGGCGGAGGCATTGGAATCACGCCGATGTTGGCCATGGCCCACCGCCTGCACCAGCTGGGCAAAGAGTTTGAGTTGCACTATTCCCTACCTCAGCGCAGCAGTGCAGGGTTTTTGAGCGATCTTAAAGACGCCCCCTGGGCCGACAAGGTGGTGCTCCACGTTTCTGACGAGGGAACCCGGGCAGACCTGCAGCAGCTGCTGGCCGGCTATCAGCCGGGCTGGCATCTCTATACCTGTGGGCCCGACCGGTATATGTCTGCGGTGCTGGAAACCGCAGCTCAGCTGGGCTGGCCAGAACAGGCCACCAGCCGCGAGTATTTCTCAGTGCCTGAAGTCCCAGCCTACACAAACCATGGGTTCGATCTCAGGCTGGCTCGTTCAGGCAGAGATATTTCGGTCGGCCCGGAACAATCGGCCACCGACGCCCTTGAGGCCGCCGGAATCCCGGTAGTCGTTAAATGCAGCGACGGCATCTGCGGCGTCTGTCAGTGCAAGCTGCTGTCCGGCGAGGTGGAACATCGCGACCAGGTGCTTTCCAATGCGCAGCGCCGCAATACCATCATTTTGTGCCAGTCCAGAGCCGCACAGCCAGCGGGGGTGGTGGAGATCGACCTGTGATGGAAATGAACGGACCCATGAACGACGAACCCGAACTGATTGAAGGCCGTCCAGGGCTTGGCATTGCCGCGCTGCTGGGGATCGTTGGGCTGGCCGCCCTGGGCCATTTCTGGATGATTCCAGCGGTGGAGTCTTACGTAGAGGTTGCTGCCTGTGATCGGTGGTTGGGCATGAACGGACTCAGTGGTCTGCTGATGGTCGTAACTGCCGGTGCTGGCCTGGGAGTTCTGCTGCTGAGCATTCTCGCATCCAGGTATTGGGCCCGGGTGAGCCGCTCAGGTCAGCTGCCGCCGCCGGGCGCACTGGTTATTAGACGTACCAGGCCGGTCCGATTAGACCATGTACCTACCAGGGCCAAGCTGGCCCGCTATCTGCCCCACCTGGGCGGCATTATTCTCGCGCTCTGCGTCGCCATGGGTGTCTACCTGCATACCGGGCTGGTGCATCCGAACCTGGAGCAGCTGCAGGCGCTGTGCCGAGCTCAACCATGACTACTCCCGCCATGGTTCAAAGCCCCGGTGAACACCGGCCCGTTCAGGTGTCCACGTCATCGTCGGACATCAGCCGATAAAGCCAGGCCCGCGCCTTGCGCCAGCTGCGTCGCACTGACCGTTCTGAAACACCCTCCAGCTGAGCCACTTCGGCCTGGCTCAAACCCACAAAAAACAGCAGCTCAACCAGCCTGGCCAGCTCCGGCGCGAACTGCTGCAGCTGGGCCAGGGCCTCGTCCATGCCCAGTATCAAATCATCCGGGTCACCCGCCGCGCTGCGCGCCGCTGCCTCGGCTAACGTCACCCGCTGTAAACGTCCGCCCCGTTTGGCCGCCGTAGAAGACCGAATATGGTCCACCGCCACCCGCCGCATCACCGTGGCCATCAGTGCCATCACCTCGCTGCGATTTTCCGGCGTATCAGCTTTCCCAGCAGCCAATCGCGCATAGGCCTCGTGCAGCAGGGCGGTGGTTCGAAGGGTTTCACCCGAATTGAACTCATTGCCAATGCGGTGGGCCAGTCGCTTCAAATCTTCATACAGCAGGGCGCGGGCCTGGTCCGGACTGCCGGTGGTCTCAAGGCGAAGCTGATTAAAATCCGCCAGCAAGGACTCCGCCTGACGCGCAAGCTCACCGCCTGGTGAGGCGGATACCGGTGGCTGATCCATGAACACCTGCAAATCAGAATTCAGACCTAAGTTTAGCAGCCCAAAAAAAGACACGGAGAGAGCCAGGCAGGAAGCCGGAAATATAGGCATCACCGAAAAAAGAGGGTCGGGGCAGCAACAGAACCCCTCCAGGGGGGCTGAAAATGAGGGTCGAGGGCAGCTCCAGGACCCATCCAGGGGTGTCCGAGCCATGGATGGCGAGGCCAAGCCCCCAGGGACGGGTTCACGGCGTCCCCTGGATGGGTCCTGGGGCTGGCCTCGACCCGGCACCGAAGCCACTTACTACCACCCGCAAAAATCAGCGCAGAACCCCAGCAATCAGCTTAGCGTCAACCCCGGCGTCGCTGTGAACACATCCCTGCACCCCACACCAACCCTTTCCATGGCCGACACGGGCCAGGATTGAGGCTAAGCCGATCGCTGGCCCTTCAGGTCTGCCCTTCGCTTGGGTTAGAACCGATATTCAACGGTGCCCGATACGGTCAGCGGGTTGCCGTAGAAGGCCGTAATGTTGCCTTCCAGACCCAGCGTTGGGAAGAAGTAACCGGCGACTTTATACTCTTCGTCAAACAGGTTTTTACCGTGGATACCGGCACGCCAATGTCCGGCATCGTCTTCCCACACCACGCTCATGTCCCAGAGGGTGAAGGTGTCCTGATCAAGGAACGGATTGGGCACCTCAAACTGGCTGGCTTCGTCCCGATGGGAGAAAGTGTTGATAATGCTCAATTCCCCGGAGTTGCCTAACAGATCCAGCGGGAAACTGTAGTTAATGGTGGCGCTGCCGGTGAGATCCGGGGTGTTCTGGAACACGCGCTGGTCGGCCACGTCCACGCCGAAGGCGTCGATGAACTCGTTGAACTGCGCATCAATGTAGCCCAGGGTCCAGGCTGCTGACAGGCTGTCGCCGCCGGTCAACCAGCTTTCTGCCAGGAACACCTGGCCTTCCCATTCCAGGCCGGAGATGTCAGCGTCAGCAGCGTTGGAGGTGATCCCAATAAACGAATCGGTGACACCGTCACCATCGGTATCAACCCCCACCGATCCTGGGATCTGAACATCAGTGTAGTCGGAGAAGAAGATGGCCAGGGCAGATTTCAGGCGACCATCCCAGGCACTGGTTTTCCAGCCCAGCTCAACGGTTTCTACAAATTCGGGTTCAAACTGCATGAAGTTGAAAACATCGTCGCTATCGATGTCGCCGTCACCATCTAAGTCCGGCGCAGCGCTGGTTTGGCCTCGGGGGTCAAAGCTGCCGCCTTTGAATCCTTCGCTGTAGGACAGATAAAAATTGTTGTTCTCATTTGGCTTGAAGGCCACGGACATTCGGGGCACAAACTCGTTAAATTCTTCGCTGCCATTGAAGTCTGAGGTGGTGGCAATGGGGATTGCCGTGCCGCCAAAAAAGTCTGAGGTGCCGCCAATCAGGGTTTGGCGCAGAACCCGTGAGGTTCGCTCATCGCTGGTGTAACGGCCGCCAAAGGCAACGCTCCACTGGTCGTTGATATCGAAGGTGAAATCGGCAAACAAGGACCAGGTGTCGGTATCTACATCACCCAGAGTAAAGGCGTTGAGCCCCGGCAGCCCAATGACGGCACCGGTGTTGCCCAGGATCACGTCAAAGGCGGTGAAGGCATTGGCATCCAGCAGGTAGGCACCGATCACGCCATTCCAGCGCTCGCCGCTGTAAAGCAGCTGTAGCTCTTCGGAGAGCTGATCGTTTTCGTAAATAGCCGGCACATCAAGATCCGCCGAGGGCAGGCTGTCGAAGTCAATCGGCGTGCGGGTTTCATCATCCCGATAGGCCAGAATGTTTTTCAGAGTCCAGTTTTCGTTGATGTCCCACTGGGCCAGCAGGGATACGCCCCGGGACTCCACCTCCTGGCGAGGGTTGTCCAATCCGGCGCGGGTATCAAACACGTCGCTAAGCACCGGCGCGCCAGACAGGTTGCCGACGGTCAATCGATGGCCTTGGCGTGGGTCTGAATCATCCTGAATGTAGTCTGCTGAGAGCCGAAGCAGGAAGGATTCGGTGGCATCCCACTCGGCGCTGAGTCGGCCAGCCAGAATGTCTTTGTTGTAGTTATCGCGACCGTTGTTGAGGTTTTCACCAAAACCCTCACGGTTCAGGCTGGCGATGGAACCGCCCACCCGGAAGACGTCGGAAATGGCGGTGGATCCGGTAAACACCAGCTCAGCCTGGCCGTCAGTGCCTACGGTACCGCGGATTTTCGCCGTGGGTTCATCGCTCAGGCGCTTGGTCACGTACTTAATGGCGCCGCCGATGGTATTTCGCCCATACAGCGTGCCCTGGGGGCCGCGCAGCACTTCAATGCGTTCCACGTCGAAAATATCCAGCACCGCTGCCTGGGGTCGGTTCAGATACACGTCATCGATGTAAATACCCACGCCCGCCTCAAACCCGGGCACCGGATCCTGTTGGCCTACGCCGCGGATAAAGGCAGTCAGGGTGGTGTTGGTGCCCCGGGAAACCTCCAGGGTCATATTGGGGGTGGTCTGGCCGATGGCGGTAATGTCGATGGCGCCAATTTTTTCCAGCGCATCGCCGGAGTAGGCGGTCACGGCAATGGGCACATCCTGCAGACTTTCGCTGCGACGCCTCGCGGTGACGGTGACTTCTTCCAGCGCAGAAGTACTGCTGGCATTGCTCTGGGCGCTCACAGTTGGCGCGCTGCCCAGGCCAACTGCGATGGCAAATGCGAGGGATGAAAGGGTCAGTGTGGATTGGTCAGACATGTGTTTTCCCCGTTGCGTTACGGCGCGAAATGCGCCAGTTTTCAACGAACGCTGAACGAATACTAATTCAACGTTGGTTGAAAAATCAAGCTGCGGATACTACGGATTGCCGATTAACCCCTCCATCAGACCGGCCAGACTAGCGCGTTGCCAGCCCGCATTATTCATGAAAGCCGCTGATGACCTGGCAAATCC
>CAYGPO010000199.1:0-5762 GCA_964351665.1 uncultured Gammaproteobacteria bacterium | reverse complement strand
CCTGGACGGCTGCCCAACGCCAACCCATGTCGCCGGGTTGGACCCTTTGGCGCCGTCACTAAAACACCTGATAGGTACCCGGCCAGGCTGACGCGTATCATTGCATCACGCCCTAGACCGTTGGTTAACCATTGAGCATCACCTCCACACCCTCCACTGAACCAGCCACAGCCCAGCAATTGGAATTGGCCTGGCTAACGCTGATTAGAGCCTTCGCAGGCACCTCCAGCACAGGCGTAGCGGTGCTGGAGGCCCTGGGCGGACCGCAGCAGGTGCTTAAAGCAAAAGCCTCTGAACTGATCGGTCATGGCGCCAGTCAGGCCGCCTGCACAGCAATAAAGAATCCTGACTCAGCGCAGCTGGCCGCAGACCAGCAATGGCTCAAGACGCCAGACTGCCATCTGGTCACCTACGACGATGAACAGTATCCACCCCAGCTCAAGACCATCCCTGACCCCCCCCTGGCGCTGTTTTGCCGCGGCAACCCGCAGCTGATGTGGCTGCCCCAGTTGGCCATTGTTGGCACCCGCCAACCCACTCCCGGTGGCAGACGCCATGCCAAAATGTTCGCCGCGGCGCTGACTTCCCAGGGCCTGGTGGTCACCAGCGGCCTGGCGCTGGGAATTGATGGTGAAGTGCACCAGGGCGCGCTGGACGCCGGCGGCCTGACCATTGCCGTTGCTGCTACCGGGCTTGATCGGGTCTACCCTGCTCGCCACACGGCGCTGGCGGCGGACATTGTTGCCCAGGGTCTGATCGTGAGCGAGTTTCCGCCGGGCTGGGAGCCGCGCAAGCGGTCGTTTCCCCAGCGCAACCGGTTAATCTCCGGCCTGGCGCTAGGGGTGCTGGTGATTGAAGCCAGCGTGCAATCCGGCAGCCTGATTACCGCCAGGCTGGCCGGTGAGCAGGGGCGTGACGTCTACGCAGTGCCAGGGTCCATCGACAATCCGCTGTCCCGGGGCTGCCACAGACTCATTAAACAAGGGGCAAGACTGGTGGAAGACGGGCCGGATCTGATCAGCGAAATCGCCCCCAGGGCCAGGCAGGTAGCCGCCGACAGGCGTCGATCCCTGGCCACGCCCAGCCAGCAGGCGAGTAAGCCTCTGGGGCCTGGATTGCCTGATGTTCTGCTCGACGAAGACTACAGAAAGCTGTTTGACGCAGTGGGCTTTGATGAACTTCCTGTAGATTTGCTGGTCGATGCCACTGGATTGACGCCTGCATCGGTTTCCTCCATGCTCCTGATTTTGGAACTCGGTGGCCTGGTTCAGGCAGGTCCGGGTGGTGGCTACTGCCGCACCGGCGAGGGATGGCAATGAAAGAAAACGTCCTGGACGTTCTGATGTACTTGTTTGAAAACTATATGTATGACGAGCCGGAAGATGATCCGGATCGCGCATCCCTGGAGTCCAGCCTGTCCGAGGCAGGCTTCAGCGACCGCGAAATCGGCAAGGCCTTTGATTGGCTTGACGGTCTTGCAAGTCAGCGCCATCTGCCGGAAATGCAGGGCCGCTCTGATGGGCCGGTGCGAATTTATACGGATATCGAACAGCAGCGTCTGGATACCGAGAGCCGGGGTTTTATCACCTTTCTCGAGGGAGCCGGGGTGTTGGATTCAGCCCGTCGTGAGCTGGTAATTGACCGCACCATGGCGCTGGAAAACGCCGAGGTGGATCTGGACGACCTGAAATGGATCGTGCTGATGGTGTTGTTCGATCAGCCGGGCCAGGAAGCGAACTACGCCTGGATGGAAAACTTCATGTTTGAAAGTACGCCGGAACTCAGCCACTAATATTGAATTGGCCTACACCGGCCTTTTTTACACCTAAGAAAACGCAAGGAAAAGCGCTCCCGTAGCGACCATCCAATGACAGCAAATCTCCTCATTGTTGAGTCCCCGGCCAAGGCCAAGACCATCAACAAATACCTGGGCAAGGATTTTATTGTGCTGGCCTCCTACGGCCACGTAAGAGATCTCATTCCCAAAGAAGGCGCGGTGGATACCGGCGATTTCAGCATGAAATACGCCACCATCGACCGCAACGCCAAGCATGTGGATGCCATTGTTAAGGCCATGCGCAAAGCTGACGCTCTGTATCTGGCAACTGACCTTGATCGCGAAGGAGAGGCCATCTCATGGCATGTGCATGAGATTTTGAAAGAAAAGAAAGTCTTGAAAGACAAGCCGGTGTTCCGGGTCGTGTTTTCGGAAATTACCAAAAAGGCCATCACCGAAGCCGTGGCCAATCCTCGGGACATTTCCATGAACATGGTCAATGCCCAGCAGGCCAGGCGTGCGCTGGATTATCTGGTGGGGTTTAATCTGTCGCCGCTGCTGTGGAAAAAAGTGCGCCGCGGCCTTTCCGCCGGACGGGTGCAGAGTCCCGCCCTGCGCTTGATTTGTGAACGGGAAAACGAGATCGAGGCCTTTGAGCCCCGGGAATACTGGACCATCGAAGCCGATCTGACTAAAGACGATCAGCCCTTCGTGGCCAAGCTGGTGGAGTACGACGGCCAAAAGCTGGACCAGTTTGATCTCAACAGCGAGAAACTCGCCGGTGATGCCAGAGAACATCTGCTGAAAGCCGCCGCTGGCAAACTCACCGTCGGTGACATCAATAGCCGTCAGCGTCGTCGACGTCCGGCACCGCCCTTCATCACCTCTACCCTGCAACAAGATGCCGCTCGCAAGCTGCGCTTTTCCGCGCAAAAAACCATGCGGGTTGCCCAGCAGTTGTATGAGGGGGTTGAGGTTGATGGCGTGCAGCAGGGCCTGATCACCTATATGCGGACTGACTCGGTCACTCTGTCCAACGATGCACTGGCAGATCTGCGCAGCGTGATTGAGAAAGATTTTGGCAAAGACAAGCTGCCCGACGAGCCCAATACCTATAAAACCAAGTCTAAAAACGCTCAGGAGGCTCACGAGGCGGTTCGACCCACCTCCGCCGCCCAACGGCCCGCCGCCATCAAATCGTTTCTTAGCGACGATCAGTTCAAGCTCTATGAGCTGATCTGGCGGCGTACCATGGCCAGCCAGATGATGCCGGCGGTGATGAACACCGTGACCGCCACCTTCCCCTGCGGCCAGGGAGCCAAATTCCGGGCCAGCGGTTCGACGGTGGTTGAACCCGGCTTTCTGGCGGTATACGAGGAAGCGGAATCGGAGAAGAAAAAGGCCGAGCCGAAACTGCCACCGCTGGAAAAAGGTGAGGTGGTTGAGCTGGCGGACATCCGCGGCGAGCAGCACTTCACCGAACCACCACCGCGCTTTTCCGAGGCATCTCTGGTGAAAGCGTTGGAGGAATACGGGATCGGCCGGCCGTCTACCTACGCCAATATTATCCAGACTCTGGTCAACCGGGAGTACGTTGAGCTGGAAAGCCGACGATTTTTCCCCACCGACGTGGGCCGGATTGTCAGCCGTTTTCTGTCAGACCATTTCACCCGCTATGTGGACTATGACTTTACCGCCCAGCTGGAAGACAACCTGGACGAGGTCAGCCGGGGCGAGCGGGAGTGGGTGCCCCTGCTGCAGGAGTTTTGGGACCCCTTCACCAATTTGGTGCAGGAAAAAGAAGAGTCCGTGTCCCGGGATGAAGTGCTGCAGGCCCGGGAACTGGGCACCGATCCTAAGTCGGGCAAGCCTATGTCCGTGCGCATGGGCCGGTTTGGGCCCTATGTGCAGATTGGCACTAAAGACGACGAGGAAAAACCCACCTTCGCCGGCCTCTTGCCAGGACAAAAAATGGACCAGATTGATCTGGCCCAGGCCCTGGAACTGTTTAAGCTGCCCAGAGAACTGGGTAAGACCGAGGAAGATTACCCAATCACCGCCAACATGGGCCGGTTTGGGCCTTACGTTCGTTTTGGTGTGAAAAGCTATGTTTCCATCAAGGATCCCGATGACCCTTACACCATCGAGCTTGAGCGGGCCAAGGAACTAATTGCTGAAAAGAAGCAGGCCGACGCCGAGCGCATCATCCAAACCTTTGATGGCAGCGAAATCCAGGTGCTGAAAGGCCGCTATGGCCCATACGTCACCGACGGTAAGAAAAACGGCAAAATACCTAAGGAGCGCGAGCCCGAATCCCTGACCCTGAAGGAATGCGAGGAGATCATCGCAGCGGCTCCGGCGCGCAAGAAGCGTGGCAAAAAGCGGGCCGCCAAGAAGAAGGCTAAAACTACCTGACCATGGCGCTATTGAGCGCGGCGAAGGCCGCGGGTTTTGTCGCCCACGGTGGCGTGATTGCCTATCCCACCGAAGGCGTTTACGGCCTGGGCTGTGACCCCTTCAACGAAGCCGCGGTGGATGCGGTGCGGGAGCTAAAGGGTCGGCCGCCGGCTAAAGGCATGATCGCTATCGTCGCCAGCCTGGCGGATCTGGATACCTGGGTAGACTGGTCTGGTATCGATCGCCAGAGCATCGTCGAATGCTGGCCCGGCCCCGTTACCTGGGTATTACCGGCCACCGAGCAGGCACCGGAAACCATTTGTGCCGACGGCGCCATTGCGGTCAGAGTCCCCGCCCACGGTCCCATGCTTGAACTGCTGACCGCCTGCGGCTGCGCCCTGGTGTCCACCAGCGCCAACCCTTCAGATAGCCCCCCAGCAACAACCCCGAATCAAATCAGGCAATATTTTGGCAACGCCGTACCCATTGTTGAGGGTCCGCTGGGTGGGCGCCAGCAGCCCACCGAAATTCGTAACGCCCGCAGCGGGCAGGTATTGAGGAAAGGATGAACAAAGACGAAGTAAAGAGCTATTTGACCGACCTTCAGGAGCGAATTTGCGCTGGCCTGGAAGAGGTGGACGGAGGCAGCTTTGGTGCCGACCACTGGCAACATGCCAATGGCGGTGGCGGTCGATCACGCATCATGGAAGACGGTGAGGTGCTGGAAAAAGCCGGCGTCGGTTTTTCCCACGTGCGCGGCGAACAGCTGCCCGGCAGTGCCACAGCCAAACGTCCGGAGCTGGAAGGCCGCGGTTTTGAAGCCATGGGCGTATCTCTGGTGATCCATCCCCGCAACCCCTATGCCCCTACCAGCCACGCCAACGTGCGTTTCTTTGTTGCCGAAAAACCCGGCTCGGAACCTATCTGGTGGTTTGGCGGCGGGTTTGACCTGACCCCCTATTACCCCTTCGATGAAGACGTAGTTCACTGGCACCAAACCGCTAAGGACGCCTGCGATCCCTTTGGTGCTGAGGTATACCCCAACTATAAAAAATGGTGCGACGATTACTTCTATCTGAAGCATCGTTCAGAAACCCGGGGCGTGGGCGGACTTTTTTATGACGATCTAAACCAGCCGTCGTTTGAGCACTGTTTTGGCCTTATGCGCAGCGTCGGAGACCACTATTTGCCGGCCTACCGGCCGATTTTGGAGCGTCGCAAAGATACCCCCTACGACGAAAAACAGCGGGACTTCCAGGCTTACCGCCGTGGCCGCTACGTGGAATTCAACCTGGTTTATGACCGGGGCACGTTGTTTGGCCTGCAAACCGGGGGTCGCACGGAATCGATTTTGATGTCGCTACCACCCAAGGTGGCCTGGCGCTATGACTGGCAGCCATCAGAGGGCACGCCAGAAGCCGCTCTTGCCGATTACCTGAAACCCCGGGACTGGCTGTCGGAAAACGCCGCCTGACCTGCTGTGCGCCGCCTAAGCGGGCGCTAAAGGCACAAAAAAATCACGCAAAACGACGCAAAACGACGCAAAACGACGCAAACGACCCCGGGGGAAGGGGAAACCCCCGGGGTC
>CAYGPO010000198.1:0-5826 GCA_964351665.1 uncultured Gammaproteobacteria bacterium | reverse complement strand
GGCCTTGTCTAACGACGCCTTGGGCGTGGTTGGATGGGGCTGGTCGGGCTTCATGGTGTTACCACAGTGCTGAGCAACTGAGCGGCCAAATACAATCAAGTCAAGCAGGGAGTTGGAACCCAGCCGGTTAGCGCCATGAACTGAAACCGAAGCTGCCTCGCCAATGGAATACAGGCCGGGCACCAGGCGGCTGGGATCGCCACCGATGCCGGAGCGGACTTCGCCGTGATAATTGGTGGGAATACCACCCATGTTGTAGTGCACCGTCGGCAATACTGGAATCGGATCTTTGGTCACGTCCACCCCAGAAAAGATCTGGGCCGTTTCTGATATACCAGGCAGCCGCTCGTCGATCACGTCTGCACCCAGATGAGAAAGGTTTAAGTGCACGTGGTCTTTGTTTGGACCCACGCCTCGGCCTTCACGAATTTCAATGGTGCTGGCCCGGCTGACCACGTCTCGTGAGGCCAGATCCTTAGCGTTGGGCGCATAGCGCTCCATGTAACGCTCACCTTCAGAGTTTGTCAGATAGCCACCTTCACCCCGCACACCTTCGGTGATCAGCACGCCCGCGCCATAAACTCCGGTGGGGTGAAACTGCACAAACTCCATGTCTTCCAAGGGCAGCCCCGCTCGCAGCACCATGCCGTTGCCATCACCGGTGCAGGTGTGGGCAGAGGTGGCAGAGAACCAGGCCCGGCCATAGCCGCCGGTGGCTAACACCACAGCGTGGCTCTTGAACAGGTGCAGCTTGCCCGTGTTCATCTCCAGCGCCAGCACACCACGACAGGCCCCCTCATCGTCCATGATCAGGTCAAGGGCAAAAAATTCGATGAAAAACTGGGCGTCCTGTTTCAGCGCCTGCTGATACAGGGTGTGCAAAATGGCGTGGCCGGTTCGGTCTGCTGCGGCACAGGTGCGCTGGGCGGTGCCTTCACCAAAGTGGGTGGTCATACCGCCGAAGGGACGCTGATAGATTTTGCCATCTTCAGTGCGTGAGAAGGGCACGCCATAATGTTCCAGCTCGATCACCGAGGGAATAGCCTCGCGGCACATATACTCGATGGCATCCTGGTCGCCCAGCCAATCTGAGCCCTTGATGGTGTCGTACATATGCCAGCGCCAGTCGTCCTCACCCATATTAGCCAGCGCCGCACTCATGCCGCCCTGGGCGGCAACCGTGTGGCTGCGGGTGGGAAACACTTTGCTTAGGCAGGCGGTCTTGAGGCCAGTGGCCGCCATTCCCATGGTTGCACGCAGCCCGGCTCCGCCGGCGCCCACCACCACACAATCGTAGTGATGCTCTATGATTGAGTAATCGTCACTCACTGGAGTCCTCCTGTAGCGACTTTAAGGATGGCTATCACCGATAGGGCGACCCCGAGCAGGACCGCCAGCTTGACCACAACGTGGGCGGTGAATTCCACCCAGGGATTATGAATATAGTCTTCGACAACCACCTGCAAACCCAGTTGCGCGTGCCACAGCATCGCCACAACCCAGCAAATCAGCAGGGCGGCGCTGATGGGGCTACTTACCACCTCACGGGCAGCGTAGTAGTCTATGGAAGCGGTTTTCAGCAGCAGAACCACCACCCATAGGGTCAAAGGCACTAGAGCGATGGCGGTGAGGCGTTGCAACCACCAGTGTTCCACTCCGGACTTGGCAGAGCCATTGCCAATGACGCGAGCTAGAGGATGTTCCAGATTCATGAGGCACCTTTAAAAATTACAGCGCTGCACACGCCGGTGGCAATCAGGCTGAAAATCACCACCATCCAGCCAGTGCGATAGGCTGAGGTCAGCTCAAGGCCGTGGCCGGTATCCCATAGCAGGTGGCGCAGACCATTGGCCAGGTGATAGAAGGTGGAAAACACCACGGCGACCAGAAACAACTTGCCATAAATGGTGCTGACAATGGCCTGAGCCCCGGCAAAGGCCACTGGCCCGCTGGACAGCGCGTAAATCCAGTACACCACGTACACCGATGCCAGCGACAAAAATACGCCGGTACCGCGGTGCACAATGGACAACATAGACGTCAGCTGAGGCTTATACACCTGCAGATGGGGGGATAGAGGTCTATCCTGCATAACTCCTCCGGAAACTCGGGTCAGTCTTAATAAAAAGGATCGTACATCTGAGGGCGGATGGTATCTTCCCAGTTGTCGGCATTAAGTGTAGCCAGGCCTTCTTTTTCAGCCTGTTTAGCCACAGCAACGGCGATGGCCAGGGACACCTTGCGAATGTCCTGTAGCGGCGGGTAAATCGAGCCCGCAGCCAGGTCCGTCTCACTCACATCCTCTGCCAGGGCCCGAACCGAGGCTAAGAACATCTCGTCAGATATCCGGGTTGCGCCGCAGGCGATGGCGCCAAGGCCGATACCTGGGAAGATATAAGCGTTGTTGCCCTGCCCTGGCCGACGCACTTCACCGTGATAGTCTACAAGGCCAAAGGGGCTGCCGCTGGCAAATATCGCCCTGCCGTCAGTCCATTGGTAGGCTTCGAGCGCCGTACACTCAGCGTTAGATGTGGGGTTAGAAAGCGCAAATACCGCCGGCCGCTGGGTCACCTGAGCCAGCAGCTGCAGGGACTCTTGGCTGAACGTACCAGGCCTGCCGGTAGCGCCGATCAGCGCGGTGGGCTTGTGGGCCTCCAGCGCTTCGTTGAAGGACATAGCCGGAACATCGTGGGCGTAGGGTACATTATGGGGCGCAATCTTTTCGCTGTCTTTGGTCAGCAGACCGCGAGAATTACAGAACCACAGACGGCCACGGGCCTCGGCCTCACTAAGGCCTTCATGGACCAGCGCCGAGACCATCAAATCGCCAATACCCGTGGCTGCGGAGCCGGCGCCCAGGAACAGAATCCGCTGATCTTTGAACGGTGTCCCCGAGATGCGGGTTGCGGCAAAGACGCCTGCCAGCACCACCGCAGCGGTGCCCTGAATGTCGTCATTGAAACAGAGAATTTCGTCTTTGTAGCGATCCAGCAGCCGGTAGGCATTGGCGGTGACAAAATCTTCAAACTGGATCATCACGCCAGGGAACACTTTCTGGGTGGCCTGAACAAACTCGTCAATCAGCTCGTCGTAGGCCTCACCCCGCACCCGGTCCTGCTGCAGCCCCAGGTACATGTCGTTTTCCCGCACCGTGTGGTTGTTGGTACCCACGTCGATGGTCACCGGCAGGCACTGGCTGGGGTTGATCCCGGCGCAGGCCACGTAAAGGGACAGCTTGCCAATGGGAATCCCCATACCGTTGGCGCCCAGGTCGCCCAGACCCAAGATTCGCTCGCCGTCGGTAACAACAATAATCTTGACGTCTTTTTCCTGCCAGTTCCCGAGCAGCTCTTCCACCCGGCCGCGATCATTGGCCGTGATATAGACGCCCCGGGGGCGGCGGAAGATGGTGGCGAATTCCTTACAGGCCTGACCCACTGTCGGGGTGTAAATCAGCGGCATGATCTCTTCAATGTGATCAATCACCGATCGATAGTAGAGGGTTTCGTTGCGATCAAGCAGGCCCTGCAGATAAATATGCTTTTCCAGATCAGTACCCTTCTTTCGAAGATGGGACTGAACCCGCTTAACGTGCTCGTCTAGACTCAGCACCCGCGGCGGCAATAGCCCCCTCAGCTGATATTGGTCGCGCTCGCTTTCGCTAAAGCCCGTACTTTTATTCAGTGCCGGGTCTAGCATTCTGCGTTGACCCATTTTGATTTCTGAAGAGTCAGTCATGGTCAGATAAGACACACCTTTTCAGCCAGTTCCTTAATCAACACACGGGTGTTTTCCGAGTAGTCGATGGGAGCGTCAACCAAATGTACGCCCGGAGTATTCAAGGCTTTCTCCAGGGTTGGCAGCAGCTGAGCCGTGTCATCAATCCGATAGCCCATAGCGCCGTAGGCTTCGGCATACTTAACAAAATCCGGGTTGCCGTAATCCAGGCCCCAGTTTGCGAAGCCGCCACCTTCCTGCTTCCATTTGATCATGCCATAGGCATCGTCACGCAGAATCAGCACGGTGAGATTAAGCTTGTACCGAATCGCCGTCTCAATCTCCTGGCTGTTCATCATGAAACCGCCATCACCACAGATGGCCATGACCTTGCGCTGGGGATACAGCATGGCAGCCATCATGGCCGAAGGCAGACCAGCGCCCATGGTAGCCAGAGCGTTGTCCAGCAACACGGTGTTGGGCTCATAGGCCCGATAGTTGCGCGCAAACCAGATCTTATACATGCCGTTGTCCAGCGCGATGATGCCGTCTTTGGGCATGGCGCGACGCACGTCAGCAACAATTCTCTGAGGTTTGGTGGGGAAACCCGGGTCATCAGCGCCGTCCACCATGGAGGCCAGAACCTGATCCCGAACGGTCATGTAATAGTCAAAATCCCACTCGGGGTTTTTGCTGATGTTTTTGGTGATGGATTCCAACGAGCTGGCGATATCCCCCACCACTTCCAGCTGCGGGAAGTAGACTTCGTCCACCTCAGCGGAGTTGAAGTTGATGTGGATGACCTGCTTGCCATCGGGCTCCATAAAGAACGGCGGCTTCTCGATCACATCGTGACCGATGTTTACTACCAGGTCTGAGCGATCGATGGCGCAGTGCAGGTAGTCGCCATCGGAAAGCGCCGCGGTGCCGATGTAAAGGGGATGGAATTCGTTCAACACCCCTTTACCCATTTGGGTGTTGAAAAACGGAATGCCGGTGGTGTCCACCAGATCATGCAGGGCATCCTGGATCCGCTTGCGATTGGCACCAGCGCCGATCAGGATCAGCGGCCGCTTGGCCTTGTGAATCATCTGCACCGCGTCACGCACACACTTTTGATCAGCGGTGGGCTGACGTGGTCGAGACTGGGGATAGATAAACTGCGTGCTCGTGTATTCGTCAGCGATATCTTCGGGCAGCTCAAGGTTGACCGCGCCGGGTCGCTCTTCCTCTGCGATGCGGAATGACTCACGCACCAATGACGGAATGGTGTTGGCGTTGACTATCTGCTTGGCAAATTTGGTGATGGGTTTGAACATGGGCACGGTTTCAAGGATCTGGAAACGTCCCTGCTTGGACTTCTTAACCGGCTTTTGACCAGTGATCATCAGCATCGGCATTGCGCCCAACTGGGCGTAGGCAGCGGCGGTGACAAAATTGGTGGCGCCAGGGCCTAAGGTGGCAAGGCATACGCCTGTGTGACCGGTAAAGCGTCCGTAGGTTGATGCCATGAACCCAGCACCCTGCTCATGGCGGGTAAGAACCAGCTTGATGTTGGACTGTCGTAGCGACTCCAGCAGGTCCAGGTTTTCTTCCCCAGGAACGCCGAAGATGTATTCTACACCCTCACCCTCCAGAGCCTTAATGAAAAGATCAGATCCTTTGATCTTGCCGTCTTTTAGTACGGGCTGTAGGCCCTCAGATTTCGACATGGTTTGGTCTCCCTTGCTGGCTGTTACTCAGACTCGACGATGAATTTGCCTGTGCCGGCAATTCCACCCAAGCCCAGTGGTAAGTGTTGTCAACGAAACGCCTGTCAGTCAATGAAAACGCATGGTTCGATACCATCGGTTCCCTTATGCAGCGCCCCTGATCCCCTTACCCTGAGTATAACCGACCTATGAGATTATGCCGACTGGAAATTCCTATTGCAGACAATTGCTTGTAACTGCCCTCCCGGTGATGCCCCGGGCCGGAAAACGATGCCGAATCACTCGGCCGAAGGCTGCCAACCGGCAAAGCACTGCAATCAACGTCTTGCCCTGGCCCCGGTTCGCCCAGCAACGGGCTGACTTGGCCAAGGCCTTGGTAAAAGGAGTGAGGACTAGG
>CAYGPO010000197.1:0-5831 GCA_964351665.1 uncultured Gammaproteobacteria bacterium | reverse complement strand
ATCTTGAGGGTGGGACCGCTACTGCGACAGGGCGCTTATTTTTCCTATTCCCGGTCCGGGCAATAATGGAAGAGCTGGATGGCCAGGCCGAGGCGATCAAGCAGGAAGTTCCACACTATTTTCCGGCCCGGTATCTTTAGTTACCGGTCAGGCCAGCTTCAGCGCTGTAACCGCTTCGGCGACCACATGGCGGGCTCCGGTTAGAACGGCTTCCTGCCAGTCAGCAGTATGACCGCAGAAGGCGTCGAAAACGATGTTCTGAACCGACTCTGATTCATCGCGACCGGGGTCGCGTTGATTGCGTAGCCAGGCGTCGCAGCATAGCGCCGTAAGCACATCAAGCAGCGGCGCCGTTCCGAACTCCAGAGCAACGTGGCTTACCAGCTCGCCCAGATCATCGCGAAGAAAGAAGTTCTCCGCAGACCCTGCTACCGCCTGGGATGCCGAGTTGCCGCTGGCCGGGCAGGTAACGCCGTGCAGCCATTGTTGGGCAATGGTAAAAGCAATGTCCTGATGATCTCCCATGTAGATCAGTTCACCGTGCCCCGGAGGGCCAAGCCCGGTGTGAATATCAATTGTCAGCGTCTGTTTGGCGATGTTGCTGCAATGTGCCGCAACAATGTCATTCAGAAGTTTCCAACTTTCCTGGGCCTTGTTACCGCCATAAAAAAGCCCGTTGGGATAACGGTACTGGCCCGCTGCAACGATGGCTGCGAAGACAGTCGAGCCGAGTTTTTTCTGCAGGGTTTCGAGCCTGTGCCGAATTTCCACCGGATCGGGTAACGAGGGTGCGAGGAGCAACTCCTCCAGCTGAGCATGGACAGCGCCGTAATCGAAATTATGGTCTTGGGGAAAGTCTTGTCCGCAGTTGCGGTTAAGATCAACGTTGCATTCGTTGGTTCGGGATTTATACGAAAAGCCGTAGGGGTTGACCGCGTGAATCAGCACTTTTCGAATGCCGTCGGCATCCCATCGCCGCATACAGTCGAGCTGACAGGCAGACCCCGTATACCCTTCAACACCATGGACTCCAGATGTCAGGATCAGCTGATTTCCAGAGCCTTTTGTTGCCACGTCGATGGTCAGGCTTTCACCATCAATGCCCTGATACCCGGGCAGTTCATAGGTGGCAAGCTCGAAACCGGATTCGCGACCAACGTCGCGAAATGCGCGACGCGCTTCGACATAACTTGTGTGAAACACCGCCCGACTCAATGAAACTCGAAAAAATCCACGATCGCGTCAACAATCCCATCCGGCGCATCCTGCTCGGAAAGGTGTCCGCATCGTGGCAGGCGCACCAGATGACTTCGAGGTGATTGGGGGCGAGCCGAGCTATCCGGTTGTTTACCGGTGCCACCAAGGTAATGCAGGGTCTCCTCCGCCAGGGCTATGGGAAAAACCGGATCATCTTCCCCGTGAACAACAAGCGTGGGCTGGGTGATCTTCGCCAGGTCCTGGCGTAAATCCACACTATGGTATTCACCACCTCGGCGGAAAAAGTGCATCATCACGGCGTTGCGCATGGTGACCCTGGCCAAGGCCGAGGCGTCAAGGTCTCCAACTGTGTAGTAGTTGATGCAGGTTTCAAGATAGTGTTCGACGACACCCGGCTGCTCCGCATCGGAGAAAAACCCACGCGCAGCTTCACGTGCCTCGACGCCGCCTTTTTCTTCCATTGCGGCAAGCGTCAGGTCCACCTGCGCCCGGGCGGCTGTGCTCATCAAAACCAGGCCGCCCGCAGCGTCAGGGTATTTCGCCGCGAATCGCTGGGCGACCATTCCGCCAAATGACGTTCCAAGCAGGATTGGACGATCCAGACCAAGCTGATCAACGAATACGGCAACGTCGTCAGCCCATTGATCCATGTGCCACAAATCGGGCGGACCGTCGTCGCTGCGTCCGCAACCTCGGTGATCGTAGTAAATGACCTGTGCATGCTGACTCAGGCGGTCAAAGGCAGGTTTGAAAACCATGTGATCCATGCCCGGTCCGCCATGCAGCAGAACGATAGTCGGACGTTCCATGACCAGGTCACCCGCTGGAGCAAATTGATACCCGGCAACATCGAAAAAAATTTCGATTCCATTGACTTGCGCCCGCATTTTATAACCTCACTGATTTGTCCAGTGTTCGATGCCGCCTGCTAGAACTCGTAGGTAAATCGCAGGCCGGCTCTACGAGGCGGAAGAACGATAGAGAATGGTCTTGGTTCGGCGTAGAAAAAAGCGTTGAAGACACGGGTTTCAATAAACTCATCGGAAACGTTGTCAATAAAGGCATCAATACGCCAGTTGTCCCGGATCAGCGAGGCGCGCAGGTCGATGATGTCATAGGAATCAACGTCGAACTGTATATCAACGTCGACTCCGCTGCCGGAGAGTATATCGCCCACATAGCGGTATCCCGCAAAGAGTTCAAAGTCTCCAAGATTGCCTGCTGGAATTGTGTAACTGGCCGAAATTTGCGCCATTTCTTCAGGTACGAACGGAAACCGCTCGCCGCTGCGGTCAGCTCCGACAGTGTCGATATAGTCCGTATAAGTGGCATCGGTTTTACCGAAGTTGGCTGACAGCAGAAGGTTTTCGGTAGCCGTTAAAGAGATATTGGCTTCAAAGCCTTCGGAGCGGCTTTCGCCGGCGTTGCCGACAGATGCCACCGGCAGATTCGGGTCGTCATTGAGAAAGACAATCGTCGACAGCTGTTGGTCTGAGATGTCAATTCTGAACGCGGCGAAATCGAAGGACACCTTGTTGTCAAAAAGATAACCTTTAAGGCCAACCTCATAATTGTCGGAGACTTCGGCGCCGAACGATATGTTGGTGGAGGCACTTGCCGGCGCCAGCGGGAACCCGCCGGCACGGTAGCCTCTAGCGTACCGGGCGTAAGATGTCAGAGACGGCGTAAAGCTGTACCGCAATGTAGCAGTTGGCGATATTTCAGAGTCGCTGACGCTATCTGTGCCAGAATCGACGATTGTAATAATGCCAGGCAGCGTGAAATCAAGGGTAACGTCTGAGTCAACACTTTCATCGGAATACCTCAGTCCAGCACCAAGCTCAAGTTTCGGCGTCGGATGCCAGGCTACGTCCGCGAATACCGCAACGCCCTTGCGATCAAGGGACTGAATTTGCGCGTCAATGAAAATGCCTGCGGGAAACGCGTCAACGTCCGGCAGTTGGTAGATTCTGTCCTGCACATGGTTCTCGGAAAAACCGTACACGCCCACAAACCAGTCGAGGTTTTCACCCCACTGTCCCGCCAGGCTCAGTTCCTGAGAGAAAATGTCCTGGTCAGTTCGCAGGTCGTGATAGTTACCGGTTCGTTCCGGAGACCCGTCAAAATCGAAGGGCAGGATTGACTGGGTCGACCGGTATCCGGTCACCGCGGTCAACTTCGTCCCGTCGCCGAATTCGTATCCCACCGTCAGCGCGCCGCCGAAGTTGTCATACTCCCCATCGACCTGAAACTCGCTGCGGACTACGTAGTCGTTGATACCCCGGGGCACTCCGGGGTAACCGTCCAGGCCGGTGCGGCGGGACCCGTCAACAGCCAGGTTGAATTCCAGCTGGTCACTGGCGATATAGCGTAGCGCCATTCGAGCAGCCGTGCGTCGATCATCGTTGGCGGAAACTACAGGCGATCTGGTGCCCGCACCAGCTGCTACCGCCACATCAAAGTTTTTCAGGTAGCCGTCGCTGTTGGCATGGTCGAGGGCGATGGAACCGAAAAGATTATCGGACAGCGGCCCTGAAAACGCCGCCTGCGTTCGAGCCGTTTCAAATTCATCATAGGTGAATGCCAGTTTTGCTCGCCGTGTTTCGTCTGGACGACGGAGTACAATGTTCAGAGCGCCGCCCTCGGTGTTACGGCCAAACAAGGTACCCTGGGGGCCTCGCAGAAGTTCTACACGTTCCACGTCCATAAACGCGATATCGAACGACAGCGCGGGGACGTAGACTCCGTCAACAAAGGTGCCGACCGCGGGCGTTCCGGCACTTTGCGCACCAACACCCCGAACGACCAGATTGAGGAAGTCCTTGCCGGGCGATAAGGGGTTTGAACTCAAAGAAAGATTCGGTACACGGCCTATCAGATCTTCAACATTGTCGATTTGGTTTTCAGCCAGCATGTCGGCCTGAAATGCCTGCACAGACATGGGCGCGTCCTTCAGGCTCTCTTCTCGTCGGCGGGCGGTCACAACGATCTCCTCAGTCACACTGGAGGCCTGATCGTTGTTACCGGGAATTTGCTGCTCTGTATCCTGTCCCAACGCCGGGTTGAGACAGGCCGTTATCCACAGGCCTGCCAGGACAAATTGAGTCGTAGATCGAAAGTATGTGGCTGTCGGCATCTTGTTGTCCCCTGAGCGCTGGTTCCGGCGCTTTGCAACGACGTTATCACTAAAGGCATCAGGGGCAATTGAACAACTGCGCCAATTGTTGGACAGCTGGCAGCGTGATGAAAAAGTCATGGATGAGCCCTGGGCTGGCCCGTTGCCATTCAGCGTAGAACATTAGATAAGCAGTCGATCAGCGAAGGATCGGGGAGTCATGCCGGTGGCTGAGCGGAATTTCCGGATAAGGTGTGAGGCATCGGCAAACCTTGCGGTTGCGGCGATATCTGCAACATTGTAGCGAGGATCTTTTAACAAACCCGTTGCAACAAAGAGTTGTAGTGAGCGTTGCAAGGCTCTGAGGGAAATTTCTGACTCCGCTAATCGTCGCTGCAGCGTCCGTGAACTCATTCCCAGCTTTTTCGCCGTTTGCGCAAGATACACCGGTTGACCATCCAAAATCGCGCGATAGACCAGGTGCACTACCGATGCGATCAACTCTTTGTGGCAAGTGGTCCGAAAATGCGGGCAGGTTAAAGGCAGGGGTTTTTGGACGTCCGTCCAGGACAGGGTAATCGGCTCACCAGAAAATAGTGTTTTTGCAGCAAGGGCGTTGAAATTGCGATTGCCAAATACGGTTGTACCACTGGCCTCCAGTCGAATGCCCCGACATCCGGAAGCCCGAAAAGCCGACGTGACCATTCCCCAGTAGGCAAAGGTGAGGCATTGGGTCTGCGCCAGTTCCGGGATCACGTGAATTCGGCGAATGGTGACGGCCTGATCGCCAACCACAGAAATTTCCGATGTACAGGAACGCGTAGCGAGCTGTTCGTAGGCGCGCAGGCGTTTGGAGGCGATCATAGGCGTATCCGCTGACCCGAACACCACACCTATTGGGCTCCACTGGTCCACCAGCGCGTCGTGAAGCGAGAAGAAAACGCTTTGTGGGCCTTGCCGCTCGTAAAGGGAGCGACAGTTTTCGAAAAACAGTCGCCCGGAAACCGAGATTTGCTGCGTCGGATCCACAGCCTCTTGCGGTAATGATGAAGTAACCTGGTAGCCGCCAGAGCGCCGTTGTTGCTTCAGCGCCGACAGCACCGCATTAAGCAAAGTGGAGTCTGCCAAGTGTCGAATTTGCCGATTCGACTGCATCGACGGTCCTCTGGATATTGGCGCCAAAAGTGGCGGAAGCTTCGATGAAGCTGAACTCCGTGTTGCGATCTTGAGTGTATCGCTACAGTGCGGTCTATGCTTGGAGTCTATCGAAATCAATAACGCCCGGCTAGTTGCAGGGTGTAAAAGCAACAGGGTGCTCCACTACAGAGGTAAGCCGAGGTAGTTTTCCGCGATGCTCGTTAGTGCAGCAATGAGCGGCTGAACTACCTGGTGCCTGCGGGTGAAGGCGGTAGTTATGCCATACGGGTGCTTGGTGCCGGAGGCCCGCACCCGATCCGCCAATGGGTGCTGAGCTTTCCCTTTGCCCTGCGCTATCTGT
>CAYGPO010000196.1:0-5848 GCA_964351665.1 uncultured Gammaproteobacteria bacterium | reverse complement strand
TTAAGGGTTCAGCGCGCCCGAAGAAATTGTTAGTCCAGGGTTCAGGACGCGCGAAGAAATTGTAAGTCCAGGGTTCAGGGCTCGCAACCCAAAATCCAGGGTCGCTGTGAACCCGGCCCAGAAGCCAGAAGCCAGAAGCCAGAAGCCAAGAAACAAGAACTCAGCACCGACTGACGGACGACAAACAACCAAGAGCGGCGCCTAACCAGCTCCCACAGGAACACGAAAACCCGCAACCATGATTATTGTCCCCATTGTCCTGTTCGTGTGCCTAATTGGCGTCGGCATCGTCATCCCCCTGTTCCCCTTTTTCGGCGCAAGGGTAGGCGCATCACCGGAAGCCATCACGATGCTGATTGCGGTGTTCGCCTTCGGCCAGTTTCTGTCCAGCCCGTTCTGGGGCTGGTTGAGCGACAAGATCGGTCGCAAACCGGTGATGGTCATTTCCCTGCTGGGGGCCACGGCATCCTTCATTGTGCTGGCCTTTGCCGACACCCTGGAAATGCTGTTTTTATCAAGAATTGTGGGCGGGGTTATGACCGGCATTGCGCCGGTGGCCTTTGCCGTAGCGTCTGATACCAGCAATCTGGAGGGCCGCGCCGGTGCCATGGCTCGAATTGGCGTGGCTTTCTCTCTGGGGCTGATCGCAGGCCCAATTTTGGGCGGTCTATTGGCCGGTGACGACCCGGCGACGGCGGACTATTTCAGGCTGGGCATGGTGGCTGCAGGAATGACTACCCTGGCAGCATTGATCACCCAGCTGTTTTTTACCGAAACCCACCCGGCAGAAAAGCGAGCGCTGCAGCGCTCACGCCAGGGTAGTCGGTCTCGCCCTGTGGCGGAGCTGGTGGCAACTCTTAAGATTCCGGCATTGCGCCGTATTACCCTGATTAACTTCTGTTTCGCCGGTGCGCTGGGAATTTTTGATTCTACCTACGCGCTGTTCGCCAATGCCCGAATTGGCTCCGGCCCCGAGGAGATTGGTCTGTTGTTTGCGATGCTGGGTTTGATTAACGCGGTGATACAGGCGGTGGCGGTGGGCCGCATTGCACGGGTATTGGGAGATTGGGGGACGGTACTGCTGGCCGTGGTGCTGTACGGCATTGGATTGGTGCTGCTGGGTAGCGCTGAAACCCGGGGCTTTTTTATCAGCGCCACGGTGGTTCTTGCGGTGGCCTTCAGCCTCTTCATTCCTACCTCAAACAGCCTGGCGTCCAAAGCGACGGAGGACGAGCAGCGCGGCGCGGCCTTGGGCGTGTTCCAGGGAGCCTCAAATCTTGCCAGGAGCATTACGCCGCTGTTCAGTGGTTATGCTTTTGCCCGGATCAGCATCGAAACCCCGTTTCTGCTGGGTTCCCTGCTGTTGATACTACCGGCCTGGATTGCCTTAACTGAGGTCAGGCAGGCTCGTCGAGGGTCAGCCTCAGCCTGACATCCCGCTGGCGGGCATAAGTCACCTGCGTGCACCGTGTTTGATCAGGCTAGGCGTGTGCGCCGAAGACTCCGCGTTTAGTCCCCTGGAGGGTAAACACCCTCCCCAGGTTAGCCGACGGTCTGGGGCGCGGGTGCCTGGGGAGTGCTGTGCAGGGTTTGTTTGTCCAGCTTAAAAAACAGCAGCACTACCATGCTCAGGCCAATCATGATGGCGGGCAGATAGGCTTTGCCAAACATGATGCCAAACAATGCGTTGCCGGTTTGCAGCTCATCTGCGCCCAGGGATTTGTCGTAACCGGCGAATGCCAGCACCCAGCCCACGATGAAGGGGGCGAAGGCGGCGGCCAGCTTCTCAACAAAACTGTACATGGCGGCATAGATCCCTTCCCGTCGCATGCCGGTGACACGGGCGTCATATTCAATGGTGTCGGTGAGCATGGACATGGCCAGCATCACGTTGCCGGCAATGCATACGCCAGACAGGCCCATGCGCAGGAAATAGCCAGGCAAAAACTCCCCCATAGTTGGGGCGGGTTCAACCAGCATCCAGCTCAAATTCACCAGCGCGGTGAGTCCGGCGCTGTAAAAGTAGGTGGTCTTCTTGCCGATGCGGTCGGCGATTTTCTTCACGATCGGCACCGCGATTAGTGTGGTGATGGTGCTTAAGATGGCGGCCGCCGCAAAATAGCGCAGGTCCATTCCCACGTATTGTTTAAAAAAGAAAAACGATACCGATGCGGTGCTCATGATGCCCACCAGCTGTAGCGCTTTGACGGTAATCAGCGTGACAAAGTGGCGGTTGGAAAACAGCAGCGAGGCCTGGCTGATAAAGTTGTGGTTACTCTGAACCTGTTTCACGGTGCGAGCGCTGCCGGTGCCCGCGTAACAGGCCATCAGGGACAAGAAGATGATAACGGACATGCCCAGCGCAATGATGGCGTAGGATTCCCGACTCTGGCCGAGAATTTCCAGCACAAAGGGTGCGCCGGCCACCGCCAGGGCGCTGCCCAGAGAGACAAAGCCCACCCGGTAACCATGCAGGGAGGTGCGTTCCTCGTAGCCGTCGGTCATCTCCGCCGACATGGCCATATAGGGGACGTTAAAGATGGTATATCCAATGGTGTAAAAAACCAGGCAGCCGAAGGCGTAGGCGGCGGTGGTGGTTTGGCTGTCGAATTCGGGAATGGCAAACAGAAATCCAAAAGAACTGGCGGCCAGGAAGGCCCCGACGAACATGAACGGTCGCCTGCGCCCGGACTTAAAATTTGACCGATCGCTGAGCATTCCCACCACCGGGTCGCTGATGGCATCGATAATTTTCGAAACAAATACCAGGGTGCCGGCAAGGGCCGGATCAAGCTTTAATACGCTGACCAGATAAATCAGGATTAAAAAGGAAACCCCGTTCATTAACATCGCGACGCCCATGGCGCCGCTGCCCCAGAACAGCTTCAACCGGGTCGAAAGAGCGTGAACATTTTCACTCATGGTTAAGAATATCCTTTGGGGAATAGAAGGCCCGGCATGAAGCCGGGCCCATAATGCAGCGTAGATCAGACAATGTCCGTGATATTTTTTATCATTATCCGCGGTGTGCTGCCTATTTGATTTATCTATACCTGCTATCGCCAAATTGATGCCGGCGTGTGTTGCCTGGGCTCATCGGGTTCGTCAAGATGGACACCCTACAGGCCGGTGACCGGTTTGGACAACTTTACAAAGAGAGTGTGATTATGGAATTCAATCTTCGCCAACGGGGCCGCTCCAGCATCGATTTTGCCGCAGATCTCACCGCCTTCAGCGGCCAGCTGCATATGGCCGTTTCCGAACGCATCGCCGATGTGGAGCTGCCGGAAGATTTTGACGCCCAGCTGGACACCATGTCCCAGCGGCTGGCCGATGACCCACAGCACTATTTTGGCCAGGCCATCGGGCAATGGTCTGGGGATCAGCACGGCAAGATTACCTTTGACGCATTTTCCGAAATCAAGGCTGAGCTGGAACCCGAGTTCGAACGCCTGCGCCAAGGCGGCACTCAGATTGAAACCCGGCCCGGGTTTGAGCCGCCAGACTATTGGACCGGCGTTGACTTTCACCGTACCACCGGCGGCTGGGTTCGCGAGCACCAGGGGTTTGTCCATGGTGAGTTGATCCATCCCAAATACGTGGCAAAGAATTTTCCCGGCGGAATTTTCAAGCAGCGTCGTGAAGTACTGAAGGAGTTGGGCGACATACCCGTCAGCAAGATTTTAGAGATGGGGACCTCCAGCGGCCATTTTACCGTGGCCCTGGCCGAAGCTTATCCCGATGCCAGTATCACCGGCATTGAGCCAGGCCTGCCGATGCTTGAGCAAGCCCAGCGGTTTGGCAACGAGCGTGGCCTGAGCTGGCGCTTGATCCAAGCCAACGCTGAAGACACGGGCCTTGAGGACAACAGCTTCGATCTGGTGACTTCCTACATTCTGCTCCACGAGCTGCCAGCGGCGGCTACCCGGGAGATATTCGCTGAGGCGCTGCGGGTTTTGGAACCCGGCGGCACGATGTTGATGAGTGACGTCCAGCCCTTCAGGGCCCTGCCCCGAATGGCCCAGTGGCGCGCCAACGCCGGCGCTGTGCGCGGCGGTGAGCCCTACTGGCGCGAGGCCGCCAGCCTGGATTTGGCGGCACTGGCCACCGAGCTGGGGTTTGAAGATGCTCGCTCCTATGGTCTGGGTGAGCGCCTTTATCCCTGGGTTACCATCGCCCGCAAGCCCAAGGTCTGAGCACTTAAGCCATGTCAACAAACACTGTTAATGACACCACCTTTCAGGTTGTTCTGAACCTGATGAATGAGCTGTGGGTGGTTAAAGATAGAGCAGCGCTGCTGGAGAAGGTATTGGCCGATTCGGGTATCGATGTGGCTGATAAGGTTGACCTGCTGCAGCCTGACGAGGCCACCGAGGCTGCGCTGCAACAGGAGCGAAAGGCTTTCATCGCCAGGGTTTTAGCCCCCACCCTTGGGTCTGACTGATGTCGGTACTGGCGGTCAGCGAGGCGACCTTCGGGTTTGATGTGCCGGTGGTCATCATTGGTGCCGGAGGTTGTGGTCTATCTGCGGCCCTGGCATCTGCCCAGGCCGGAGTTGAAACGTTGGTGCTTGAGCGTGATCCCACCCCGCTGGGCACCACCGCCATGTCTACCGGCTTGATTCCAGCTGCTGGCAGCGTCCTGCAAAAGGCCGCGGGAATCAGCGACAGCCCAGAGCTGTTCACCCAGGATGTGATGAAAAAAACCCGTGGTGAAACCGATGAGTCGGTGGTTCATGCCCTGGCCGTGGCCTCGGCTCGGACCGTGGACTGGCTGCATGAAACCGGCGTGCCCCTGTCCCTGGTGGACAGTTTCCTTTACCCCGGTCACAGCGTTAAGCGGATGCACGGCACACCCAACCGCACCGGCGCGGAATTGATGGGCTCACTGCAGCAGGCGGCAGAAGATGCCGGTGCCGGCATACTCACCCAGGCAGCTGTCAGTCACCTGTTTGCCGATGACAATGGCCGGGTCAAAGGGGTTCGCTGCCAGCGGCCCGATGGCAGCGTGGAGGACGTGGGCTGTGCGGCGCTGATTTTGGCCTGCTGCGGCTTTGGCGGTGATCCGGACAAGGTAGCTCAATACATGCCGGAAATTGCCAACGGCGTATTTTTTGGCCACCCCGGCAATAAAGGTGAAGCCATCGCCTGGGGTGTTGAGCTTGGTGCGGCCACCGCCGACATGGGCGCTTATCAGGGCCACGGCGGCCTGGCCGACGGCCACGCCATCCCAATTTTATGGCCGGTGATCATGGAAGGTGGCTTTCAGGTCAACCGAATGGGGCAGCGTTTTTCCAACGAGTCCCGGGGCTATTCTGAGCAGGCGGTGGATGTGTTGAGCCAGCCCGGTAATGTAGCGTTTACGATTTTTGACCAGCGCCTGCACGAGTTAATGCAGGAGTTTGACGACTATCGAGACGCCCTCAGTGCCAAGGCGGTGAGGGCGGCGGCTAGCCTGGAAGAATTGGCTGAAATGTTTGGCATCGATAGCCAGGGCCTGGAAGCCACCCAGGCAGAGGTTGCCAGGCTGACCCAGTCCGGCGAGGTTGACGCCTTTGGTCGGACCTTTGCCTCCCGGCCAACCTTAAGCGGGCCCTTTTACGGCGTGCGAGTCACCGGCGCCCTGTTTCACACCCAGGGGGGGCTGGTGGTGGACGGCCAGGCCAGAGTGCTCAATGAGGCCGGCAACCCGCTGCCTAATCTGTTTGCCGGCGGTGGCGCAGCCCGGGGAATTTCCGGCCCGTCCTGCTGGGGCTATATGGCTGGCAACGGGCTGCTGACGGCCACCACCTTGGGCCGACTTGCCGGTGAGCATGCCGCCGCCATGGTGAGCTGAAACTGTCGCCTAG
>CAYGPO010000195.1:0-5894 GCA_964351665.1 uncultured Gammaproteobacteria bacterium | reverse complement strand
TTCAGTATATGACCAAAACTATGGTCCATTAACGCGTATTAAGTCAATAAAACCAGCAATCTCAGCTATGAGTTGAATCTGTAATGTCCGTCATACGGTGACTTTGTCGGGAATCAACCTCATGAGTGATCTTTAGGCCTCTGTTTTGACAAATAATTTTATTTCGCCCCTTGAGTTATTGACCGGTGTAAAGAAAGAGATCCGCCTCAGGGGCTACAGCTACCGGACTGAACAAGCATATGTGGGCTGGGTTAGGAGGTTCATCAGATTTCACAATAGAAAACACCCAACAGAACTTGGCAAATCAGAAATTGAAGACTTTTTGTCCTACCTCGCCATTGATCTGAAAGTCGCAGCCTCAACCCAGAACCAGGCCTTGAACGGCTTGTTGTTCATGTATCGTCACGTTCTTAAATCGCCTATGCCACAGCTGGACGAGGTGGTCCGATCAAAACGTCCAAAACGGCTGCCGGTGGTACTGAATCGGCGAGAGGTAAAGCAGATTTTGGACTTTCTGGAAGGCTGGCATTGGCTTGTGGTCGCACTGCTTTACGGGGCGGGTCTGAGGGTCATGGAAGCATTGCGGTTGCGGGTAAAAGACGTCGACTTCGCCAAACGTTCCATCATCATACGCGAAGGAAAAGGGAACAAGGACCGAATTACCGTGTTACCCACAGGCTTGATGGAACCGCTATCGCGCCACCTGAAAAATATCGAGCGCCAGCACGCCCAGGATCTAGCGAAGGGTTTCGGCAATGTAGCTTTGCCCTTTGCCTTGGCACGCAAATATCCGGGGGCTGAGAAAAAATGGTCCTGGCAGTGGGTTTTCCCAGCGCTCCGCCGATCGATGGATCCTCGAACCGGGGTTTATGCGCGACACCACCTATCTGCTTCGGCAGTCAATAAACAGCTGAGAGAAGCCAGCAGACGCTGCGGCATCATCAAAAATGTAAGCTGCCATACGTTTCGTCACAGCTTTGCCACTCACCTGCTGGAAGAAGGTTATGACATTCGGACAGTGCAGGAACTGCTCGGGCATAAAGACCTCGCCACCACCATGATCTACACCCACGTCCTAAACCGCGGCGGCCGGGGTGTGATCAGTCCGTTAGATCGCTAGTGGGTGCCATCGGTAGCGCCCACCAGCTGATGGTTTAGTCGCGTTTCACCGGCTGGGGTTTACTTATCGGCATGCACCCTAAACGTTTCGGGTTGCCACCGCTGGCGGCACCGATGCCGCCCTGCGGGCTGGGCCCAGGACGGCAATCTGGCCCACAATCAGCAGCAGGATCATGGCTGCTGGCACCAGCACCCAGTTTAATGGCGCCAAGCTAAACTCGCTCACCATCCACAGGTTCAGGCCCACCGCCAGGGCGCCGCCTACCAGCACACCAATCATGCTGATCAGAAAATTCTCGGTCATGAAGTAACGCAGGATGGCGGCTTTGGTTGCGCCCAGCGCGCGCCGCGTGCCGATTTGGCGGGTGCGGCGGCTGACGCTGAAGCTGGCCAGCCCCACAATGCCCAAGCCGGTAATGGCGGTAAGCAGGGCCACCACAAAGATCAGCATGCGCACCATGCCTGAGTGGCCCTGGTAGCTGTTCTGACGATTTTCTTCCATGGAACGGGTGGAGCGAATAATCCGGTTGCTGTTGCTGTCAGCCAGCATTTCTTCTATTTGCGGCATCAGACGATCACGCTGCCCGGGCTCAGTGCGAATTATGTAGCGGGTGGAGCCAAACAGCGTATGGCTGGGCACTAGCATCACCCGTTCAACACCGTTCCAGCCGTTCCAGGGTGCCTGCATCTGTTTCACAATGCCGGTTACCGTCATGGGCTCATCGCCATTGATGTAAACGGTGTTGCCCAGGGCCTGCATGAAGTCGTCGGGATACAAAGTTTCAGCCATGGCTTTGGTCAGCAGCACCTTAGCCGGCCAGTCGTTGGCCTGGCGTTCCCGCCACACGATGTCGCTGGCGCTGAAATTCTCGCCGGCCAGCAGCTCAACACCAAAGGCGTCTAATCCGTGATCGTCCACAAAATACACCGCAACGCCGGTAGACTCCGCCGCATCACCAACCTCGGTTTGCAAACCCATAGACCAGCCGCCGCCGGACAGCGGCACCGAGTTCGACTGCACCGCGTCCACCACGCCCGGGGTGTTACGGATGGCGTCAAGATCCTCCATCACGGCAACACGTTCGTTAAAGGCGTCGCCAAAGCCAATGCTGCTCAAGAAAAACACGTTGGCTTCATCCACCCCGCTGGGCCTGGCCATCAGGTTGCTGCGTTCCTGGATGATGGCTATCGCATTGACCATAATCGCCATGGTCACTGCAATTTGCAGCGCGATGAGAATTGCGCCGGTTTTGTTGCGCGTCATGGCGCGCCAGATTGGTCCAAATTCCATCTCAGTCTCCGTCGCTTATTGGGTTTTCAGCTGGCTGGCCGGTGCAATATTGCAGGCTCGCCAGGTGGGATACAGGCCTGCCAGCAGCGCAGACACAACGGCCAAACCCAGCGCCGTCAACATCATTACCCAGTCCAGGGTGGCAAAATTCTGAATAAACTCGCCGAACAGTTTTTGCACGCCCTGCAGGCCTAGCCAGGTCAGGAACAGGCCTACCAGGCCTCCGGCTAAACCAATCATTCCCGATTCAATCAAGTGCTGGGTAAACAGGGTTCCCTTGGTTGCGCCCAGCGCCCGGCGCAGGCCGATATCGCCAGACTTTCCCAGAAACTTAGCCAGCAGCAGGCCAATGGTATTGAGCAAACACACCATCAGAAACAGCATCGCCAGCCACAGCATCACCTGGGCGTCTTGTTCCACCACCTCCTGGTCCTCCATCCACTCCATTACGTTGTTCAGCCGATTGTTCAAGGGCCGGGGAAAGCGCCCTAACGCTTTTTGCTGTTCGGCATAGGCGTTCAGGAAAGCCATGTAGTCCTGCTTTTCCGAGTCATCTCGAAGCTCTGCCCAGAACTGAATCCACACACACTCGCCGCCGAGAAAGCCCTCAAATCCATCGCTATCAGGCTCTTTCCAGCAGTTGGTGTTGCCGTTTCTCGGCAGTTCATTGGCCACCGCATAGCTGAATGGGATGTAGATGTCCTCGGGCTGGTTGAAGGCACCGTTGGTCACGTCATAAAACTTGATGATGGGGCTCCACTCATCCACCACCCCCACCACCTGAAAGTTCTTGCCGCTTAAGGTCACCCGTTTGCCGACGGAGTCTTGGCCGCCAAACACCCGTTCGTTAATCTCACGGCTAAGCACCACCACCTGGTCCTGGGACTCATCGGCTGAGGCATCCCAACCGGAGCCATACTGGAACGGCAGATCAAACATGGGGAAGAAATCGGCGTGGGTGGTGCGCGCATCCACCAGGAACGGGCGCTCATCTTCGCTAGTGGGTTCAAGCACCAGGCCGCTGCGGCTGCTGGCGGTTTGTCGAAAGGCCTTATCGGCTTTCATCAGGGCCATGGCGTCCAGATAGGTCATCTGGTCTACCGGGTCGTCCCCCGCTTCAAAGCCATTGGCATCCCAGCTGTCGGTCTGCACATAGAACAGCTGCTCCGACTTATGGGGTATCGGGTTGCTGGACATCATGTAATTCACCGTCAACACCGTCATGCAGGCACCGATGCCAACGGCAATGGCCATCACCATTAGCAGGCTCAGGATCGGGTTACGCAGGATGCTCAGCCATCCCAGCTTTACGTAGTATCGAAACATAATCTCAGGCCGTCGCTGCTTCAGCCACAGGCTGCACCTGGCTGTCTTCGCTAACCTGGCCGTCTCGAACAAAAATATTCCGGGTCGCCTGCTGGGCCAGGGACGGATCGTGGGTCACCATAATGATGGTGGTGCCGGCATGATTGATCTCTGTCAGCAGCCCCATCACGCTGGACGCCATCTGGGAGTCCAGGTTGCCGGTGGGTTCGTCCGCCAGCAAAAATCGAGGTTGGCCAGCCAGAGCCCTGGCAATGGCCACCCGCTGCTGCTGCCCGCCAGACAGCTGAGACGGCAGGTGTTTAGCCCGCGACCCAAGACCGACGGTCTCCAGCACACCCTCGATGCGTTTGCGCCGGTCCGCCGCCTTAAAGCCCCGGTAGCGCAGGGGCACGTCCACGTTGTCAAACACGTTCAGATCGGGAATCAGATTGAAGCTCTGGAAGATAAAGCCAATCTTCTCATTGCGAACGTTAGAGCGACGGGCGTCGCTTAAGCCCTGCACATCGTTGCCATCCAGCCGGTAAGTGCCTGTGTCAAATGTCTCAAGCAAACCGGCGATATTCAAAAAGGTGGTTTTGCCAGAGCCCGAAGGCCCGGTGACGGCAACAAACTCGCCTTCACCCACCTCCATGGAAAACTCCCTAAGGGCGTGGGTTTCCACGGTGTCGGTTCGGTAGATCTTGGCAACGTTTTGCATGCTCAGCATGGGCTTCTCCGGGAAGTCAGTTATTGGGTAACAAGAACAGAATCGGCGCTGCGGAACGGGTCGATGCTGGACACCACCACCCGCTCACCAGGCTCAAGGCCAGACAAAATCTCCACATCGCTTAAGGAGCGGGCGCCCACTTCTATGGCGCGCCTGCGGGCGACAAAATCATCCCCCATCACGTAGGCGATGCGGCCACCGCCAGTGTCTAAAAACTGGCCCCGCCTAAGGGTCAGCACATCGGCCCGCTCTTCCAGCAGGATACGGGTTGTCAGGCGCTGGTTCTGGCGCACCGAAGGCGAGCGTTCGCCAACAAATCGCAGCCGGGTAGTGACCTGGTTTTGCACAATCTCCGGCGATACCGCCACCACCTGGGCGGGCCATATCTCATTGCCGATATTGATTTCCGCCTGCATCCCAAGACCCACGTCGTCGGCATAGCTCTCCGGCACCTGGGCTTCCACTTCAAACACCGTTAGGTCCACCACGGTGAGTACACCCACGTTGCGGGCAACCGCGGCCTTTTGTTCCACCAGCAGGTTTCCCACCACCCCGGTTACCGGTGAGATCAGGGCCAACTCATCCACCTGTCGGGAAAGGTCTTCCACCAGTAAGGTCTGGCTCTCCACCTCCAGCTCCCGAGTTTGCAGCTCGAAGGCCAGTCGCTCCTCGTCCAGCTCCGCGTTGGCCACGGCATGGGTATGAGAAAGCTGGGCATTGCGCAAATCGTCCTGGGCCTTTTCAAAATCGATGGCGGAAATTGAGGAGATCTTGTAACCCGCATCAGCCCGGCGTTTCTCTCGATCGGCGGCGGCTAAGGTCACCGCTGCCAGGTCCACCACCCGCTGGTTATCCAGAGATTTCTGCCGGCTTTCGATGCGCTGGCGCTGCAGCGCCACATCCAGGCGTTGCCGATTGGCCTGTTCCTGCTGCAGCTGGTTGGTTAATTCCGGACTGTCCAGCCGGGCCAGAACCTGACCTTTCTCTACGCTGGCGCCGGCTTCGGTGAGCAGGGTGATGGTGCCGTCTGCGGGTGCAAACACGGTGGGGCTTACCGCCGCCACCACCTGCCCCTGTACCGACACATCCCGCACCAGATTGCCCCGGCTCACCGTGGCAATGCGCAGGCGCTCCAGGGGCACCGAGACGCTGGAACCCGCCCAGCGTTGCACCATAGGCATCGCCCACCACAAAAGGGCCAGCAGCAACAGAACGGTCACGCCGGGAATCAACCAGCGTTTCAACGGGGATTTCGGCGCTACCGATACATCCTGGGCGGAGGTATCAGCAATTTTCAGCCCGGCTTGGGGCTGGGGTGTTTTGAGGGCCTGCGACACTGTACCTCCTCAGTTTGCGTGGCTTGGCAACACCGAAGAAAGACGCCGGCGAGCGCCTTCTGCGGGTGCTTTGTACCCTTAGACGCAACGAGGTTTAGTTTGGTTACAGCTAATT
>CAYGPO010000194.1:2512-6018 GCA_964351665.1 uncultured Gammaproteobacteria bacterium | reverse complement strand
GGCCAGCAGTCCCGGACAGGTGAATCCAGGGCGCCCCGGATGGAACGCCCTAGACTCTTAAACGCTTATTCGCCGTCAGCGTCCTGATCGTCTGATTTGTCATCGTTGTTGCTTGGATCTCGATCCACATCGGGCCGATCATATTTGGTCGCGTCGGACTTGGAATAATCGTACTCCGTGCCGCACGCGCTCAGCAGGGACAGGCTGACGATGGCCGCAGCCAACAGGCTGAAAAGGATCTTAATGTTCTGCTTCATGGATTTGTCGCTCGATCTTGGAAGTTTGTCGCAAAAAAGTAGCAGAGCTGGCCTCCGGTAGCAATCGGCGTGATCTGCCGGCTCGACCAGGGTTGCCAGAATTGACCATGCCCGGCCCGTGATTGGGGGTAAGCCGTAACTATGCCGTCTACGGTGTGTCTGGTTAGGCCCATGCTCTGACCCTAATATTGATCCAATAACCCAGGAGACATTAATGAAAACGGTACTCTTTCTTTTTGCCGCGGCACTACCCGCCGTTGGTCTAGGCCAGATGGTTTTTGAACCCCTGAGCGTTCATCCAGGCAATGTCAGCCGGGATGGAGAATTCCTGCTGGCCCTTGAGGATCGCTGGATCAACGGCTGTGGCGGTCAGGTGAGCGCCTCGGTTGGCGCTGAACGCATTGAGCTGCTGGCCACCTCCGCCAGCGAACAAGGCGTGGTTTGTCCCCAGGTTTTTGAGCCCTTTGCGGATCTGATTCGCCCCCGTGCCGCCTTCGATGGGGTGTTCGCTGATGAGGTCGCCGTCAGCTATGACTTTATTGGGCCCGACGGTGAGCGGGCGCAGCGCTCTTCCCTGGTTATTCGATTTAGTGACGAGCCTAATCCAACTGTGTTGGTGGAGACCGGCAGCTGGATTACCGACGCGCTGCAAAGTTCCGGATTATTCGTCGACCAGCAGGACGGCCTGTTCAGCGCCAACCTGGCCGATTATGCCAACGGCACTGGCGCCTGGTTCTTTGGCGCAGCGCCGGTGAACGGGGACACGGTGATTGCTGAGATTAGCCGCTACGGCACCATCCAGTGTGTTACGGCCCCCTGTGACAGGGCTGCGCCTGTGGCCAGCGGCACGCTGCTGGCGGTGCTGCGGGACAGCAACGACATGCTAGTTAAATACCAGGGGATTTTGGAAAATACAGATCTGCAGGACCAGGCAATGGTCTACCAGCGTTTAGACCTTGATCGGGCTGGCAGCCTGCAGGGCGCGCCGGACCTTGAAGGCCAGTGGATCATTGGTGTTGGGCCGGGCAATGACGGTGGTCTAGCCAGTACCTTTGGGGTTTATGATCTTTCCGCCGGCGACACCAGGCCCGTGGGCGGCCTGGAAACCATTACCTTTGCCGCCCGCGACGTGAACCGACTCGACGACTCCCTGCAGGCGGATTTTTTCATCCAGTGTCAGGACGCCCGGCCGGTGGACGGCGAGTTGAACTGCGCAACCAGGGATTTCAATCTGGTTGACGAGGACTGTGTCGGTCTGTTTCCTTTCGCCGCTGCCGGACTACGGCGGGTTAGAGGAATCGTCAGCTGCGCCGGCGTGAACGGTGATTTTGTTATGGTGCGCCGGTAATTTGGCGTAACTTATCTGACCAAAAGGAATGTCTGATGAACTTAGAACAGGCCGCTGCCGCGCTGGTGGATGCCGGGCAGCTGTTGCATCAGCGCGGCTGGGTGCCAGCGACCAGCGGAAATTTCTCCATCCGCCTTGGCGACGGCGATCTGGCGATTACCGCATCGGGCCGGCATAAAGGCCAGCTCACGCCCCAGGACATCATGCGGCTGGGGGCTGACGGTGTGGCAAAAGATGATCTTAAGCCCTCGGCAGAAAGCGGTTTGCATGTGCAGCTGTATCAGCGCGATGCCGGTATCCAGACTGTTCTGCACACCCACTCGGTGACCGCCGCGGTGGCCTCCATGCAGGACGCCTCCGCCTTGCGCTTTGAGGGGCTGGAGATTCTGAAGGCCTTTGAAGGCATTGAGACCCATGAGGCGGCCATCACCATTCCGATTTTCGATAACCGTCAGGACATTGGGGCTTTAGCCAGGGAAGTGGATCAGCACATGACCGCCCACGGCACCGGCGTCGCTTACCTGATTCGTGGCCACGGCCTGTATGCCTGGGCCAGGGACATGGCAGGATGTTTGCGCCAGCTTGAAGCGCTGGAGTATTTGTTCGAATATGACCGGCTTTCCCGCAGTCGCTAAGTGGAGTTAATAGATGAGCCAACTGACCTGGTTCAAGGAAAACGACCCGGCCACCCCGGTTGAACGCACCGACGATTTTGAACGGATCCGTGAGGTATTGAGCAACGATGGTGTGCGTCTTGAGCGCTGGCGGACCAAGCAGGCGATTGTTGCCGGTGATTCCCAGCAGGCGGTGATAGAGGCCTATCAGCAGGACATAGATCGGCTGGTGAACAGCGAGGGCTACCAGTCCATGGACGTGGTGAGCATTCACCCAGACCATCCGGACAAGGCCGCGATGCGTCAGAAGTTCCTCAGCGAACATACCCACAGCGAAGATGAAGTGCGGTTTTTTGTTGATGGTCAGGGGCTGTTCAGCCTGCATATCGGCGACAACGTTTATGAGGTGCTGTGCCAGCGAGGCGAGCTGATCAGCGTACCGGCGAATACCACTCACTGGTTCGACATGGGGCCCAACCCCAGCTTCGTAGCCATCCGCCTGTTTAACAATCCCGACGGTTGGGTGGCCAGCTTCACTGGCAGCGATATTGCCGAGCGCTTTAGCCGCTTGGAAAGCTGAAGCAAAGATGATGATTCGATCCATTGTCACCGACATCGAGGGCACGACCAGTTCCCTTAGCTTCGTCAAGGAAGTGCTGTTTCCCTACGCCGCCAGTCATCTGCAGGACTATCTCTTAGAACATCACCGCCAGCCCGCCGTTAGGGCTCAGCTGGAGGTCGCAGCAGAGATTGCCGGCCTGCCGCCGGGCGACACCCAGGCACTGGCAGATCAGCTCAGGCAGTGGATAGGCGAGGATAAAAAGGTCACGCCGCTGAAAGAACTGCAGGGCATGATCTGGGAAGCAGGGTATGCCAGCGGCGACTATCAGGCCCATCTATACCCTGACGCCGTGCAAAACCTGCGGCTGTGGTTTGATCAGGGGCTGGATTTATACGTCTATTCGTCGGGTTCCATCCATGCCCAGAAGCTGTTTTTTCAATACAGCGAAGCGGGGGATATTCGGCCCTTGTTTCAGGGGTTTTTTGATACCACCACGGGGCCGAAATCAGAGCCTGAGTCGTACCAGAAAATCGCCCAGGCCATTGCCGTCCCGTCGGCTGAAATCCTGTTTCTGTCTGATGTGGAAGCGGAGCTTGATGGGGCCAGAGAGGCTGGCTTCAACACCGTGCGGCTGGTCAGGATGCACGACTACGCCATGTCCCCGGCTCAGGCCGGCTCCAGCCATCCGGCGGTGGCTGGTTTTGATGAGATTCAGCTGGACCTGC
>CAYGPO010000194.1:0-2412 GCA_964351665.1 uncultured Gammaproteobacteria bacterium | reverse complement strand
CTGGCTGTGGCCTGGCTGCACCCTGGTATCAGTCAGCGCTTGCTTAGAAGACCCGGTGATCGCCCAGTTCCTGGCCTTCGCCGCCGTGTTCCAACATTTGCCGATAGTGTTCCCGTAGCGTCATCGCGCCGCTTTCCGGAGTGGCCTCAGCGCTGTAGCTTTGGGTGTCATCGTTCCATACCAGCATGGACTCGGTAGCGTAGTAGTGGCCAATTCGCGCCAGTTCCGCCTTGGCCGCCAGTTTTTTTGACAGCTTGCCCAGGGGGTAGAGTAGGGCCAGGGCGATGGTAAAGATGGCGCAGGGCGCGTGGCGGAATTTGACTGGTTGGCCGGTGAGTTCAAACAACAGCTGCCCCTGCTGCATCGGGGTGATGGCCGGGCCGGGACCGCCGATGGGAAGGATTTGGTTCGCCCGGGACGGGTCGGTTATGCAGTCAGCTAAAAACGTTGCCAGGTCCTGCTCGCTGATGGGTTTACAGGCGGTGCTCTGACCGTCGCCAAATACCACAAACGGTTTACCTTTCCGCACTCTGTCCACCTGGCCTGAGATGGACTTAAAAAATGCTGTTGGCCGTACAATGGCGTGGGTGATTTCGGCGTTTGACAACTCGCGCTCAAAAGCCAGCTTGGCGTGCTGGAAGGCCAGCAGGGGTTTTTGTACGCAGATGGCTGAGAGCAGAACAAACCTGTTCGCCTTGGCATCAACTGCCGCCGATAGCAGGGTGCTGTTGGCCTGATAGTCCACGGCCCAGGCATCGTCGGGTTCGCCGCTGCGCGATGCGATGCAGGACACCACAGCCTCTGGGCTGCAGCCTTTCAGCAGGTCGCCAAGCCGCTGAGCATCGGTCATGGCTACCTCACAAATTTCCGCCCCGCTTAGGGCTTTGGCAACCCGGCCCTCGGGCGGGCTACGCACCAAGGCGATCACCCGATAACCGCGACGGAGCAACTCTCCCACCACCGCCTGGCCGATGTAGCCGCTAGCTCCAGCCACCACCACCGCTTCGCCTACGGCCACCGGGCGGTCCGTCCGTCAGGCCTGGGTATGGTCGGGGTCTGTCTACGGTACACGGCTGTCCTGGGCGGCAGTTTCCTGATCGCCGGACCCGCGTCGCCGGGAAACCATTAGGTAAACCAGCAGCGCGATGGCGGAAAACCCTGCGGCCGCCACAAACGGTGAGCCGGGAAAGTAGACCCCAACATCATCAGCGTTGACGGTGAACAGGCCCATGTAAATGACCGGCGATAAGATCATGGCTACGCTGGTCAGGGCCGACAAGCCGCCCTGCAGTTCTCCCTGGGCATCTTCCGATACCCGCGCCGACAGGTCCTGGCGTAAGGCAGGATCTTGCATCATGGAAATTAACGCCAGGGAGACCATGGCATAGACCATCACCCCCGTGCTGGCGAAACCAATCCCTGTCAGGGCAATAACCTCCACCGCCAGGGCCGCCACAATCGCCTTAGTCACGCCAATTTTTGGCATTAGCAGCTGCACCACCAGGGCCTGAGAGATAAAGGCGATGACGCCGTAAAAAGCGATGGAATAACCCACTGCTGACTGGGACCAGGCGAATTTTTCGATCGCCACATAGGACCATACCGTGGGGTAAACCCAACTGGACAGGACGGCGAGAAAAAATACCGGCAACAGGGGCCCAACCCCCGGGGTTCGAATCAGCTGCATCAAAGTGCCGAAGGTGTTGGCCCGACGCCAGGAGAAAGACCGCCGTCGCTCAACGGGCAGGGACTCTTTCACCACAAAATATCCGTAGATGGCGTTGCTAAGAGCTAGCGCCGCACCGGCGTAAAAGGGCAGGCGGATATCGATGTCGCCAAGCAGGCCGCCAATGGCCGGGCCCAGCATGAAGCCCGCACCAAAGGCCGCCCCCAAAATGGCAAAGCGGGTCGCCCGCCGGTCCTTTGGGGTGACGTCAGAAACGTAGGCGTTAACGGTGGAAAAGGTGGAAGCAAAAATCCCGGAAAACATCCGCAGCACGATAAAACCCCAGATCGAGCCGACAAAGCCAAGAATCAGCATGTCCAAAGCGAAGGCGCCAAGGGACAGCAGCAGCACCGGGCGTCGGCCAAAACGGTCCGACAGGGCCCCAACGATGGGCGAGAAAACAAACTGCATCAGCGCATACACCACCAACGCCACACCGCCCCAGCGCGAGGCCTCGGCCAGGTCGCCGCCGCTTATCTCCATCACCAGGGCCGGCATCACCGGCGTGGTCAGACCAATGCCGGTGGAGTTGATAAACGCCGTGATCACCAGGAAGACAAACGCCGCGCGAGTGTCTCGCTGGCGGTTGTCGACAGGCTCAGATGCACGATTGTTAATGGTAGTGAATCCCGAAATTGTTTTGCTCAGCCGGCGACCATAGCAGATTGTGTTGGCCTTGGACGATC
>CAYGPO010000193.1:0-6096 GCA_964351665.1 uncultured Gammaproteobacteria bacterium | reverse complement strand
GAAAATGGGGGCAGCGTGACGTTTGGCGTGGCGCTGTGGGTGAATCCCAGCGAAGAAGTCACAATAGACCTCAGCGTCGACGCTGAAGATGAGGTTTCGTTCCAACCTGCAAGCCTGGTTTTCACGCCGGAGAACTATCAGCGCACCCAGCCGGTAACGGTTACAGGTCTGGACGATGGCGAGCTCGATGGCAACCGAACCGTTCAACTCACTTTCACCACAGCCAGTGCCGGTCCGGAATACGGCAGATTGGAGCCGGGCATTGCTTACATTATTAATGAAGATAACGAGATCACCGAACGGGTCTTCACCGACGGGTTCGAGTTGTTCCCGTAGTCCCCAAGCAACGTCATTGTTGTGACCAACGTCCTGGCCCCGTCGGAACACCTACGACCTGTACCGGGGTTGGTGTTTGAGCATTAGTCCGTCAGTCGAGCGAAAGATCCGCAACGATATTGAGGCCTTTTTCAAGAGCATGCTCCTCGGGTTCGGCATAGCCGAGCACCAGTGCGTTGTCGTGGTTTCGGCGTTGGTGCGCTAGATACCTGCTCACGGGCGGAATCAAAAGGCCCTGCTTTTCAGCGGCCAGGGACAGCCTTTCTGCATTGTGGCCCGGGCGCAGCTTTATCAGTGCATGAAGGCCGGAGCTCATGCCCGCCATTTCGGCTGCCAGAGAGGATTCTTTCAAACAGTTCGCCACTACCTGTCGTTTTGCGGAGTACATTCGGCGCATTCGATGCGTGTGACGCTCAAAGTGTCCATCCTCAATGAAGCGCGTCAGTGCGCTTTGGGTGATGTCGTTGGGCGCATATTCGACGACTGCCCTATAGGCTGCCATTTTCTCGACCAATGGCCTGGGGGCAACGGCAAACCCAATGCGCAGGCCGGGAAACATCGTCTTCGAGAATGTCCCACAATACACCACACAATGATTGGAGATCGCAGCAAGGGGAGCCAGCGGCGGCACGTCATAGCGAAACTCTCCGTCGTAGTCGTCTTCGACAATGATGGAGCGGTTTTTTTGAGCCCAATCGATTAAGGCATGTCGGCGACCCAGCGAGAGTCTGCTGCCTGTCGGAAACTGGTGCGAAGGCGTGACGTAAACAAACTGGATGTTGTTAGCGTTGGTCGGTAAGTCCTCAACAATAAGTCCGTTGTCGTCAACTGGCCAAGGCACGATCCGAGCACCAGTCAATTCAAACGTTTGTCGCGCCAGCGGGTATCCGGGGTCTTCAACAATGACTTCTGACGATGAATCCAGGTAAAGCACCGAGAGCAAGTGCATGGCGTGCACCGCCCCATTGGTGATGATGATCTCGTCAACAGAAGCATTCAGCCCCCGAGAGCGGCGCAAATATGACACGATGGCGTGGCGAAGACCGAGGTGGCCTTTGGGGTCGCCGTAGTCACTATGGGGTTTTGATCCACCCGCTGCGGACAAGCACCGCTTCCACTCCCTGCGTGGAAAATGTTCCATCGATGGCCGGCAAGGCCGGAAGTCAATTGTGGCGACCATTGGGGGGTCAATGTCAGGGTGCATGACAAAATCTGACCGAGGATTGATGTTGCTCGAGATCCCCTGCGCTTCCTGTTGATAGACCAATGCCGCATCCTGGGAAACGTAAACGCCTGAGCCGACGCGGGACTCGAGTAATCCCTCAGCAATGAGAATCTCTACTGCGGTGACGGTTGTGCCCCTGGAAATACCAAGGTCGGCGGCGAGCCGCCGCGTTGGCGGAATCCGATCTCCGGGACGAAATTCACCTTTTTCTATGGCCCCACGGATGATCCGTGCCACCTGCTCCGTCAGGGAGCCTGACTCATGGTCCAACTCGAGTTTCAGCGGGAACGATACGTCTCTGGCGACAAATTGGCCCAATAAAAATACCCATTTTTGGATCAATATATAAGTCCAAAAATAGCATAGATTCTACTTCCGAGCTGTTACGGAGGCACTTGGTCAGAAAATGGGAGACACAATATGGCAAGCCCGGTAAGCGACATTCCCGCAGCAACATCAGACGACGCACTGCAACACTTTCAGGCCCGGCTCAGTTTTGAGGCCGACTGTTGGGACACCCACGAAGCAATGGCAACTGATCAACAGGATTTTGTGTTGCTTGATGTGCGAAGCCCAACGCTCTATCGGCGCAGTCACATTCCGGGGGCGCTGAATTTGCCCCATGGAAAGATCATCGAAAGCAAGATGGCTCGGTGGCCCGAGGACACCCTGTTTGTCGTGTATTGCGCTGGGCCGCACTGCAACGGTGCCAACAAGGCGGCGGTGCGGCTGGCCAAACTTGGGCGCCCGGTCAAAGAGCTGATTGGAGGGATGACCGGCTGGGCCGACGAAGGGTTCACCTATTTCGGCGGCGAAGAGCCCGGCCATGTTCATGATGTCGAAGACTGAGGTGCCACTGGTGGCCCAGTCATGGTTGTAGGGTGCCGAGTCCGAGCTCTTCAAGAGAGAGATGTTCCAGCCACCTTGCAATTGATGGAAAGCCTCGCCCGATTTGAAGGTTATGCGGATGCATTTGCAGTTACCCAGGAAGACATTCTTGAGCGTGGACTCAGCCACGAACCCGAGTTTGAAGTCCTGGTTGCACATCAGGCCAACGAAGAGATTATTGGCATGGCGGTGTTCTACTTCATTCCTTTTACCTTTGACCTTTGCCCGGAACTGGTATTGAAGGAGCTGTACGTCCGCCAGGCGTCAAGGGGATCCGGAGCGGGCAGGGCATTGATGTCTCGATTGACCGAGATTGCCCAGGCTCGGGGGTGTCGCAGAATGCGGTGGTTAGTCTTAAAGGGAAACGAATCGGCTCGCCGGTTTTACAGGTCCCTGGGTGCACACCAGGACACAAAATGGGAGAACTGGATGCTTGACCTGCGCGCTCCGGCTGTGCGCAAGCCGAAATGATCACCTGCTATCTGCGTTATCAGATCAATGCCGAAAACGTGAATGACTTCGAAGAATATGCCCGGCGCTGGATAACTTTGGTGGAAGAGTACGGAGGCATTCACCATGGTTACTTCCTCCCCCATGAAAGCGCTAACGATTTAGCGGTAGCGTTGTTCTCGTTTCCCTCGCTGTCGCACTACGAAGACTATCGGCTACGGAGCGCTACCGATCCCGAGTGCCTCGCGGCCTATGAGTTTGCAGTAAAAACCAAGTGCATAAAACGATATGACCGAGAATTCTTGAGGCCGATCCACGGTAGCCCGTAATCGTGATCATGTTTGTCGACGACATGGTTCAGCCGCACTTCATTTAGGTTAAACTGAAGGACGCTTGGTGACCGATTCAAACCTGACTGGATCCACCCATTTCTCAACAAGTCATTACAGAAACTGACCTTTGCGAACGGGATTATCATAAAGTCCCGCGTTTAAATCGATGGGGCTGATTGCCGAACTTCGGCGGCGCCACGTCTTCCGCATGGCGACAGCCTATGTGATTAGCAGCTGGCTGGTGCTGCAGGCCGGTGACCTCTTGTTCGACCTGCTGGGCCTGCCGGACTGGAGCCTGCGTCTGCTGCTCGGCATTTTGGTCCTCGGCTTTCCCGTTGCCATGGTGTTTTCCTGGGTGTTTGAGATTACGCCGGGCGGTATCAAAAAAGAGACAGAGATGGACGCCATCTCTTCCCGTCAGCGCAAAACCTCGCTCTTCGCCCTGCTGATTCTGTTCGCTGTGATTCTGGCAAGTGTGTTAATTTTCAGTCGATATCCGGTGGATTCAGATGCTTCAAGTGCCGGCTTAAGCACGGCGCCGTCAGGCTCACCACAGACCCTGGCTATTTTGCCCTTCGCCAACCTCAGCGACGACAATGCCAACGAACATTTTGCCGACGGCATCGCCGAGGAGCTGTTGAACCTTCTCGTTGATGTTGACGGACTGCGGGTTATTTCGCGCACCTCAAGTTTCAGCTTCAAGGGCAAGGACGTGCCGTTGAGCGCTATCGCTGAGCAGCTGAACGTAGAGCACATTATCGAAGGCAGTGTCCGGCAGTCCGGCCAGCGCCTGCGGGTATCTGCCCAGCTGATTGAGGTGAGTACCGATTCTTACCTTTGGTCTGAATCCTACGACCGGGAGCTTTCGGACGTGTTTGCTATCCAGGACGACATAGCTCGCGAGATCAAGGCGGCGCTGCAGCTGACGCTGGGATCACAAGAGCCGTTGCTAAACCGGCCCACCGACAACATGCAGGCTCACGAGCTCTATTTGAAAGGTTTATATGGTTTTCGAAATCGGGATACCTTTCGCATGACGGCGAGTGTACAGCTGCTCGAGCAGGCTACTGCACTGGATCCTCAGTACGCGCGGGCCTGGGAGGCGCTGGCTATGGCCTACCTGGTGCTTCCCGGCTATCAGACCGTGGAAGAGCGGGCTGTGCTTAACGCCGCCGCGGCCATGGGTCGAGCTGAGGCCAACGCGACGCGCGCCCTGGATCTGCAGCCGGACCTGGTGAATGCACGGGCGGTTAAGGCGATGATCAAACTTCAGGCCGACCCGGTAGCGGGGTTCAGGCAGTTTGAGTCTCTATTGGATGACCATCCCAACAGCACCAACACGCGATTATGGTATGCGATGCAGTTGGGCATTTTTGGCTATCCCAGGAAGGCACGAGCCGAGTTGGAAATTGTCGCCCAGGGAGACCCTGCTTCCGGCATCACACAGCATTTTCTCGCGAAGGCGGCCAACATGCTGGAAGAGTCCGAGCGCGCCAGAGCGCATGGCCGCCGCGCGGTGGCGCTAGGCCGTTCCAGTGGGTATATGCAAATTGGCATTGCGCACCTGGCGGACGGCAATACCCAATTGTTCAAATCGGCAACGAACAAGATTCAACTGAGTGATGCGGAACGGGCAGCGATTGACTACGTTGCATCGCCGGAGTCATCACGAATATCTAAACCGCAGTTTGTCGCTGATCTGCTGGCGACACCAGCGTCCAACAAACCGGCGTTGACCGCCACACCCTTTTACTGGCTGGGAGCAGCGGAGCCGTTTTTTGATCGCGTTCAGTCCAATGCAGACACCAATCTTGGTCTGTTGCTGGAGGTGTTCTGGTATCCGCCGGCTCAGATATTTCGCTCCCATCCGCGGATGCAGGAAATTATTTCGGCCAATCGCTTTGATGAGGTATGGAACGAGCTAGGCCCACCCGAGTTTTGCCGGCGGGTTAATGACGCTTACCAGTGCTTCTAGCCGAACGATACGGGGCACCGGCCTTGTGCGAAAAGGGAGAGAGTACGATCGGCTGTCCAGGTTGGGATAAGGTGATGGCTTCCAGCGTCACAGTTGAAAGCGTAGTATTTATGGGCATCGCCACCTCTGGCTGGAGGCGGGACCAGGTTCGTGCATAAATTTCGCATCGCCACTTAAAAAATTCGTCAGCAAAGAGGATTCGCCGTGACACAGTTCGACCTCAACGGAAAAGCCGTAACGTCAGACAGCCCCGAAGATACACCGCTTTTGTGGGTGATCCGAGACGAGTTAAAACTCAAGGGCACGAAATTCGGCTGCGGGATCGCCCAATGTGGGGCCTGCACTGTGCACGTTAATGGTACGCCGACGCGAGCTTGTGTAACGCCGGTCTCGGCGGTCGAAGATCAGAGTGTGACCACTATTGAAGGCCTGGACAGCGCGGCTGGAAATGCCCTGAAAACCGCCTGGGTGGACAACCAGGTGCCCCAGTGTGGCTACTGCCAGTCCGGTCAGCTGATGCAGGCGGCCTGGCTGCTGGAAACTAACCCCAATCCCAACGATGAACAGATTGTTGAGGCGATGAACGGTCACCTCTGTCGCTGCATGTCGTATACCCGCATCAAAAAAGCGATAAAAAGTGCGGCCACCGGACAGGAGGCTTAATCATGGTGGCGGCTAAACAACCAATTAATACATCCCGACGCACATTCATCAGCGGAACCGTGGGCGCGACCCTCGTCATGGGTCTTGGCAGCGTACTGCCAGGATGCACGGGAGAGCAGGCCCAACAAGACATGGTGAAGGGTGATGCCAGCAAAACCTTTGCTCCGACGGTTTGGTTTGAGATCAACGGCTCCGGCGAGGTGCTGGTCAATGTTGTCCGGGCCGAG
>CAYGPO010000192.1:3948-6113 GCA_964351665.1 uncultured Gammaproteobacteria bacterium | reverse complement strand
TGATGATAACGGCACCTATAAAGGCTACAACGGCGACACCGTTGTCTGGTAGCTAACGTATGTCTGGGCGCTGACGTGACGCCGCAACATCCACCGATGGCCTCCTCCAGGCCACCCTCACCCTCCTTTTCGTCTCCCAAAGGCCAGCCAAGCTCTGTTTCATGACTTTTCTGCAGGGTTGCCGTCAACCGTGCGAGCTGCCGATCCTGAAAAAACACCAGCAAGCCTTGCTAACTTTCAACGCTTAAATTGCCGAAAGTATCGCTACCGGATCCCGCGCCGCTTCCGGCTGGGCCTGGGCAAACAAATTGCGCCAGGTTTCGGGCATTTGCTCATAGGCAAATACCTTGCGCCCATAGCAGCGGGACACATAGCTACCAGGATGATCACCCATATTGAGCCAGGCTGGGAAGGTCAGGATGTCGGTGAAGTACTGGGCGCAGGGAGCGTTGCTAACCGTAGGGTCGGCAACGTCAGACAGTTTGCCCACGTAGGTGGACCAATCGTTGACGGTAAACACGCCTCGTTCTGAGTTCGGGTCTATGGGTTCAGCGGTGAGAGCCAGGTCGCCGCGGATCACCACGTCCTGGTCTTCGATCCAACCCGGGCCCAGGTCGCTGGTGCGGGTAGTTTTCATGCCGGGCATATTCACATCGCCAAAGGCGGAGGCTTTTTCCGGATTCAGCAAAGTGCGTCTGGCGCGGGGTGGGCTGTTGGGTACCGCCACCTCTTCACCGGTATAGGGGTTTTTGAAGGAGCGCAACAGGGAAGTGGAGCCCGGCGGGGTGTAGTAATTTGCGCCGGTCATGGTGATTTCGTAAGCGCCATCTTCCATGTCCTTGGCGGTAAACCATGAGCCTACGTACATATCCCAAAAGGGTGTGGCCACCGAATCCACCACCCCAAAACGCGTACCACGCATCCACCACCAGGTGACCGATGTATCCAGTGAGTAGGCCAGTTTGCGAAAGGCCTTAAACAGCTGGGCCGGGTCGTTTAAGTCCAGGGTGGGCAGGCTTGCCTGGACTGGCTGGGCGAGACTGCCGGTTGCCGCCAATCCTCCCACGGCGCCGAGCAGGCCTAGGGCACTACGTCTGTTAATGTTGTTCATGATCCCTTGCACTCTCTGGATTAGATAACGTTACCAATTTCGCTCTTTGGTGAAATGCCGCGAGGCATCCGCCGAATCTGTCGGTATGTAGCTGGCCTGTGCGTTAGGCCCGTTGCGGGGCGTATAAGCCTTAAAAACCGGCATCAGCATTTCCATCGGCACACCGGCGGGAATGGTTCGCGAACGGCGAAAGCTCGCCATGGGAATGGTAGCGGTGACGAACTCCTCATGGGCCGACTTAACCCGCTTAGGCGGGGTTCGATCCGGCGCATAAATAGCGGTATCGCCGGAACCGGCAAACTCGGGAAAGCCGGGCTGATCCGGGGATATGGACTGGTTACAAATGACGCTCCAAAGTCGGTTATGCTGGGAAATCAGCTCAGCCTCAGTGGTGCTGTAACCGCCAGAAGCAGAGCTTAGCCTAAGCTCCATCCCTTTCATGGCCAGGGCTCTGGCGATGTCCGGCTGGAAGGGGGTAATTGCGCAGGAAATGTTGCCAATATCGGTACGCGCTACCTGCAGCACCTCGTCTTCACCGTACATCTCACGGTACTGATCCAGTACGTCGTAGATGGAGGTCGTAAAGATATCCCAGCCGGGTATCCCGCCTCGGCTGTTATTGGTTTTCCAGTGATTGGCAACAATACTGCCGTCCGGGCCAATGAGAATACCGTTTAACAGTAAATGGCCGGGCCAGTCTGGGTCCCTGGCGTAGGTGCCAAAGCTGATATAACACCCATACTCTTTGGCTTTTTCCCCCAGCCGCTGGGTTTCCGGCCCCGGGATGTCGATGGCCACCCGCAGCGCCTGTTTCAGGGTCCAGGGATTCCAGCCCATAATCGGCTGCTCGTGAAAGCAGACCAGATCCTGCTTGCCCCAAAAACCGTTGGCCATGTCCAGTAGCTCAAGCATGTGGTCGACGTTGGCCTTCATTTCGGGCCCGGGGTTGCTGGTGTTACGAACAGCTCGCATGATCGACTGTACGGCGGTAACCCGGACGGTGTCTTTGCGCAGGGGTACGGTGGCGTAATTGCCGTCGGAGGCAACGCTGACC